>CAZAJX010000001.1:0-87877 GCA_964485815.1 uncultured Oscillospiraceae bacterium
TATGGAACGGAGACATTGATCATCTCCGCTAACTGTTCTTGCGTTATTTTATTGACTTTTCGGATGCGCCGTATCCGCCTTCCAATTTCCTTGATTTTTTCGCTACTCACTGTACTTGCCTCCTTCGGCAAGCACACACAATACCACATCTTTTTTGATATATCCAGCGAAAACCAAAAAAATGTGCACTTTATTCATTCACAAAATTCACTTGCTTATTATACGAAAAAACCAGCAATATAGCCGTCTGACTAAATTGCTGGTTTTTCTGTCATCCTACTCGGTTTTCGTATTTCTCCGTTAAGGACAACACGCTTTGACCTCTGCCTTGTTTTTTATATAAGTTGTGTTAAATACTCTTTGGAAAATTGTTGAATATTCGAATCTCCGATATTTATTGCAAAGTTTAGAAAATCCAATGAAATAAAAATATGAAACGCTTTTTCAAAAGCAGCAAATTCATCTTTTCGATAGCCGTTATAACTATCTAAAAATGCATTTCTGAATTGCAAATAATCTTGCTCGCTGTAATTCGTTTTCATCCAAAAGGTGAATCGTGCAATATCTGCCATCCAATTATAAGACATAGCATCGTCCCAATCTATCAGAACGAGCTCGCCGTTATCTTGAACAATAACATTCTTTGTAGACAAATCTCCGTGACAGAGTACTGAAGGCAAATCATCGAAACATTTTAGTGTATTCAACAAAACCTTTTTCATTTCTTGCAATTCTGTTTCGGTATAAACGCCTTTTTCTATTAATAGCTCGGTTCGATCATCAAACTCATCATCGAAAAAGGAATGCATACTTTCGCTATCACCTTCTCCGTCACCGATATACCCAAATCCCTTTATAGAGATTTGGTGTATATTTGATACAAGGACAGCAAGTTTTTTATAAAATTCGATTTCATCTGATTGTGTAAATTGCAGTTTGTCAGCAGTAATACCATTTAACTCTTGTTCGATTAAATAACCATTCGGGAATTCAGGATTATCACGAGTAAAAGTTATAAGTTCGGCACAGGGAATATCATTTTCTAAAAGCAGTTGATTTACAAATTGCAGTTTTCCATCCTCGGGCCAATATTCATTTCTGAAAAACTTGAAAATATATCGTTTATCATTACACTTAAAAGAATAAACGCTGTTATTTGCGACATTTTTAAATTGTTTGATTTCGGTCGCATTACAATTAAAGGTTTCTCTAACGATTTTCTCAATAGCATTGACCATTACTGATCACCGCCTTTCACAGAACGGCCTTCATAAGGTGAATCACCATAGAATTTATCAGCAAGTGTGCATTTGGAAGAATAGCGTCTCAAATAATAGTAATCGTCGCCATAACGATTATATGAGTAATCGTAAACAGTGCGCTTTTCAAACAACTTAAAACCTGCTTTTTCAGCGGAACGGAAAGATGCAGTATTATCCACATCCATAACTGCGATAAGATAATCAATACCATATTTCCAGCAAAACCACTCGGCAAAAGCTTCGGCTGCCTCGGAAGCGTAACCGTTCTTGGTATAATCGCCAATCATCATCCAACCAAGCTCATATTCAAACAGCATATCTTCCTTGCAAAAGCACAGACACCCCATAACTTCGCGTGTTTGCTTGTGTTCGATTGCATAACAACGCCAGGTATCAATATCTCCATCGTTTTCGAGTTGGTTGAAATGGTTAATATGATTTATAGTATCTGCTGTATCAAGTTCGACTTCTAAAAAATCCGGTGCAAACTTTAAAACCTGTTCATCGGTTTTTATTCTATATAAGGCGTTAACATCGTTCTCGTTAAAATCACGAACGATAAGCCTTTTTGTTTCTATATACATTTATCCTCCTTTATCGATTCAACTCAAATAAACATAAAACAACGCTCTTACCTTTGATTATTTAACGACTGCGTACATCATAAAGGGAAAATGGTTTTCTATGGAGGTAAAGCCTTGCTCGATAATTTCAAGATCTGCATCTTTTAACTCTTTTTCAAAGATTTGGTTGGTTACTATTCTGCAGGAGGTTTCGGCAACGAGGACTGTTTTCCCTTCGCAAACACGTTCTCCAAGGTCGAAGGCTATGGAAATATCGGTGCTTCGTTCCATTTTACCGTCCCCCATTGTGCAGATAAGGGCGATGCCGTTTTCCGCAAGATGCTCTTTTATAAAGGAATAAAATGCTTTTCGGTCTTCGTCGGGCACCAGCATATGAATAACCGCAACGGAATAGATATAATCGAACTTTTTATCAAGGGTTCCACTTACCGCATCAAGTAATTGAAAGTTATCCGCATACGCTTTGTACTGTGATTTGCAAAAGTTAACTGCTTCGGGCGAAACATCGGTTGCCAGCAGGTTATAGCCGTTTTTAAGCAAATGAGCAGCGTCCCTGCCCTCTCCGCATCCGATCTCCAAAAGGGTGTTTTCCTTGGAGATGCCGTATTTTTGCACTATCTCCGTAACGATTGGGGAGCTTTCTTCCCCCACCCACCTTAAATTCTTTTGATGTACCGCTTTGTAGCGTTCATCGTATGCTTCATAATATTTTCTCATTTTAAACTCCTTTAGCTTCCCGTGGATTTATATTTTCTTAAACCGAATCTGAAAAACGCATAGCACGGGATGATAAACACAAAGCCCAGAAGCGGGAGCAGCGTGTACCATACGTTTTCGCTTTTTCCGATAAGATACAAAAAGGGATAATACTGAAACAGTGCGATGGGAACAACGAAGGTGTAGAATTTTAACATTCCCTCTCCGTATATGGAAACGGGATATTTACCGAATTCACGGGAACCATCGGTAAAGATATTCATAAATTCCAAGCCCTCTATGGTGAAAAAGCTAAAAGCCGCATACAGCACGAACAGCCCCGTAAAGACGCCTACGCCGCCCAATATCATAAACACTACAGTTATTATTTTAAAGCCCGTCCACCGGATGTCGCAGGTGATAAAGGCGTAAGCCAGCATTACCACCGCCTGCAAAAGTCTGCCGATACGGGAAAGGTCCATATCCGAAGCGAGAACCTGAAACATCTCGTTGCGGGGACGCAAAAGGATACGGTCAAGCTCGCCGCTTTTTATAAGGCGGGGGAACACGTCAAATCCTCTGAAAAAGCATTCGGTAAGAGAAAAAGCCATTAACACCACGGAAAAGCATATAAGTATTTCCGAAAAGGTAAAGCCGTTTACCGAATTAAAGCGGGAAAACATAAACGCCATACTTAAAAAAGTGGTAAAGGATATGAGAAACTGCCCTACCGCCGTCATAAAAAAGGAGGCTTTATACTGCATCTGGGATTTTAACAGCATACCTATGTATTTAAAATATAATACCATATACTACCCTCCCTGCACAACTACTTTTTTAAGTGCATAGCGGAAAATAAGCTTGCCCGCGCACCACATAACCGAAAGCCAGACGATCTGCAAAGCAATGCTTTTCAACGCTTCCATACCGCTTAAGTAGCCGGTATAAATTAAAAACGGTGTATTCTGCATTGACGCAAAGGGCAGAGCGTATATAAACGGCTGAAGCCAAAGGGGGAAAAACGGAATAGGTATAAGCGCACCGCTGAAAAATTCTATTACCGAGGTGGCAAGCACACGTATTCCCTTGGGAGAAACCGTAAAAAATGCGCAGGCGTGTACCAGCATTGAAAAAGCGACGATAACAAACAGTCCCAAGAGCATTGAAACCAAGAACAATACAAAGGACAGGCAGTCTACGGGCAATGAAATACCGTAGGGGTGCGGCAAAACTGCGGCGAAAATAAGTATGGGCAGACAGCGAAGCACGGCACGGGAAAGTCTTGTAGCCGTATTCTTGGTAAACCACATATTGTAGATATCGATAGGACGGCACAGCTCGTAGGCGATATTACCCGAAACGATGCAATCGAATATCTCCGAATCGAAAAACCACGCCATAAAGAGCGCCAGAAACGCCTGCTGCAGCCATATATAAGACGAAAGAGAATCAAATGGCATAGGAAACACATCTGTGTTTTCCATATAAAATGCGCGGAACATAAGTATGTTCATTCCGCCCCAAGCAAACTGGGTTGCTATTCCCGCCCAGGCGGCGGCACGATATTGCAGACCTGCAATAAACCGAATTCTGAAAAAAGACAGATACTTTCTCATATGGCAAATTCCTTATAAAGAGAAACCACGGTTTCGTCTATAGTTTCTCCCGTAACCGAAACGTCCTTTATCTCCACACCTTGTGAAATAAAGGATATAGCGCGGGAAACGGAAATTCGGCTTATATCTATTATTATCTCGCCGTGGCCGTTAAGATCCTTTACCACCGTAAAATCATCGCACACGGGAAGCTTTTCACCGATATAATCCACCGTGAGGGTTTTATATGAGGAATGTCGGTTTTTAAGGTCGGCAAGAGAGCCGTCCAAAAGAATACGTCCTTTTCCGATAAGCAATATTCTTTCGGTAAGAGCCTCTATATCCTGCATATCGTGGGTGGTAAGGATAACAGTGGTCTTGTTTTCCTTATTCACGGTTTTTATAAACTCCCTCACCGCGATCTTTGAAACCGCATCCAAACCGATAGTCGGCTCATCGAGAAAAAGTGTTTTGGGGTTGTGCAAAAGGGATGCGCCGATCTCGCAACGCATTCTCTGCCCCAAGGAAAGCTGGCGTGCGGGGGTTTTCAAGATCTCGCCCAGATCGAGCAGTTCCGTGAGATCGGACAGAGTCTTTTTGTATGCGGCCCTCTCCACCTTATAAATATCGCGGATAAGTTCATAGCTGTCGATAACGGGAACGTCCCACCAAAGCTGGGAGCGCTGTCCGAACACCACGCCGATCTCCTTGACGTGATCAACTCTTTCCTTCCAAGGAACTCTGCCGTTTATGATACATTCGCCGCTGTCGGGAGTGAGAATTCCGCTCATAATCTTTACGGTACTGGATTTTCCCGCCCCGTTGGGACCAATATACCCCACCATCTCGCCGTCATTTACTGTAAACGATACGTCCTGCAACGCACGTACATAGGTATATTCCTTGCTGAACAAAGCCTTAACGGCTTGTCCGAAGCCCGCTTTGCGCTTTGCTACCTTAAAGGTCTTTGAAACGTTTTTAAGCTCTATCATTTTCACCGCCTCCTTTATTACCAAAAATAATTATACCACCGTTTTAATTTTTGGCAATCAACTGAAAATTGTATGATTACAATTATTCCGTGAGTTTTTGCAAAAAGCAAAGACGGACAGAATAACTGTCCGTCCGAAATGTGTAATATTGAATTAAAGTGCGGGCATAGGCTCGAGGTCTTCGTCTTCGCCTTCGAAGGTGCAAAGAATATCGTCCTCGCATACGTCGAAGTCTTCGAAATCGTCTTCGAATTCTTCACCGTCGCTAAAGCAGCTTGCAAGTTTTTTCTGAATTCTGTCAGAAAGAAGGAAGTAAGTTCCTGCCGCGCCGCCAAGTGCGGATACAACGGCAAAGGTTCTTGCAAGAACTTTATTTTTGTTCCAAAGAATGATGCTGAGTACGAGGCAAGTAAGTGCCTGTGCTACGAATGCAATTCCAAATACCTGTTTCTTGTTTTTCATTTTTTACCCTCCGTTTATGGTTATTGTTGGCATTTATATTTTAAATATGCGTTGATAAACTCATCTATTTCCCCATCCATAACAGCGGAAATATTACCTGTTTCGCAACCCGTGCGGTTATCCTTTACCAGAGTATAGGGCATAAACACATAAGACCGTATCTGGGAGCCCCACTCGATATTCATTTTTGTTCCCACGATATCATCGATCTTCTCGAGATGCTCGCGCTCTTTTATCTCCAGCAGCTTACTCTTGAGCATTCGCATTGCGGTCTCGCGGTTTTGTATCTGGCTTCGCTCGGTCTGACAGCCCACCACGATACCAGTGGGTATGTGGGTTATACGGATAGCGGAGTCGGTCTTATTAACGTGCTGACCTCCTGCGCCGGAAGCGCGGTGAGTATCTATCTTGAGGTCTGCTTCGTTAATTTCAATCTTAATTTCATCATTAAACTCGGGCATAACCTCCACGGATGCGAAGGAAGTATGTCTTCTTCCCGATGAATCAAAGGGAGAAACTCTTACCAGACGGTGAACGCCTGATTCGCTTTTGAGATATCCGTATGCATTCTCTCCCGAAATGAGGATGGAAACACTTTTAATTCCCGCTTCGTCCCCGTCAAGATAATCCAGAACCTTTACCTTAAAGCGTTTACGCTCGCCGTAGCGGCAATACATTCTGTAAAGCATTTCCGCCCAGTCCTGCGCCTCCGTTCCGCCTGCGCCGGGATGAATGGAAAGGATGGCGTTGTTTCCGTCGTATTCGCCGGAAAGGAGAATTTCTATTTTTTGTCTTTCATACTCTTCGGAAACGGCGGCAAGCTCGGAAAGTATTTCCTCCGCCATATCCTCGTCCTCTTCCTCGATCGCCATATCGACAAGCTGCGACACGTTATCGAAGGACTTGACAAGGGAAAGATATTTATCCAAAAGTCCTTTTTTCTGCTTCATTAAACGAAGTACTTTTTGCGAATTCTCTGCGTTGGACCAGAAATCGGGAGCGTTGACCTGTTCCTCAAGAGAAGCGACTTCTGTTTTGAGTTCATCAACCTTGATAGAAACGCCCAATTCCTTTATACCCGCTTCAAGTTCACGGATAGATTGCTTTGATTGTTCAAGCTGTATGAGCACTTGTATACCTCTTATAGTTTTACTGCTATTATTATATCCTATAACTTTGCTGTTGTCAACAAATTTCTTTGCCTATAAAAAAGCTACTTCACGTAAAGCTATTAGAAACCGACAGAATTTCAAGTTCAGCCGGTTCTTCTATTCTACGAATTGAATCGGCTATTCTACCACAAATTCAGTCCACTCTATTTTATCGTACTGCATTGCATTCACGGATTTTTTCATGCCCAGTTTTTCATAAAACGGAATAGCCTTCTCATTGGCATTCAAGTAAACCACTATATTATTTTCGCCGCCTGCAATTTTGTGGGCAGTTTTCATCAGACGTTTGCCGATGCCCTGCCTTGTATATGCTCTGTCTACGCCTAAATCTGTTACAAAAAGCCAATACGCGAAGTCTGTCAAGCCAAACAAAACACCTACGACGGTATTACTTTCGTTTCTCGCCACAAGACTAATTGATACAGTGTTGACAAGTTTAACAACTCGATCATTGAATCGCTCCTTAGGATACTGTGAACCCAAGTCAGTTCTTTTAAGAAAATCAATATACTCTTGTGCTGAAATCCGTTCTTCCAAAATAGATATATTTTCTGTCATATTAAAGCTCCAAAAATAATTACTACCAAATATCATTATATATTTGCCGTTGATTGTTCAAGTGTTATTCCGACTTTGTCGGAGTGATATTATTGCCTCAAGGCAATAGTGTTATTGAAACCTTACGGTTTCAGTGATATTTTCTTCGCCTTAATTGCCGAAGGCAATATCACTCGGCGTTAGCCGAATATCACTGCGAAGTAATACAACTCGTCGTTTGAGCAAAACGGCGAATAAAACTGCCCAACTTCCTTGCGGGAAGTTGGGCTCCGCAACCTTTTCTGTAAGCCGGGTTCTGTCGTGAACAATCATCTATCTGGGATGTATGTTGCCACACACCTCTTGCCACCCGATTGGGCTGCCGAGCAAGCATTAGCGCCCGGTTGGGTGTTGCTTCGGATAGGGTTTACATGGCTGTGCCGTCTCCGACACACCGGTGAGCTCTTACCTCGCCTTTCCATCCTTACCTGAAAAATTCAGGCGGTTTATTTCTGTTGCACTGGCCCGGAAGTCGCCTTCGGCGGATGTTATCCGTTATCCTGCTCTGTGAAGCCCGGACTTTCCTCACGGTAAGACCTTTCGGTATGTTACCGCGCGATTGTTCAAAATGGTTGCAGATAATCATAACATATTAAAATATATTTGTCAAACGGTTGAAATAAATTTTCGAATATATTATAATGTAGAATATGGAAAGTGAGTGTTGATATATGCTTAATGAATATACAAGTAAATATTTTGGCAGATCCGTTGGCTTTATAGGAGTGGGAATAAGCAACATTCCCATTATAAAAGCCTTTTGCGGTGCGGGTGCTTTAGTTACCGTCCGAGATATGAAGGAAAAAGATAAAATATACGGTATTGAACAGCTTGAGGGACTGGAGATACGTTACCTTACGGGAGCAAACTATCTTGCGGACATAACCGAAGAACTGCTTTTCCTCGCCCCCGCAGTCCGTCCCGATAAGCCCGAGCTTTTAAAAGCGGTTAAAAACGGTACACGTCTAACCACCGAGCTAAACGAGTTTCTTTCACTCTGCCCCTGCAAGACCTTCGGTATAACGGGAAGCGACGGTAAGACCACCACTACCACCCTTATTGCAAAAATTCTTGAAGCGGACGGCAAAAAAGTATGGCTTGGCGGAAATATCGGCAAAAATCTCTTCCAATGTCTTGACGAGATACAGCCCGATGATTACGTGGTAATGGAATGCTCCAGCTTCCAGCTTATGAAGATGCACCACTCTCCGGACGTGGCGGTGTTCACCAATCTTTCTCCCAACCATCTTGATTGGCACACAGATATGGACGAATATTTTGACGCCAAGAAAAATATATACCGCTTTAACGAAAACTGCAAGGTTATCGTAAATGCGGACAACGAATATACCGCTTCTGTTGAAAAGGAACGCACCGTTACCTTTATTTCCTGCAAAGAAAGACTTGAAAACGGCGTTTATTACGACGGTACCGGTATTTATGCCCACGGCAAACAGATACTTGCGGAAGAGGATATAATGCTTCTGGGTATCCACAACAGATATAATTACTGCTGTGCCGTTGCAGCTACGGCAGGTATTGTTTCCCCCGAAGCCGTAAAAACGGTTGCACGTAATTTCGGCGGCGTGGAGCACAGATGCGAATTTGTGCGTGAGCACGAGGGTGTTAAATATTATAATTCCTCCATAGATTCCAGCCCCACCAGAACGGAAGCGGCTTGTAATTCCTTTAAGGATAAGGTAATTATCATCTGCGGTGGATACGATAAAAATATTCCTCTTGAACCCCTCGGTCCTTTGTTTAACAACAAAGTAAAGGCGTGCGTGCTTATGGGCGCAACGGCGGATAAGATCGAAACCGTGCTTAAAAACTGCGGTTTTGACGGAACGGTTTTGAGAGCATCCGATATGCAGGATGCCGTTAACAAAGCCGCATCCCTTGCAAAAGCGGGGGACAGCGTGCTTCTCTCCCCCGCCGCCGCCAGTTTTGATATGTTCAGAAACTTCGAAGAGCGGGGAAACATATTCAAAAACTGCGTTAAGGAATTATAGTAAAACAGTCACTTTCCACTGATAAAATAACGCTTCTCATAGGACGACTAAATTATCGTGAAACCCAAATACTTCGTATGAATCGAGGTTTGTAAAAATGGATTATTGGATTATTATAACGCTTGCTTTATTGACTGCTGCAATTCTGATCTTTTGCTTAACGTACTATCTGACTTCCAAAAAGCTTAATTTCAACATTAAGTGCGTGCAGAAAGAGATGCGATTAAAAAACAGAGACGAGAGTTTAATCAATTTGACAGTAATATCCCTGAGAAAAGTAAAAGGATGGAATACTATGACTGTATTCTACACCATCCTACACTATATTTTAAACTTATCCAGCATTCTTTTCAGCTGTATAAGCGTGTATTGGGTAGGTTCGAATAATGATAATTATTCAATTTACGCTTCGGTGATCGCTATATTGGCGGTAACGATTAACCTTTTTCTTCGTTGCGAGCGCAAATGGGCTACTTACCGCGATGTTCTCTCTAAAGGACGAGAAGAAACAAACAACTTTATTGCGGGTCTTAACAATAATGAAAACATACAAGATTTTGTAAGACTGTATGCAAACAAAATAATTGAAATCGAGCGAAAAATCAACGATTCTGATTTGACATAAAGTTAAAACATCGGGGTCATATGTTAAGTTCGCTCGATAAGACACTCAAGATGCTTGTTAAACTAAAACGTTCCGGTAAAATTGAAGGCAATGTTAAAATGGATAGGAGAATTAAAATGAACAACATTACAAAAGTTGTCAAATCAGGTTTATGCACCGGTTGTCGTGCTTGTAACTGTGAGCATATTACGTTTGAGAAAAATAATAACGGATTTCCTTCTCCTGTTGTCGATCAAAGCTGTACGAACTGCGGTGAGTGCTTAAAGCACTGTATATATTTTGACGAGAATGACGATTGATAATAATGGTGTAACTATGAACTCAAAAATAATCTCTCTCCGTATGGAGCGTCAATGCTTTATTAACAAGGCTGACGAAAGCGAATACATAAACCTTTACCGAGATTTGCAACCGGGACAGAACGTATATTGGAACGGGTTCGGTGAGCCGCCTACGCTTTCGTTCCGTGCAAATTTTAACGATATTGAGTTTAACAAAGACAGACAATACGACAGATTGTTAATAAAAGGCAGATTCGGCGGCGGAAATCTGGGCTGGATAATGCCTGAAGATATGGAGCTTTTTACCGCACTTTACCGTAAGCCGCTAAAAAGTCCCACGTTGGCACAGCTTCAGTTGCTCGAACTGATACAGTCAATAGGACCTTTAAATATTCAGCAAATGAAGGAAGAAACCGGTCTGCTTGTTAAAGAGATAACCCCTGCTTTACATCGTCTGCAGGAAGCGTTCCTTATATACGAAGATCAGTATGACGGAGATTGGGACAGAGGATGGTACAGATTCGACGAGATGTTTCCCAACGTAAACGTTGAAAAACTCACACGGCACGAAGCGTTGAAAATAGTATTACAGCGTTTTGCTTACCGTCTTGTTTGGTTTGATACCGCGATGGCAAAATCGTTTTACAAACTGACCGAAAAAGAAATTAAACTCGCCGTCAGCGAGTTGGTAGCCGATGGAATATTGATTTCATCGGATAACGGATTTATGCTCAAAAGCGACTCGGAATTGCTCGAAAACTACGAACCGAAAGAAATGCATTTCGTATATGCGCTTCACAGAAACGATTTTCTCTATAAATCCCACGAATATATTTTGAAGGATTATGCAAAACGTCTTACCGACGGACTTGAATATGACTGCGAGCCGTTGCAATATCTCCTTATCGACGGTGAGTTTCACGGCGCGTCCGTGGGTCATTTCCGCAACGGTCCTTACGATTTAAACGACATTGTGTGCGATTTGCCCGATGCCGAAGAACGCAAATCGGAAATTATAAACGCTGTTCAAACTGTGAATTTCGGAAAACTGCCTTTGCGTTTTATGGGAAAAGAATTATAATTACAAAACTGCGTTAAATCGCTTTAAAATAATAAAAGGAGTGGTTATATGGAAAATATATACGGTCTTGCTTGCAGGCTTGCCGCTTTGCCCAGCGTTTCCGGTAACGAGGACATGGCGTTTGACGGGCTTAAAGAAATCTGCGGCGATATGTTTGACGAAACAGTTACCCTGCCCACGGGAAGCTTTATAGGCATAAAGAGATGCGGAAAAGAAAACGCGCCGAAGGTGTTGCTTGATGCACATCTTGACCAGATAGGATTCGTTGTTAACGGATACGCGGGCGCGGGATTTTTGAAGGTTGCGGCGGTAGGCGGTATTGATACCCGCGTGCTGTGCGCCAACGGCGTACATATACATTGCCCCGACGGAACGATTGAGGGCGTGATCTCCTCGGTATCCCCTCACTTAAGACAGGGCGGAAACGCAAACGCACCCATTAAGCTTGAAAGTCTGATGATAAGCACATATCTTGACGAGGACGAGGTAAAGAAAAAAATACCGATAGGTACGCCCGTGTCATTTTCAGCACAGCCCGTTCTGCTGAAAAACGACAGAATGGCATCTCCCCAGATGGATGATAAGATATGTATCGCATCCATACTTCTTGCTGTAGAAAAGCTTAAGGACACCGACCTTAACGTTGATATTTACGCTCACTTTGCGGGCGGCGAAGAGATTGGATATATCGGCGCACGGACGGGCGGATGGTATATAGACCCCGATTACGCAATAGCTTTGGACGTATGCGGCGCATACGGACCTGATATGCCCGAATGGAGAAAGGATTGCGTTTTGGGAGAAGGCTGTACCGTATCTTATTCCGCCACGGCAGACAGAAGGTTTACCAAAAAGATTATCCGTACAGCCCGGGAAAAGAATATAAAAATACAGTTATTGGGCGAGCCCAGCCACACCGGTACGGACACACACGCTCTGGCTTTGGTGCGCGAAGGCGTGCCTGCGGCACTCATATCCATTCCCTTGCGCAGTATGCACACATACACAGAGGTTATTTCCCTGCGGGACGTAGATGCCGCCGCTAATCTTTTAGCGGAGGTAATTAAGACTATGGAGGTAGAAAACAATGCTTGAAAGATTAAAGAAATATTGTGATACCTTCGGTCCTTCGGGAATGGAGGACGAGATCCGCAGAAATATTATTGCAGATATAGACGGTTTTTGCGAATACAAGACCGATAAAACGGGAAACCTCATTTGCTTCAAAAAAGGTAAAAAGACCCGCGCCAACCGTGTTGTGTTTTGCGCTCACATGGATGAAGTGGGCGTTATGGTAGATTACGTTACACAAGAGGGTTTACTCCACTTCGGTACGATCGGCGGAATTGAATCCAAGGATCTGTGCGGTAAATATATGGAATTCGGTGAGCAGGGTATTTCCGCTGTTATCGGCTCAAAGGCTATACATAACCAAAAGCCGGAAGAGAGAGGAATGTGCCCTCCCATAAACCAGCTTTATCTGGATATCGGCGCATACGATAAAGCAGACGCTATGAGATACGTAGGCGTAGGCGATTGCGCGGTGTTCCGTCCCAACTTCAGAAAAGATGGTTCTTTCGTATCCTCAAAGGCGCTGGATGACAGATTCGGATGTGCCGCGCTGGTTGAGATCATACGTGGTGAGATCGAATACGATACGTATTTTGCTTTCACCACTGCGGAAGAGGTAGGAAGCAGAGGCGCACAGACCGCTGCTTACAAGCTGTGTGCGGATTACGCAATCGTATGCGAAGCCACCGCCGCAGGGGACGAAAGGATAACTCCCCCGCACCTTTCCCCTTGTACGCCGGGAGATGGGGCGGTGATCTCCGTTATGGACAGAGGAACGATATACGATAAGGATTTTGTGGATACAGCGGTGAGCACGGCAAAAGAGAACGGTATTAAATACCAGCTCAAGCGTCTGCCTACAGGAAGCAACGATTCCAGAACGTTCCAGCTTTCACTTACGGGAGCGAAGGTTCTGGCGGTTTCCGCACCAACAAGATACATCCACTCCCCTTGCAACGTTTGCAGAACAGACGATATGGAGCAGGTTATAAAGCTGCTTAAAGCACTTACAGACAGGAGCTACGAATAATGTATAATACAATTAAAAAATATATTTCCGCTTTTTCGGTTTCGGGATATGAAAATCCTCTTGCACAAATTATTTGCGATGATATCGCCCCCTATTGCGACAGTGTTGAGATCGACGCTGTGGGTAATGTAATTGCTTTTAAAAAGGGTGCGGACAGCTCAAAGCGTCTTATGACCGCCGCCCATATGGACGAGATCGGCTTTATGGTTACATACGTTGAGGAAAGCGGTCTTATCCGCGTAACCAATATCGGCGGTATAAACGCGGTGGCTTCCTCATACGGAACGGTAGTATTCGCTAACGGTACCAAGGGAATTATCGTTTTGGATATGGGTGCGAAAAAGGAAGATATTTCCGTAAAATCCATGGTAGTGGATATCGGTGCAAAAAACAAAACTCAAGCTGAAAAGAAGGTTAAAATCGGCGACGTTTGCGCGCTTGAACAGAGAATAACCCGTCTTATGAACAACCGCATTGCCGCAAAGGCGTTTGATGACCGCCTTGCTTGCGCTATAACGCTGGAGGCGGCGAAAAAGGCAGGAACTCCCGCATACGATACATATTACGTGTTCACCGTGCAGGAAGAGGTTGGATGCAGAGGAAGCAAGCCCGCCGCTTTCGGAATCGCGCCCACTTACGGTATCGCGCTTGACGTTACTCACACCGGAGATATGATCGGCGGCCCCAAGATGACCGTTAAATTGGGCGAAGGCGCGGCGATAAAGATAAAGGATTCCTCGGTAATTTGCTCCAGAAGCGTTATTAACAGAATGACCGAGCTTTCCGAAAAGCACGGTATTAAGCATCAGTACGAGGTGCTCACCGCTGGAGGAACGGACACGTCCTCTATGCAGACCGCCTGCGCAGGTGCCTTTACCGGATGTATTTCCATCCCCACCCGCTATATTCACACCCCCGTCGAAACGGTGGATATGGCTGACGTTAACGCTTGCGTAGATCTGCTTGCGGCAATTATAGAAGAAGGATTTTAAAAAATATGTTTTCTGAAAAGCTTTTGGCTCTGGCAGCGGAATGTGAAAAGGACTGCGCCGAGCAATTCGAATATATTGACAAAGTCGCATTTATCAACACCCAAAAGGTAATGAAGGTTTTTGCGGATAACCGTCTTTCCGACAGACATTTCGCTCCTACCAGCGGATACGGATACAATGATGATGGCAGAGATCTGTGCGACAAGATGTTTGCAGATGCTTTCGGTGCAGAGGCAGGCTTTGCACGGCACAGCATTATAAACGGCACACACGCTCTTTCTATAGGCTTGTACGCCCTTTTGCGCCCCGGCGATACACTTCTTTCGGTAGCGGGAAAGCCTTACGATACGCTGGACGAGGTTATCGGCATTTCCGGCGGAAACGGCGACGGTTCGCTTAACGATTTTGGTATCGGATACAAGCAGATCGATCTGGACGAAAACGGTTATCCGAGATACGATGAAATAAAAAATGCTCTTACCGAAGATAAAAGCATTAAAGTAGTATTCGTACAGCGCAGTAAGGGTTATTCAGCCAGAAGAACTCTTATGGTGAGCGACATTGACCGCATTTGCGATACGGTGCGGGAATGCTCGAACGCATACGTTATGGTCGACAACTGCTACGGTGCGTTTACCGAGGAAACCGAGCCGAAGGCCGACCTTTTGGTAGGTTCTCTTATCAAAAACGCAGGCGGCGGAATGGCTGAATCCGGCGGTTACCTTGTAGGAAGCGCAAAAGCGGTTGAGCTTGCGTCTTACAGATATTCGACTGTAGGTGTAGGCCTTGAATGCGGGGCTTCGCTGGGACAGACAAAAAGCATGATAAAAGGTCTGTTTTACGCGCCCCACACCGTGGCTCAGGCTGTAAAGACCGCAGTATTTGCTTCCAGAATTTTTGAAAAGCTGGGCTTTACCGTATCGCCGAGATATGATGAAAAAAGATCGGATATTATCCAGACCTTTACTTTAGGCAGCGAGGACGCTTTGGTGAAATTCTGTCTTGGAATTCAAGCGGGAAGCCCCGTTGATGCCCACGTAGCCCCCGTTCCCTGGGAAATGCCCGGATACAATGACAGAGTCATAATGGCGGCAGGTGCGTTTACGCAAGGATCGTCCATTGAACTTTCCTGCGACGGACCCGTACGTCCCCCGTATATCGCATATCTTCAGGGCGGACTTACCTATGAAAGCGGTAAGTACGGTATACTGAAAGCGGCACAAACCGTAACGGAATAAAACAGCACAAAAAATCCCGCGCAAAGCGGGATTTTTTACTTAATTAAAAGAAGAACAAGGGTATCATATACTGGGAAGCGGACATGCCTGCAAGACCGAGTATCAATACTATGTAAACAACGTAGAATATAAGATAAGCTACGGTACCGATAACGCTGATAAGGTTGATGATAAAGCCGATGGTGGAAAGAATCTTACCAACCTTTGTAATACCGGTGAGAACACCCTGCTCGGAAAGCTTCTTTGCCTTATTACGAGCGATTATAGCAAAGATAAGTCCTACCAAAGGTACGGGAAGAACGAGGGAGAGCAGACCGAAAACAAAGACGCTGGAATCGGAAGGTGCTACAGCAGGAGTGTTGGTTGCGTTGTAGTTGTTGTCCATAATAAAATATATCCTCCAAAAAATTATTTATAAACTTTAGCGGAAAAAGGAAAAAAGATTGCCGAATATCATAAGAACATAAAACGCAAAAAAAGAATACTGTAACGCTACAAGGCACAGATAATACGTCCAAAAGAGGCTATATCCTATTCCGGCGTATATACCTGCCTTGGACAGAATACTGCCAACCATAACCTTGTTACAAGTTACACCGTTATTTTGCGCAAGATAAGCTTTAACCTTTTTCTGAGCGATAATCCCCAAAATAATGCCGGGGAGTCCGTAAGAAGAAAGCGCCGCAGCCACTATACCCAAAGTCAAAACATTGGACGGAGCGATGGGTTCATTGTTTTTGACATGTTCCATAAAGCAGCCTCCTTACGAAAACATTATATATGCAACGGCTGAAAAATGCAATATTTTTTACAAAAATATGAACAAATTTATCTTTTTACGTCTGATTATATATTATTATTGATTTTTTGCTTTATTTATAGTAATATATAGTTTGATTGTAATCATCAGGACTCGAAGAAAGCAAACACGGTTTGCAAATATTTTTCCAGCTTTTCGGATACGCAGATAAATGCAGAATGTTTTGCGCCTTCTATACTTATGAACTCGCATCCCAAAAGCTTTGCAAGCTTTTCCTGAGGCTTTCTGCGAACGACTGTATCCAACGCGGAATTGATTACAAGCACCTTGGAAGAAACCTTTTTGAGCTCTTTTGCTTTAAGCATTTTATTTCCCACGCTTACAGCCTCGTACATCCAGCGGTTGGTTGAGGATGAGGTCTGATACCGTTTATCCGAAAGGCGCACGTCAAGATTGTGTCTGAAACGGGGATAGCTGGTATCGTGGCATTTATCAAAGGGAGGATCGGGATTGAAATCCGAAGCGTATCTGAACCTTGAAGCCCATCCGTGCTTTGCCGCGCCTGCCTTGAGCATAAGCTTGAGCAGGAATATGGGGCAATTATTGGTAAAAGGAAAAACCATAGGTGAAGAAAGCACTGCGCGGGATATCTTTTCACCGCAACGCGTAAGATACAGAGTCGCTATGCTTCCGCCCATTGAATGAGAAAAAATATTAACGTTTTCTTTTCCGCCTACGGGAATTACTATATTATCCACAAAAGTTTCCAGGTCTTTGACGTAATCCTCAAAGCTGTTGACGTGGGCAAGCTCGTATCCCTCGACCTGTCTTTCGGAAAGACCGTGACCGCGGTGATCGTAGGTGAACACGTTATATCCTTTATTTATGAAATACCACGCCAGCTCGGTATATTTTTTAGAATATTCCGTAAAACCGTGAACTATTACTATACTACCCACGGGATTTTGAACGAGATAATTTCTGTAAAAGATACGCACTCCGTCAAATGAACAAAAAGTTCCCTCTGATGCGCATTGGGAAAGAATATCCTCCACCTCGCAGATACGGCCAAGATATTCATCTTCTTTAATTACTTGAATTTGTTTGGGAGAATAAAGCATTTTCAAAAGACTCCGTTTTGGGATTTTTTAAAACTAATAATACCGAAAAAGGCGGTGATAATAATGGAAAAAGGTATAAAAAGGACTTTTGGACGAATTTTGTACGTTACTGTTATTATCGCAATTACTCTTTTGATCGTTTCCGCAGGCGCGACCAAGTTGATATATGACGCATCCTTTCCCAGATACGAAAATAAAGATATTTTACTTGATGAAGAATTAACGTATCTTAACGAAAAGAGAAAAGAATTATTCTTTTTATCCGGTGAATACGAGCTTGCGGGTTATTTATACCCCGCAGAAAATGACACAAAAAGCGGATTGGTAGTTTTTGTTCAGGGAATGAACGCCACAACGGAAAACTATCTTTGGCAGATTAAAAGCTTTACGGAAAGCGGATACGGTGTGTTTATTTTTGATCCCACCGGCTGCGGAAGCAGCGAGGGAAAGAGCAGTATCGGTTTTTCCCGTATATTAGTTGACCTGAACTCGGCGCTGGATTTTATTTCAGAGGAAGACAATTTCGGGTTTGATAAAATCTTTCTGTTCGGGCATAGCAGAGGCGGCTATGCAGCGTGCTGCGCCGTCCATTACGGACACGATATAACCGCAGTAGCTTCGGTTAACGGAATTAACAGCGCGATGGAAGGCGTGATGATGCCTGCCGCAAAGGTTATAGGCAACGTTGCATATACAAATTATCCCCTTTTGTGGCTGTATCAAGTGAGTATTTTCGGAACGGAAGCGGTAAATATTTCTGCCGCAGAAACCCTTGCCGAGCACAATATACCCGCTTTGATAATTCATTCCGCAGAGGATGAAATTGTACCTGCAAACAGATTTTCCATTGTTTCCCACGTTGAAAACACAGAATTCATAACCGAAATACAGGATTATAACAGCGAAAATGCGGATTCCCATACCGGAGTTCTGTTTGATACCGACGGAAAAGCAAACCAAGATTTACTAAGTATTATTACTGATTTTTTTGACAAAGCTGCACAAGCGGCGGAAAACGGTGAAGAATGAAGGAAGTAGTCCTTATACCGGCGTATAAGCCGGATAACGAAATGTGTAACCTTGCGCGTAAGCTTCAAAACTGCGGTTTTGACGTTTTGATAGTAAATGACGGAAGCGGCGCCGAATACGATAACGTGTTTTTAAAGGCGTCCGCATTCGCAACGGTGATCTGTCATAACAAAAACCAAGGTAAAGGCAGAGCGTTAAAAACGGGAATGGAATACATACGGGATAATTTTAAAGAATGTGAATTCTTTATAACTGCAGATGCTGACGGTCAGCACAAATGCAAGGATATTATCCGCGTAGGAGAAGCGTTGAAAAACGGCGCAGAATTTGTACTGACTACCCGTCTGCTTAACAGAAAAATCCCCAAAAGAAGCAAATTCGGAAACGATCTTTCAAGAGTGATATATACACTTTCAACTGGCAGATATTTCAAAGACAATCAATCCGGACTTCGCGGTTTTTCAGCAGACAACATTGATTGGCTTTTGAAGGTAAAGGGCGAAAAGTACGATTACGAAATGAATATGCTGTACTATGCCTCAAAGCAAGCCATACCGATCACAACTCTTGATATAGAAGCGGTTTATATTGACGGTAATAAATCCTCCCATTTTAATCCCGTAAAGGATACCGCAAGGATATACCGTTTGCTGTTAAAATCCGCAAAAGCTTCTATTATCACAGCTATTCTTGCCGAGATTGCCATATTTATTTGCGGTCTGGTTACCGACGTACCCTATGACAGTCTTTACGTGCTTACCTCGGGATTTGCGGCGGCGGTTACAGCTTATGTGATCAACAAATTCTTTATCTTCAAAAACGTTGATTATCGTGACGGAGGCAGAAATATGCTGTACACGGTATTACGCTATACGCTGTATGCTTTGGGTACTGCCGTGATCACATCATTTTTACCAATTATACCCCTTTTTGTTGCATTTAATATTTGTGCTCTCATAGGATTACCTATACGGTATTTCGTCCACAAATATATTCACGATTTTAATTAAGAGATTTTTCCACAGCGGTATCGAATCCGCTTTCGGAAAGGCGCAAAACCTGTTCAATACACGAAACTGCGGTGCTGCTGTTGGCGGCACCGTGCATTTTTACTACCGTCTTTTTTGTGCCCAAGAAGGTGGCTCCTCCGCGGGAATTGAAATCAAACGCCGTATTAAGCTGTTTATAAAGAAATTCGGAAGCTTCGGGGAATTTATCTCCCAATATCTTCTTGCTGATTTCTGCGGCAACCTTTCCGGTCGCCTCGGTATCCTTAAGCACGATATTTCCCGCAAAGCCATCGCATACCAGCACGTCAGCCTTACCCAAAAGCACATCGCTTCCTTCAAGGTTTCCGATAAAATTAAGACCTGATGCTTCCAAAAGCGAATAGGTTTCCTTGACTACACCGCTCCCCTTTCCTTTTTCCGTACCCGTGGAAAGGAGGGCTACACGGGGAAGCTCGATTCCGTACATACTTCTTATAAATGCGCTTCCCATTTTTGCAAATTCAACGAGATCCTTAGGTGTGCAGTCTACGTTTGCTCCGCAATCCACGAGGCAGATATAGCTTCCGTCTACAGCAGGAAGAGAAGATGACAACGCAGGGCGTTTAAGACCTTTTTGCAGACCGAGTCTGCAGATAGTTCCTACCAACAATGCACCTGTATTCCCTGCAGAGATCATACCGTCGCACTCGTTATCTCTGAGATACTCCAACGCAAGTACCATAGAGCTGTTATCGCATCCGCCGAAAACGCTCATCGGTGATTGTGTGTTGCTGATATATTCCTTTGTTTCCAGAACGGTATAACGGTCTTCGGTTATACCGTTTTCCGCCATAACGCTGTCGATCACGTTTTTCTCACCGGAAAAGACGCAAAAAAGGTCACTATGCGATTTCATATATTCGGCGGAACCGCAAACAATGGGTAACGCTCCCTTATCTCCGCCCAGAGTATCTATTACGATTTTTTTCATATTCAAAATTTCCTTTATAAGGTGTTACGGGAATGAGCAAACCTCATTCCCGTTAAATTTTTATATTATTCGATTGCGAGAATAAAGCTGTAAATATCCTGACCGCCTCTTACATATCCGCATTCAATAAGGGGATATTGGCTTTCCAGTATATCTTTAAGCTGAACCAGCTCGGAGTGTGTTACGTCCGCACCGTAGAACACGGTGATAACCTGCTTATCGTCGATATTCTCTAATTTCTCAAGCAAGCCCATAACAGCAGACAGCTTATTTTGGCAGGCACAAAGGATGTTATCGTCATCCAGACCGATATAATCGCCCTTCTTAACTTCAACACCCGAAATACAGGTGTCCCTTGTAGCAACGGTAACGTATCCCGTCGTAACGCATTCCATACTGTCGGTCATACTGTCCGCAACCGCTTCCACCGTATCCAAAGAAAGATCCATCATAGAAAGTGCGGAATATCCTTCGGCAATAGAACGGGAAGGAATTACGGTTACACGGGCGGAATTATACATTTCCGCCGCTTGCTTTGCAGTCAAGAACACGTTGGAATTGTTGGGAAGTACGATTATATTCTCCGCATTAAGCTTTCTGAACGCTTTAATAAAATCGTCTGCCGAGGGGTTTTGAGTCTGTCCGCCGTCCACAATAGCGGAAACGCCGATTTCGCTGAAATAGGACTTAATTCCGTCGCCTGCGGCAACCGCAACAACTGCATATTTTTCCTTTTCACCGTGCTGCTCGGTAGTTTCGCTGTGCTGAACGGACATATTCTCGATCTTTATACTAAGCAATTCGCCATAGCGCAGTCCCAGTTCAAGTACCTTATTGGGTTCAAAGGAGTGTATATGTACCTTTACTATATCGCCGTCCCAAACGGAGACGATAGAATCACCAAGCTTTTCAAGCTGTGATATAAAATCGCCGTGATCAAAAGCGTTTACATCGGTTTTGGAATTAAGTAAAAGAAGTATAAATTCGGTACAATAGCCGTATTCGAAAACCGAATCCGCATTAAAGGATGCTGTGAGCGAAGGAGCGAACTCCATTTCGGAAACGCTGACGTTATCTATATATTCGTTGCGTAATGCGGCCTCCATTCCCTCAAATACGCACAAAACGCCTGCGCCGCCGCTATCAACGACGCCTGCTTCCTTAAGCACGGGAAGAAGCTGAGGTGTGTTTTCCAGAGAACGGCGTGTTTCGGCACAAAGCTCCGCAAAGCATTCCTGAAAAGATGAATACTTTTCGCAATTCGTAAGGATACGCTTGCCGCCGTCCTTGAGAACGGAAAGCATAGTGCCCTCTACGGGATTAAGCACCGATCTGTATGCGTACTTTACGCCGGAAGAAAAAGCGAGAGCGAAATCGGAAACCTCCAAAATGCCCTTGTTTTCACATCCAACGGCAAATCCGCGAATAAACTGTGAAAAGATAACTCCCGAATTACCACGCGCCGACATAAGCGTGTTTTTGGAAAAACCGATCATATAATCAGATGCATTATCGGTTACGGGTGCGGAAAATCCACCCTCAAATGTCTTTGCCATATTGGAACCCGTATCTCCGTCGGGAACGGGAAATACGTTAAGGTTATTGATTGTATCCGAATTCAGTTTTAAATTCTTAAAGCCGTTTTCCAACAGAAGCCTTAGTTCGCTTCCGTTTAGTAGGTTTGTCTGCATTGTAATTTATTCTTTCCCTTCAATAGTTACGGTCTTGCCGTAAACGTATGTAATAAGAGTACCCGGTCCGACGGATGCGCCCACGATCGGTCCGATATTTGTAATATAAACATATTTGAATTTACCCAACGCCAGCACTTCGTCGCGAAGCTTTTCGGCTTCCTCCAAAGCATCGCCGTGGGAAATACACAGTATACTGTTTTCTATATCTTCGGCGGCGGCGATAGTATCTTTTGCCATTTCTTTGCGGGCATTTACAGCGCCTTTGACCTTTCTGTAGGCAAAGTTATGCCCCTTCACATCGGAAATAATAAGAGGCTTTACACCGAAAATATTACCGAAAAATGCGCTGGCGGTGGTTACACGGCCTGCTCTGCGCAGGTATTCAAGACTTTCCACCGTACCGCATTGATTCACCTTAAGACGGTTTTCCTCTATCCAGCAAGCGATCTGATCTATACTTTTTCCTTCATCCCGCATAAGGGCGGCTTTTACCAAAAGCATCCCCTGACCCAAAGAGCTGATAAGCGAATCCACGCAGCATATCTTTGCATCGGGAAAGGCTGGCAAAAGCTCGGAGGCTACTACCTGAGCAAGTCCCACGGAACCGGACAATCCGGACGAGCAGGATATATACAGTATATCCTTCCCCTGCTCCAGCCAATAAGTGAATACGGAAACGAATTCCCCTCGGGGGACTTGGGTGGTTTTTATATTCACACCGTTACGCATAAGATCGTAGTATTCCTTTGGTGAATATTCCTCCCAATCAAGGGATGCAGAATGCTCGATACCGTCGGCAACGAAATTCATCTTAACGTATTCGATATTATATTTACTGCGTACTTCAGACGGGAGATCACAGGTGGAATCACCGATAATAACAAATTCTTTCATACTATAACGCTCTTTTTAAAATTATTTGCCGGCAATTTTCTGCATTAATGCTTTTTCCTCGGCAAGTCCTTCGGAAATAGGCTTTCCGAGATAGAAAGCGGCGCACAAGCCGGGACCGATAGACGGACCGCAAGCCATACCGACGTGAGTGATAATAACCTCCTTGGGCTTTATCTCGGTACGGATCATCTCAGCCAACGTTTCCGCGGCGGCAAGACGGTTTGAATGAGCGACGAAAACTATATTCTCCTCGGGATTAACTATAGTTTCCTTCATATACTTAACGGTAGCGTCAAGAGCCGTGCGCTTACCTTTGAATTTAACTATAACCTCTGCAAGACCCTTGGAATTGAAATCTGCCATAGGGTTTACGCCTACGAGAGTTCCGAACAACGCCTTGAAGTTGGAAATTCTGCCCGTCTTTACAAGGAAAAACAGATCGTCCATAGGACCCATCTGATGAACGGAATTACGAATGCTGTTGATATAATCTGCAGTTTCTTCTATAGTTGCACCCTCCTGACGTTTCTGTCCCGCAAGAACGGTGAGCAACGCCATAGACGTGGAATAACGGAGAGAATCCACGCATATGATCTTTCTGCCGGGATACTTTTTCATAAGATCATCGGCAATACGCAGGCAAAGGCTGTACGTGCCGGAAAGGGCGGATGAAATGGAGATGCTGAGTATATCCTTCCCCTGCGCCAGATACTTTTCGTACACCTCGTAGCCTTCCTGCTCGGTAAAGGTGGAGGTTTTATACAGCACGTTTCTGCCGCTCATAGACTTATAGAATTCCTCAGGAGAAACAATTCCCCAATCTAGATCGGCGTACTCGGTATGTCCGTCAGGAAAATACACCGTGCCGTGGAGGTAATCGGGAATATCGAAACGTTCTCTCAGTTCTGCGGTGAGATCACAAGCACTATCGGGAATGATAACAAAATCGCTCATTACGTCATATCCTTTCAAAAAATACTCTAACGGAGTGATTATAACACAGACACATACTTTTTTCAACAAAAAAACACTTTTTTATTAAAATATATATTGGAAAAACCGAAAAGATATGTTATAATTCATATGCGCTGTTTGGAAACCAAACATAAAAATGCGTTTACGGAGGAAACAGATTTGCTTTATTTGTATATTGTTCTCGGCGTTATTGCATTAAGCGCTGTAATCGGCGTAGCCGTAATGCTGAAAATAACCGTACCGATCTCAAAGCAGGTGTACCAAAATACTTTGGTGCGCAATTCACCCGATAAATGGAAAAGAGAGTGCTCCTGTCCCGAAAACGAGGAGCAAATGGAAATGTGGAACACCGGCTGTGCCTGGGCGGAAGAAAACAAAGACCGTATGCGTGAGGTTTCAATAACCAACGACGGACTTAAGCTTGTGGGTGAGCTGTACGATTTCGGTTCTGACAAATGTGTGATCATTCTTCCCGGCAGATGCGAAAGCCTTATGTATTCTTATTACTACGCCCGCCCCTACGGTGAAATGGGTATAAACGTTTTCCTGCCCGACCCCAGAAGCCACGGCAACAGCGAAGGTATATACAGCACGCTGGGTGTTTGCGAAGGTAAAGATACTAACGCCTGGGCAAGATATCTCAACGAAAACGAAGGTATTAACGAAGTATATCTCCACGGCGTATGCGTAGGCGCCAGTACCGCAATTTTTGCCGCGGTGGACGTAGATATGCCCAAGTGCATAAAAGGTATGGTAAACGAAGGCTGCTACGTTAATTTCTATGAAACCTTCAAGAATCATATGATCGCAGACGGACATCCCGTGTTCCCCGTATGCGGAATGGTAATGCGTCAGGTAAAAAAGCATACCGGCGTAGATATTATGAAAAAGTGTCCTCTTAATTACGTTGGCAAGGTAAAAATACCCGTGCTGTTTATATTCGGTGAAAAGGATATTTACACCGTACCCGAAAAGAGCAAGATATTGTTTGCTGCTTGCGGCAGCGAGGACAAGAAGCTGGTATGGTTCCCTAAGGGCGGACACAGCCATCTGCGTATAAACAACACCGCCGAATACGATAATGCGGTAAAAGAATTCATACAGTCACATTAAAACAAAAACATCCGATAAATTCAAAATTTATCGGATGTTTATTTTTATTTGTTTTTTTGAAAAAAAGGATGCTCTCTGCCAAAAGCACAATCGTAAACGAAATGTTCACAGTTGTTTTCAAGGATATTATATCCCGTTTCCCCAAGTCTGCTTTTTGCGCGGGACACGGCTTTCTCGGGCGGGAACCTTTTTTTGCGCTCGCTCTTTTCGGTAACGCCCGTTTCGCATATCCCTTCGCCGATAAAGGTATAGATATCCGTTGACAGAACGCATATTTCCTCGGGACCTACGCCTGAATTATCGGGATATCCGAATTGGATTACGGTGTTATCGTCAACGTATATGCCGTAATGATAATAAAACTTAACCTTTACACGGATAATATCTCCGTATTCAGGCAAAGTGGTTTTCCAGATCATTTTATTTTTTCTTCCACCTTACGCACAATATCCCCTACGGTCTTAAGTTCGGGAAGATCGGAATTGGTGAATCTTACTCCAAACTCCTGCTCTATTCCCATCGCCATATACAGCATACCGATAGAGTTCATTCCCAAACCGTCGGAAAGAGTATCGGATTCGGTAATGCGGGAGGAATCGATCTCTCCTTCAAAAACGTTATCGAATATTTTTTTAAGACGTTCGAGAGTGTTCATTTTATTCTCCTTTCAAAGCTTGCACATATACTTCACGGCAAGCGTTGATCTTTTCCAAAAGCAATGCGGAAACGTTGTTTATATCTCCCACGGAGGGGAACTTCTTTTTACAATGATCCGCAGGATAAAAAGGATCGCCTACAACGTACAATCTTTTTCTCATTCCCGCGGACGGTCTTGAGTACACGGGGATTATAGGCGCACCGCTTTGCAAAGCGATAAGAACGGCGCCGGATTTGATATCAGACATACCGTCCTCTCTTTCAATTCTGCCCTGCGGAAAAATTGCGAGAACGTGGCCGTTTTTTATAACCGAAACCGATTTGCGCACGGCCTCGATATCGGAAATACCGCGGTCAATTTTAATGCATCCCATAAGCTTTAACAGAAAGGAGAGAATTCCCTTTGACATTACTTCTTCGGAAGCAAGGAAGAAAACTCTTCTGTACCAAAAACAGCTTCCCAACAAAAGTGCATCTGAAAATCCGGTATGGTTTGCCGCGATCAAAGCGCCGCCTTTAAAGTTTCGCTTGTACTTCTTTCCATCAAGTCCTATGGCGCGCACCTTGAAAAGGCGGACCACAAAATAGTGAAGCCTGCCGTAATCCATAGGCAAAAACTTTGGATTAAACAATGAAAAAAACTTATTTTTTGCCATTTTCTTTTTCCACACGTCTTTTTAATTCTTCACCCAATTCCATTGTCTTGTCCTCCAACAGCTTGGTAAGACGAGTTATCTCCTCGGGAGAAGGATTTTCCTCTTTGCAATAATCACGAATATATATCTTTTCGCCGATCATTACTCGGGTGCGGTTCTTGAAGGAATATGCTCCGTCGGTATACATAGGAACTATAGGTGCATCGGTACGCAAAGCGATGATCACCACGCTGGGCTTAAAGGGCCAGGGCTTTCCGTCAACGGGAAGGCGGCTTTCGGGAAAAATTCCGATAGTTCCGCCGTTATCCAGCACTTTTAAGGATTCGGCTATGAAGGAAAGATCTCTCGTATCGCGGTTAACGAAAATTCCGCCGATGGCAAACAGAAACTTTGAGAACATTTTTCCCTTGTTAAACATAACCTCCGCAATCAAAAAACGCAGAGTGCGGAAAGGAAATATATTCATATACAGCACAAAATCCATTAAGGACTTGTGGTTTGACATCAGTATACAAGGCTTGGGAAGCTTTTTACCTTGGGATTCCTTGTTAATATAATACAGCTTGGGACGGAGAAAAATTCTGGTGGGAATAAAGCCCGTAAGCTGAACGAAAGCGCGTACAAATTGGTTGGGTTTGCCTTGGCGCATAGGTCAGATCTGCCTTTCTATGTATTCGCAAAAATCGCGTAAAGTATAGAAATAATTGTTTGAATCGGAATAATCTATGGGGAATTCCTTTGAAAGCTCGGTGAGCAGAGTAAAATACTGCAAGGAAGAAGCACCAAGCTCGTGCATAACGTGAGTATCGGGACCGATATCCTCTTTTTCAACGCCGAGTATGGGAGCAGCTATGGTACGTACCTTATCGGCAAGAGGGGAATTGACATCAAACTCTGCGGCTTCCTTTATCTCCACCTCGTTAAAGGGGATAAGCTTTACTCTGCCGTCTGCAAGGGCGTTTTTAAGATATTTTCTGCCTACCTTTATTGCAGTTTCGGATGCGATGGGATCGTATGTCATATAAAAATCACGTATCTGCATAGGAAGCGGCAAGGATTGGTTGGTCTTATAAATATTGGAAATAAGGTTGGAAACCTTCGCACCGCGCAAATAGGGGCTGATGCGGACGATCATAGTAAGCTTTTCATCGCTTCCCTCTCCCAATCCAAGGACGGAATACATCATAGCCTCGGGGAGATCAAACGCCTGCTCGATGGTATCGGGATTAAGATTTTCGCCGTTTTCGCCGATAACCGAATCGCCTTTTCTGCCGCGGATGTAATAATATCCGTCAACACAATCAACGATATCGCCTGTATTGTACCAACCCTCGTTAAGCTTTTCGACACCGTTTACAAGCATACGCTTGCAGGTGGAATTGCCCTTGATAAGTAGCACGCCGTTTTCATCGATCTTATATTCAATAGATGCAAAGGGCTTGCCTACGCTGTTTTGCATAAGCTCGGAGGGCTTATTGCGAAGCTCGGTAGAGGTTATACCCACCTCGCTCATTCCGTAACCGTTGTGCAAGGGATAGCCGATAGCGGAAAACAGACGGAGGGTGGATTCCTTTATATAGCTGCCGCCGGAAATGCAGTAACGCACGGTGGGACCGAACAGTTTATCGGTAACCTCGGTCATAAGCTTACGGGACAGCCAGTTTCCCAAAGCGGGGCTTATATTCTGAACCTTAAGGCAGATAGCGGTACCCTTTTCAAAGCGTTTTCTTGTTTTCTCATCTTTATTGTTTATCTCACGCATTACCTGCTTTTCGATAGTATGCCACAGCAAGGGCACGGCAAAAACGTGGGTAACCTCGTGGGCACGGCAGGTCTTCATCAACGTTTCGCCCGACATATCTCTGGGGAATACCATTGTATTCCAATAAAATGCATGCCAGAAATAAACGGCGATGAGTCCGAAAACGTGATAAAAAGGAAGGAAGCATATCTGCTTTAATCTGCCGTTTACGTGAACGGCGATATTCATGTTCTCCTCAAACATAGGTCCTGCGTTAAGGACCTGCTCGCTTATTTCGTTACCGGTGTAAAAGCAAACAACCTGATTAAGTGTAGTCGCCGAAGTGGACAAAGCGATCTCGTCCTCAAAGCAATCCACAAAATCGCTGCCTTCGGGAAGCGCGGTAATGTCAATAAACTCACCGGGAAGAGATGTGCTCTTCATACCGATAACGTATTTTATATTAAGCGTTTCAATTAGTCCTGCGGACATATGGAGAGGATGGCGGCGGTTTACCAGATAAGGCTTGTTTCCGCTGCGGAGAATTGCCCAGAAAGCGACAATCCATTCAAGGCAGTTATCCATATCCAAAGCAACGTATCCGTGAGTAGCACCGATATGGGCATAAAGGGACTCGGAAGTACGGCGGATCATTTCTTTTACCTCGCCGTATGTATGCTCGTGAATTCTAAATCCGTCGCCGGTTTCCGCAGCTATTGCCGTGGGGTTGCTGAACATGATCTCATAAACCGATTTAAAGCTTTTATCCGATGCATTAAGCGCTTTAATATTGTTTTTTACCAGCTTGAGATAATCTTTGAGGTATTTTTTCATTTTCATACAACTCCGTATTGACAAAATATCTTTATTATTTTATACAAAACCCGTATAATTGTCAATAGATACGACAGCAAAAAGTTT
Source organism: uncultured Oscillospiraceae bacterium (assembly GCA_964485815.1). Lineage (GTDB taxonomy): Bacteria > Bacillota > Clostridia > Oscillospirales > CAG-382 > SFLA01. The sequence goes on from CAZAJX010000001.1 coordinate 29,232, forward strand.
TTGAGACACCTTGATTTTTTACGAATTATATGTTAACATAAGCGTAGCATACAAAATCCACATTACAGGAGTACAACTATGAAGAAAATCATTGCCGTACTGCTTGTTGCAGTACTCACCCTTTCCATCGTTGCATGCGGCGGAAACGAAACTTCCGATACGGACAGATCCAAGCCCGAAGCAAGCGAAACCGTTAGCGGCGAATCCGAAGGCAACGAATCCGTTGACGGTGAATCCCAGCCTTCCGATGGATCCGTTCCTGAGGACGAGTCTGATCCCGAAGACGAATCCGTCCCCGAGGATGAATCTCAGCCCGAGGACGAATCCACACCCGAAGATACCGAAGCCATCCCTGCATTTGCTTCCAATTTTGTTACTTGGGCAAGCTTGGGTGTAGGACTCCGCGCTACCGACAGCACGTCTATTCAGCTTACCGGTGTAAACAAAGAAGCCGGCTACGGCGACATAATAATTTATACATACGATTACGCACAGGACAAGGTAACCGTTAAGGACGGTAAATATGCTGATTACGCTTACCTCGTTGCAGAGTATGATTCTTCCCTCTTCGGTGTAAAGAAGACAGGATTTTTTGCTGCAGGCTCTCTTTCCGATAACGCTTTCCTTACCATTCCCGACGTAGGCTTTATTATTGCCGCACACAAGGATCAGACGGTTATGGCTGCAAGACTCAGCGAATGTCCCGATGATGTTACACTGTTTGCCGCCGGCGTCCAGGTTTGCGACGTTAACTATTCTATCACCAAGGTTAACTCCGCTATCACTATCGACGGTAATATAGAAGACGCTTGGAAACAGCACAAGATAGATTCCATAAACGAATCCAACAACAAGTGGGCTTACTGGAGCTTTGTTGAAAATGAGTATTATTCCACTGCGGAATACTACGTTACCTATGACAATGATAACCTTTACCTGGCAGTAGTTGTTGATTCTCCTTATCACTATTGCCCCATATCCCCCTCCGAACCCGGCGGAATGTACCAATACGAATGTATTCAGGTAAAAGTTACCACTGTCAGCCCCAAATCCGAATATATTATGGAGAATTACGATCACGTTATCAATAACGCGGCTAATACCGACGGATACGTTCGCGCTTACGGATTTGCCGTAAATGATGACGGTGAGACCTGCTACTACGAAAACAGCGGTGTAAGCAAGACCTTCCGGGGTAAGGCCGTATGTACAAGAAATGACGATGCACAGCTTACCGTTTACGAAGTATCCATTCCCTGGTCTTCTCTCGACCTTACTGTTGCCGAGCTTGATACGTTCGGTCTGACCTTCTCTATCAACTCCACAAACGAAGAAGATGTTGAAAAAGGAACCTGGAGAAACCTGGTTCTGTTTGACGGCGGCGGAGTTATAAAGCGTAACGACTGGGCAAAAATTCCCGAAGTTACTATAGTTCACTAATCAACACCAAATCAATCCCCCAAGAAAAACGCCCTGCGACATATTTCGCAGGGCGGATTTTATTATTGTTAATGATTACTTAACGTCCTCTTCGTTGAACACATCTCCGCACTCGGGACAGAACTTGGGAGGCTTTGCGGGATCCTCAGGCTCCCAACCGCATTTGTCGCACTTATAAAGGAGTGCGCCCGCAGGCTTTTTGCTTCCGCACTCGGAGCAGAATTTACCTTTGTTCTCGGCGCCGCAAGAGCATTTCCAACTGTCGGTTCCGGGCTTCTTGCTTCCGCATTCAGTACAGAATTTGCCGGTTGCAACGTTACCGCAGGTACACTTCCAACCGTTTGCGTTTGCAGTTACAGGCTGAGGCTTTTCACCCATTGCATAAAGATTTGCGGGATTTGCGGCGTTACCTGTGTTCATCGCCATGCCCATTCCCATAAAGCCCGTCATTGCGCCGGCGGAATTGTTTGCCGCTGCCTCCATAGCAGATGCCTGGGACTGAACGAGAGTAGCCGCAGCCATAGTAGGATCGCGAAGGATTGCGGCGCGCTGTGCATCGGTAATTATCTTCGCCTGATCCTCGGGCAGATCGATAGGATTAAGAGCAACGCTCTTTACCTCAATACCTCTGCCGTTTTTCCATTCATCGGAAAGCTGGTTGCGAAGCTCGTCCTCTATCTCCTGCGTATGAGCAGTTATTGCGGAGGGACGGATGCCCAGCGCAGAAAGCTTACCGATAGAGGGAGTAAGTGCAGACACGAATTCACGGCGCATCTGGGAATCCAGATCATCTCTTGTATACTCTTCGGAAACGTTTCCGGCAATCTTCGAATAAAATATAATGGGATCGCAGATCACATAAGAATATGTGCCCGAGCATCTTATAGATACGTCGATATCCAGATTAATATTAACATCTACCACTCTGAATGGAATGGGATTGATGGTTCCGAATTTATTATTGAGAATTTCCTTGGTGTTGAAATAATAAACACGCTGATCCTTGCCCGTATCACCACCATAGGTAAAGCGTTTTCCAAGAACCTTGAAGGTGTTCAAAAGACTTTCACCGAACTTGCCGGAGAAAATACTGGGCTCCGTTGAAGAATCATAGGTGTATTCGCCGGGCTCCGCACAGATATCCACTACCTTGCCCTGCTCAACTATTACCATACACTGTCCGTCAGCTACGGCGATGCCCGATCCGTTTGAGATAATATTATCGCTTGCTTTTGTGTTTGAAGATCTTCCGCTTATGCGTTTTGCGCCTTTGCGCATAAGAACATCGTTTTCCAAAGCATCACAATAGAAAAACTCTTTCCATTGATCTGCCAGAGTTCCGCCAAGTGCGCCGATTCCTGCTTTAATAAGTCCCATAAAGAACAGCTCCTTTCATATGTAAAAAAACAAATCGGTAAACAATATAACAAGGTTTTCACTTCGTTTAAATAATTATAGCATACTTTTTCCGAAGTTGCACTATTAATTAATGAATTTTTTTGCTTTTTTAAGTAAAAAATGCACTAAATTTGATCTTTTTTTAAAACAAAATTGAGCATATGGAAAAAATCGTTGTATTATCGAATTTTATGATTTACAAATTTCGGTTTTATGGTATAATTGTTAATGTAAAAACAGTATTAAAGGAGAATGTGTTATGATCAAAATCACAATCGTCGGAACCGGCAGCGTAGGCTCTACCATCGCTTATACACTTACAGTTACCGGTCTTGCTTCCGAAATCGTTATGATTGATATTAACGGTGAAAAAGCTATGGGCGAAGCGTTGGATATTCGCCAAGGTACTCCTTTCTGCTCATCCTGCTCTCTCTATGCAGGAAGCTATACGGATGCCGTGAATTCAAATATAGTTATAATCACCTCCGGCATTGCCAGACAGCCCGGTCAGACAAGACTTGATCTTGCTCAGACGAACGTGAATATCACAAAAAGCATCATTCCCGAAATTACAAAATACGCTCCCGATGCTACTTACATCATAGTAAGTAATCCCGTTGATATTCTCACGTATACTTTTTGCAAGTATTCCGGACTGCCCCAGGAACGTATTATAGGCTCCGGTACTATTCTTGATACCGCACGCCTCCGTTCCAGACTTTCCGAATACTATTCCATAAACCAGCAAAACGTACACGCGTACGTGCTCGGTGAGCACGGCGATTCCTGCTTTGTTCCCTGGTCTGTTGCCAATATTTCCAACATTCCTATTCAGGATTACGGTAAGTCCGTTAAGATGAAGGGCGTGGAATTTCCCGAGCTTCAGTATGACGATATCGAAGAATACGTTAAGAAATCCGGTGCACGTATTATAAGCCGCAAGGGCGCGACCTTCTACGCCGTCTCCGTATCTGTATGCCATATCGTTAAATGTCTTATAAGCGGTATGGACACAACGCTGACGGTATCTACTATGCTGGACGGCGAGTACGGTATAAACGACGTTTGCCTCAGCCTGCTTAACGTAGTAGGTATGAAGGGCGCACACAGCAAGGTGCTTATTCCCCTTAACGACCAGGAGCTTAAGGCACTGCACCACAGCGCAAACACCTTAAAGGAAACTATGCGCAATATTAATTTATAAAAAACGCTTTCAAAAAGGACTTCTGCGGAAGTCCTTTTATTGTTGACAAAACTTCGAATATGTGGTAAAAATATTATAGAGTTATTTTACGTTTACAGAGGTGATAAAGCAATGAATATCGGTCTTGTCTTATCCGGCGGAATGTCGAGAGGCGCTTATCAGTTCGGAGCGCTCCGTGCAATACGTGAGTATATTGAGCCGCAAGACATTAAATATATAAGCGCTGCTTCTATCGGAACTTTGAACGCCTATGCTTTTTCATCCGATAATCTGGAAGTCGGCGGATTTATGTGGCACTCTATCAATCTTACACACACGAGAGTGCTGGTAACCACAATTTTGCGTAGCGAGTTTCTTACCGAAGTTATACGCCGTCTTGCAAAAAAAGAAGCAAAATGCGAAAAAATGTACGTTCCGTTTATCAACCTGCGGAACAGAAGCATTTTTTACACGGATATTGCTCACAAAAACGGTGAAGAGTTGAAAGAACATCTCGCCGCAGCCGTGGCAATGCCGGGAATTAACCACCCCGTTATGATAAACGAGCTTAATCTTTATGACGGCGCGGTAGTGGATAACATACCGGTTTTTCCCTTAATGCAGCTTAATCTGGATTATATTATCTGTATCCATTTCGACGATTACAACTATACGTTTGAATCTCAGTATTTTGATAATAAAATAGTTAAGATCAACTTTTCCGGTGATAACAAGATATCGGATTCAATGTGGTTTACAAGAAGCGACGTTAAGGAAATGGAAGAACAAGGCTACAGAAAAGCGAAAGCTATAATGGACTTTGTATTCGCTGACGGAATGGAAAACACAGAAGCCATATACAACAAGATCGAAGCGTTGAATGCGATGAATTCCCACAAGATACGCCGCACCACCTCCGATATTATAAACGATAATTTTGATAAGCTTAAAAAGCGACTTGCCAAGAGAAAGATTGTTGAATAAGAGGTAAGATTATGAGAATAACAAAACGTATTAAAACTATTGCGGTGTGTGCGGTTCTTGCCTGCGGCGCTATTGCCGGCGCGGCTTTGGGTATTATGGTTTACCAGACCGTAAAGGCAGTGGAAGAAAAAATCAAGAAGACTATTAACGTTAAAAGCATCTTGAGTAAAATTCCCTTTTTAAAGCGCAAGGTAAAATAAAATGGAACTTAACATATTAAGCTTTAATACCCAACATTGTATGAACTATATTACCCGCAAGATTGATTACGAATCCGTTGCGAATCTGATAAAAGAATTGGACGCGGATATTATCGGTCTTAACGAAATGCGGGGCGTCGGTGAATTGGAAGGCTATGAAGCCCAAATGGAGATTCTGGCTGCTCTTACCGGATACCACTATTATTTCGCTCCCGCGCTTCTTGTCTGCGGAACCAGTGAATACGGAAACGGAATATTATCAAAATACCCCATAAAAAGCGCACAAAAGATAATGATTTCCGATCCCGAAACAAAAAGCGGACACCAGCATTACGAAACCAGATGTATACTTAAAGCGGAAATAAATGTAGATGCCGGACTTACCGTTTTGGTATCTCACTTTGGTTTGAACCTTGATGAGCGTGTGAATGCCGTGAAAACGCTTATACCTGCTCTGGAAAAAGAGAAATGTGTTTTTATGGGAGATCTTAACACTACGCCCGAAGAACCAGTTCTTAACGATATCCGCGCCCATATGAAGGATGCCGATGATATGTTAAGCGGAAAGCTGCTTTCTTTTCCCTCGGATAAACCGGAAATGAAGATCGATTATATCTTCGTATCCCCCGATATAAAAATAAAATATGCGGACATACCTGCAAAGATCGTTTCCGATCACAGACCCTATATTGCTAAAATAGAAATATAAAAACGTATACAAAACGGCTTTGGTTAAAACCAAAGCCGTTTTGTGTCGAACCGTGTTTTTTCAAAACAACCGAATTCAAAAAGGAGTCAAAATAAATCAGTCTTCAATAAGTCTGTCCTTGAGAATGGCGTTAACGTAATCGGAAATAGCCTGCGAGCCGCTGAGTTGATGAGGCTCGGAAATTTCATCAAATCCGCCGCCGAAATGGAACTGACAGTAGTTTTGGTACGCATCTGCACCAAAGCGGATGGATATGACTTCTTTGAAGCCGTAATGTCCTTCAAAACCGTTAAAGAATACTGCTACGCGGTAATCCGAAACAGCATCGTAATCTTCTACGGGAACACGTTCGTAGCCGTTGTCAGTGCCGAGATAAGTGTAATTCTTAAACTCTTCCCAAAGGCCTTCAAGGTCGGAAACCTCTTTTGCGTCGGTTTCGCCTTCAAGACGGAGGCGTGCAACCATTTTCTCTGCCTTCATGTCCCACACTTCGATGATTACGGATTTGCCATCGGTATCATACTTGGGATAATCAAGCTCTGCGGGGATAAAACCATCGGAATACAGCTTGATCTCTGCGGTATTATCCTTGCAGTTAAGGGATTCAACGTATTCGATAGAGCTGCCGCTGCCGAAATAGAACATACCCGTGCCGTAAGGAGCGAGCGTTTCTTCATAAAGTTCACGGTAGAGTTCAAAATGAGCCGCCATATCGTGGAAATAGTAAGAGATGGAAGCGTGGGCATTAAACCAGAAATCATTTTCGCTTACGGGAGTTTCAATATCCGTGAATACACAGAAACCGTTAACGTTGTCAAAAGATGCGGAATTGAGCACGGTTGCGCGGGTCTTGATAACTTCCCAGATATCTTTTTCGATATCAAAGGAATATTCATTGGTGCCGATTTCCAGGCCGTTGAAGCAATCTTGGTATTCCTGAGAAGAATAGAACTTCACGCCGGGATAGACTTTGGTATTGCCTTCGAGATCGGTTATCTTAACGAGATCGTAAGCAGTAAAAAGCTTAACGGTATCGTCAATGATAAAAAGCATATCCTCTGCGGAAAGAGTAAACCATTCCCCTGCTTCTCTGCGGTAAACAAAATCGTTTATCTGCTCTTCGCTGAAAATGCTTACAACGAATTTGCCGTCAGCTTCGGATGCAAAGGAATATTCGCCGAACTTGCCTGAAAGCTGTTCCTGAGGAACCGGAACGGTAGTATCGGTTATGATACTCTCTTCCTCGGGAATGAGATCGCTTACATCAGGTGCATAGGATTCCGTATCCACGGGCTTGTCCTCGGTTTCAGCCATACCCATAAGCAAAAGACCGCCGGAGAGTATGCATGCCGCCAAAAGGAGGGAAAGCGCAGAACGGAAAAATAGACGTTTGCTGAATTTCATACTTTTACCTTCTTTCTGTATTTTGTGTAAACACATTATAAAATACAGATGTTATAGATTTGTAATGATATTAATCGGAAGTTGTAAGATTGTTGTAAAGTAATGTAAAGTTTATGTATACAGTAGTGCCCTCTCCCTCTGCGGAAACAAATTCAAGGCAAGTTTTATGGGCTTCCGCAATACGCTTACACAAAGCCAGTCCCAAGCCCGTGCCGCCTTCGGTACGGGAACGGGATTTATCGGTGCGGTAAAAGGGCTCGGTTATATGGGAAAGCTGTTCCGAATTCATTCCTATACCCGTGTCTTTTACGAACAGTCTTACGGTATCCTCCGTTATCTCTGTTCCCACGGTAACCGTACCGCCGACCTTACACGCCTTTACGGCATTTTCAATAAGGTTGGAAAGCAGTATGTCCATAAGAGGCTCGTCTGCCATAACACAAGCGTCCTCTGCCGCACACAAAAGCTCTACTCCCCTGCCTCGGGCATCCTTGTTCAAGCGGTTGCAGGTGCGGTAAGCAAGACCGCGCAAGGAAATTTCTTTGGGCGAAATACCGTTTTCACGGATAAATGCCGAATCCAAAAGCACCTCGCTTATATCCTTAAGCCGCATTGATTCGGACATTATATATTTAGCCGCGTCCACGCGCTCTTCTTCAGGAATTTTTGCGCTGCAGATATACTCTGCGTAACCGTGTATTGCGGTAAGGGGTGTGCGCATTTCGTGGGCAAGGTTATCCAGCATATTCTGCTTGCGGTCTGCGGTATCCTTAAGCTGGGTTATCTGACGGGATACCTTGTCTGCCATTACGTTGAAATCCCGTGCCAAAGCGGAAACCTCATCATCCCCCTTGTCCGAAGCGCGCACGGAAAAGTTGCCGTTTGCAATATCGCCCGTGGCTGATCTGAGCTTTATGAGAGGAAGGTACAGTTTTCTTAAAACAAAATACAAAACCACACCTAAAAGCAGAGATGCTGCCAGTGAGCCCGAAACAAAGACGATACAAAGACGGGTGAATTCTTTGTCCAGATATGACACGTCCTTGGAATACACCATAGTGATTGTGCCTTCACACACGTCCCTGCTGATAACTATATACCGTTTTCCCTCACTCCGAGTCATAGAAAGGGTATTTTGGACGGGAATGGGGACCGATTCGGAAATGCTTGAATAACCTACGTTTCCGTCGGTAATGAATTTTAAGGAAATATTTTTACCTTTATAAAACTTGCCGTATGTAGCCTGCAAAAGTCCTGCGCTTTGTGCGCCTGTATATTCGTAGTCTTTTTCGAAAGCATCCGTTATACTTAAAAATTCGGTACTGCAAACGTTTTCTGCGGCTTCTATATTGTTATGGAAGGTATACATAGCCAAAACGAAAACAGCCGTATTAAGAAACAGCAAAAATAATATGAAAGTGAGCAAATATGTTCGCTCAAAAAATTTCATTCTCATATTTCAAAACGGTAACCGACTTTGAATACGGTTTTTATCCTATCCTTTATTCCCAACTTGTGACGAAGCTGTTGCACGTGTACGTCCACGGTACGGGTATCTCCGCAGTAATCGTAATCCCACACTTTTTCAAGTATTTTTTCACGGGAAAGCGCGAGGTTTCGGTTGTTTATAAGCAATTCCAGCAAGGAAAATTCCTTGGGCGTGAGAAATACGTGCTCCCCGTTTTTGTATGCGTTTCTGCTGCTGAAATCCACTGACACATCGTCAAAGGAAAATGTATCCGCATCTCTTTTGGTACGACGGAGAACTGCCTGAACGCGGGCTGTCAATTCCGCCATCTCAAAGGGCTTTACTATATAATCGTCCGCTCCCAAGGCAAGTCCTTTGATACGGTCATCAAGCCCCGTTTTGGCTGTGACGAATATTACGGGCACATTGTTGAGCAAACTCATTATCTCAAACCCCGATATGCCGGGAAGCATAACGTCGAGAATAATCAGATCCGGCTGTTCACTTTTTACAAGTGATAACGCCTGAACCCCGTCATACGCAGGGATACATTCGTGTCCGACGAGAGTGAGATTTTTACACACCAGACGGTTTATGGGAAGTTCATCGTCAACTATAAGCAGTTTTGCCAACGTTTTTCACTCCTTGTACTTTATTAATCCTATTATAGCAGACGGATGTTATGAAATTGTAATGAAAAATAAATTTATTTTAAATAAAATGCACATTGAAAAACCTTATTATCCGTGGTAAAATCCCTTCTTGGAAAAATGACGAAAAAGGAAATCTGAAATGCTTACCGCTGTAATTATTGCCGCGCTGACCTGCGTGGCGTTTATATGCAATATACTTATAAAGCCAACCGTGAACATAAAAGGCAAAAGCTACGGAATATATTGGATCGCTCCGCTGTTGGGTGCGCTTGCCTGTATTATTGCGGGAGTGATTTCCCCAAAACAGCTTTTGGAAGGACTTACCGCGGACAGTGATATAAACCCTTTAAAGATACTTGCGTTGTTTTTGTCCCTAACGCTTATGTCGGTACTGCTTGACAGCGCGGGATTTTTCCGTTTGCTGGCAGCAAAAACGCTGTCTATGGCAAAGCACAGCCAATGGGCATTGTTTATATGTCTGTATCTTACGGTATCCGTGCTTACCGTATTTACCTCAAACGATATCATTGTACTTACCTTCACACCGTTTATTTGCTATTTTGCTCATAATGCAAAAATAGATCCCGTGCCCTATCTGGTGGGTGAATTTGTAGCCGCAAACACCTGGAGTATGGCATTGGTTATAGGAAACCCCACAAATATTTATCTTGCGGGAACAGCGGGAATTGATTTCGGAGAATATTTTGCCGTAATGGCAATTCCCACTCTGCTTACGGGTTTAACCGCGTTCGGTGCTTTATGTCTTATATTCCGCAAAAAGCTTTCATTACCTATGAATGCAGCGGAAAATGAAAAGCCTGAAGCCGATATTCCGCTTATGGTGATCGGCGGCATTCATTTGGGTGTTTGCATTTTGCTTATGGCGGTATCAGCTATGCTTGATATCCCTATGTGGATAGTTTCGGTCATATGCTTTTTAAGCCAGTATTTATGGTCTTTAATTTACTGTATCGCCACGAAAAAGCTTACATATATTGCGGAATCCTTTAAAAGAACGCCCGTTATAGCCGTGCCCTTTGTGCTGTCTATGTTCACCCTCGTGCTGGCATTGGTAAATACGGGTGCCACTGAAGCGGTAAGCAAATTCCTTCTGAGCGGAGGAAGCATACTTAAATGCGGTATTTCCTCGTTCTTTGCTTCCAACTTTATAAACAATATTCCTATGAGCGTGCTGTTCTCGGCATTGATCGGAGGAGATAAGGCGGCAGTATATGCTTCTGTTGTAGGCTCCAATCTGGGCGCATTCCTTACTCCCGTAGGAGCGCTTGCGGGAATAATGTGGACGGGGCTTTTAAAAAAACACGGCGTAAAGCTTTCCTTTGCAAAGTTTTCCTATTACGGAATATTGGTTTCCTTACCTGCGCTTATTGCCGCTGTCGCCGGCTTATACATTGTACTGTAACAAAAAATCACCTCTCAAGATGGTGCAACTTAGGGATTTACGAAAAACAGTAAATTTTTGAGCGACACCTTCAAGCGGGGCAAACAAGAAAAGACCACATATAAGGATAAAACCTTGTGTGTGGTCTTTTTCTGTTTGCGGTTATTCTTCCGCCTGGGGCAACATTACTTCAAGCATAATTCTTGCTCCGAGCCGAAACGCATATACGAATATTTCACGTTCGTTTATGTCCGTAAGCTCGGCATAGCAATCATCGAATTTTTCCAAAATCTCTTTTTGCTCTTCCGTAAGCGTTGCCTGTAGGTTATCGTGGTGATCGGCAATATAGCCCATCAACTGCTTTGCCAAGGGAGTGGATTCTCGGCATCCGGTGTTGGGGCAAATGTTGCCGTACCACAGTTCTTCAAGTATGTTTCTCATAGGCGCACCTCCTTGTAGCACAACACTATACCACAAGGAGGCGCGATAGTCCAGATAACAAATTGTGAACAAAAGTTATTGTAGCATTTTATATTCGCACAATTCCAATATTTTTTCTTTTGAAACACCAATTCGGCTTAAAATACAACAGTAAACGAGACCACACAGATAATGTGCAGTAATTGCGATTTCCATATCTAATGTTCTATGTCTGCCGTGTGTTATATCGTTTCTATATTTTACAAAAGCTCTAATGGATTCATCACTTATATGAACTGCCGTTTTATTCAACTTGTTCATTTCTTCTATATACTTGGCAAACAATGCACAAAGTTTTTCTCCTAACGGGAATGACCAATAGGACATACTTGAGAAAATCATATTGTATGTATCATTGCTTAAACCGGGAGTGTCTTTTCTAAAATTTTTAATAGTTGATTTTACCGTCGAAGTCAATTGAGACAGAATGGTATTTTCTTCAGTTTTTATATCGTCGATGTACCCCAACTCGCACTCCAAGGCAGAACAAATTTCACGCACTTTAGCATCGGTCATTGTCGAGGAGTCTTTATCATCCTTAGGCAAAAAACCTAACAATGTAGTTTTATGCTCTTCGTCCTTTTTATAAAATAATTTTACAAGATTTGCAAATGATTCTCCTAAATCCTCAATACAAATATTATGATGACAATCTTTTTCTGTTTCGGGCACATCATTCCGAACATAAACGCTTGCTATATTTGAGAACCGATCCGATTCAGAATCATAGGTTTGCAGGTTTATTTTTTCAAACCCGACATTGTATCTAAAGGTTAAAAAGGACAGGACATCTTTGATCTTGTTATAATGGTAAAAAAACGATGAGAGCGGTTGTTCAGAATCGAAGCGCAATTCTAACACCACATTGTTGTTAGTTATAGAATGCCCTTTGACACCAAAATTCTCACTAATAACCGAGCGTACGCTAATATCTATGGAACCATCTTCATAATCAATATGATATTTTCTTTCATCATCTTTGGGGCTGAGAATTGCACCCTCCGAAGTGTGTGTAATATTCAGCCCTTGGATATGAAAAACTGAATTTAAAGTTCCACCTGATAAAGTAATTCCTTTAAAAAACAACAAATTCTCTTCATAAACATTTGACGATGATTTTATATACGCGGAAGTCCGAAGCGCAGAGGCCCCAAACACCTTAAAAACTCTATTTCCAAGAAATATTGCTATATTATGATTGTCGTGTGTTTTACCTAAGATGAAACCATCTGTAGAAGGAATTTCGACCGATGATGTACCACCAAAAAAAGAATATACGGAGTCTGCCATAAAAGTAAAAACAAAATCATCGGGTTGTGCCGAAAATACAATTTGTTTACCCTCTTCTATGGGCACTATTCCTGTTAGCAATTTTTTGCTCATATCAAAACTTCTTTCATTATTTAAGGTTGAAGTAAAATATCTGCTATTTGAAATGCCATTCGTTGTATAACTGGTACACACACCGAATTTCCAATCTGCTTATAAGCATCGTCAATAGTAATAGTATTCGGAAAATAAAATTCTTTCGAGAACCCTTGAAAATCAAGGCACTCTCTTAAGGTCAATTTTCGTATGCCGAAGTTATCCCACACCACGGGGACTCTGTCGGGGTATGTTCCCATGTTTGCGGTCAACGTAGGACACATCATATTTTTCGTCCATCTGACCTCGTGATCAGTGATACGATAAATGGCATTACGGTCACGCATATGCTTTGCGAGATAATCATATGTTTCCGAGCCGTTGTAGTAGTAAACATCGTTTTGTTTCTCATCTCGATGTATAATATCCGCAGAACGGAGCGTAAGTTCGGTAGGTTCGGGGTGCTGATAAATACGACCTGCAATGTCGTCTCTTACGGCAACGATATATATGCGTTTCCGTATTTGAGGAAGATTTCCGTATTCATTTGCAGCCATTACACGATAGTAAACCGAATAACCGAACTGTGCCAATGAATTGAATATAACGAGAAATGTTTTCCCGTTATCGTGTTCCATCAGGTTCGGCACGTTTTCAAGGAATATAACCTTGGGTCTTTTGGCATCGATAATGCGGGTAATCTCAAAGAAAAGATTGCCTCTCTTATCATCAAAGCCCTTTTGCCGTCCAGCTATCGAAAACGGCTGACACGGAAAGCCTGCGGTAAGTACATCAAAATCAGGTATATCATTTGCATGAATACTACGGATGTCCGCTTCTACAAGATATTCGTTACCGAAATTGTGTCGGTATGTTCTGCAAGCGGCGGCATCGTATTCGTTAGCCCAAACAATATCAAAACCTGCTTGCTTGAACCCCAAGCAGATGCCACCAATACCTGCAAACAAACTGATTGCTGTTGGTTTCATTATAAATCGGTGAGCAGGACTTGGCGGTCAAGTGAGAACAAGTCCTTTATTTGGGCGTGGGTATATGGCGCAGTTTGTTGTTTTTCTACCATTTGAATAACATTGGATACGGCAACGGCACTACCATGAACACCGGTTTCGTTGATAATACGCATCAACTGTGCGTTGATATTGCTACCGAAACCGCCTGCAATATACGAGAAAAAGGCAAGGCGATTGGAAGAAGAACAATAGTTGCCGAGACCTTCGATATAGTTATGCACCATACGATTGTGATGGTCATTGCTGATGGTGTACTTACTGTATGCCTTGTTATCGATGATTCCACAGTAGCCATCGCTGTCAGAAAGAAGCAACACATCCGGTGTCAGCCCTATGGGACCAACGTGACGAGCATCGAAGCCGAACACTTCCTGGAAGAGTCGAACGGTGGCTTTTTCAAACTCAGTTGCCTCATCTCTACCTTTGAAAGCCATTTCAAAGTATTCGGTCATAAACGAACCGATCGCACCACGGGGATAGAGACGAAGAAGTGCCTCCTCGACAAATTTCGCATCAAGTCCGGTCTGCTCGGTAATTCTATCAACAAGATCGGGAGTGATACGAGTAATCGGGGTTTTCAAGGATTCACTCACAAATGCCTGCTTCACCTTTTGTTCGTTGATGATTTTTGCTGTGATAGTCTTTGTAGCGGTCAAATTACGAGTATCTTTGTTATGCTTGGGGTCAATTCCGTATTTACGCTGAAAATACTCGTGCTGTTCAGGTCTGTCAATAAACGGGGGAGTTGTTGCCAAAATGGCGCGCACTTCCTCAATTTTTTCAGGAATGATACGGAGCATTCTATCTTCGTCGCTACGCTTGGCAAGCTGGGTATATTCAATCCAGTTGATGAAGGTATTTGCGGTATCGGTTAAATGGCTATACGGATGATCAGGATTGACGGTGCCCGTCTTGGGAGCGTATTTGGTAAAGAAATCGGCATCCAAGGCTGCATCGCCATCGCTTCTGAAGGCGTGCAATTTTCCTACAACGGCACGATAACAAGCCTCTGTTTCGTTCTCCGCATTCGTAATAACAACTTTGGCAATTTCTTCTTCCGAAAGATATCCAACCTCGCTATCCATCAGCAGACGAAGCAAGAAACGGAAAGGACGAATCTTGAATCGGCGCGAAACATCAACGCCACGACCCGTAGAGAACGATGACGGGAACTGATATTTCAATACCTGGTTTTTCAACACGGTCACAGGAGAATCTCCGTTCATTATTGCTTCACCCGCAAGCGTTAGTTTGAGCTGTTTTGTAGATTCCTGTGTGAAGATCAAGCCAAGACTTGCAACCCAAGCTTGGTATGTACGAGCACCGCCACCCGTTTGGTCACGGCGTTCGCCCTTGCGCTTGATGTTGGATTCTTCTAACGCCTCTTCAAGCGTTAAGTGCGTATCTCTTTGACCTTGCCATTCTTGGTTTAAAGAGATTTCGGCGAAGGTAGCCAACACTTCGGGTATGGAATTTAGTTTTCTTTTCGGGCGTGTGACCCACCAAAAGTTAATCATAATCCACCTCGTCCTTCAATGAAGATTCCATTGACTCATATTCGATGCCCGCAAAGGTTTTCAAGATAGCTTCAAAGATAATTTTGGCGCCTTGGCACGGAACAGCCATACCGATCTGCTTTCTTACAGATTCTTTAGACCCCTCAAATACATAGTTGTCAGGGAATGTCTGCAATCTTGCACGTTCACGATTGGTGAGGGCACGAGGCTCTTCCCAGTGATAGATATGTGTTCCACCACCGCCAGAACCCGTTACTGTGTACGCAGGCTTCGTAGGATCGAGTCTCTTATATATTTGGCTGATTTTTGCTCCACGAACATTCAATTTCAGTTCTTCCGGCAAGTCTGCGTTGAAAGCATTTTGACCGGGGAGAATGTGCATCAGACGCTCAACTACCTTCGCAGATTGCTTTGTGAGTTCGTTGTTCGGAGCGTCTGCGGGGATAGGCGGATTCTCAATTGCGTTTCTGCAAGTTACGTCCATATCCGCATAAGGAGCATAACTCGGTATCTTAAATTCATACGGCAGATCTTTACGAATACCCACAATAATAACTCTGTGACGAGCCTGCGGAACACCGTATTTTTCAAAGCAGTAGAGATTAGGGTATACGCGGTATCCGGCATCACGCATATCGGAAAGAATTTTCTCAAATGCGTTTCCTTCATTTGCACTACGCAAACCACCGACATTTTCCGCTAAAAACCATTGAGGCTGATGCGTTCTCAAGATCTGAACGCCGTAAGAATATAAGGGACCGAACTGACCGTTGAATCCTTTTTGCTCTCCCACTACGGAAAAGTCGTTGCAAGGGAATCCGAAGGCAAGAGCGTCAATATGAGGCAGGCTGTCCAAGTCAAGTTTACGGACATCACCCCATATTACGCTATCAGGGTCTTGAGGACAAATATTCCGTCTATAAGTATTACAAGTATCGCTGTCATAGTCGTTTGCCCAAGCGTGTACAATTCGATAATTATCCAACCCAATGTCAGCATTGGTAGCTCCCCAAGCCAATCCTCCGGGGCCGCAGAACAATTCACCCAATTCAAAAATAGCCATAATCTTATTTCTCCTTAAATTTCATCGCCGTTATATAAAACGAACTTTCTGACAAACGATGCGCCTACGGCATCTGCGATAACATCTAACTCCGCTATGGTAAAACTTTCTCTTTTCATTTTTGCACTAAAGCTCTGCGGGGACAAACCAATTCGACGTGCTAATTCAGCCATGCTGATATTAGAACGCACACACAAAACTTTTATCTGTTCGGAAATACTCATATTTGCCTCCAAATATATTTCATCCCTTATATTATAAATGATTTCGTTTAGCTTGTCAATATTTTTGATTAGCATATTTGTAAAATTTCATATTATATCCGTTCCTTTCGGGGAGCGGATTTTTTTATTTTGCAGAAATTTTCAAAACCAATGCAAAAAAGCATCAATCCCGTGGCTTGTCTATGAGGGGATGAAAAAATTATAAGTTTTTCTCAAAAAGTGGACCAAAGCCGACAAAAATGTCCAACCAGGGAGTGAGGAGAGAAAAATTTATTTTTTTCGTAAAAGCGGACCAAAAGACATTTTATTCTCCAACAGAGGGTGAGAGGAAAAGTTTTTGAAGATTTTTTGAAAATGGGTCCCCAATAAGCCCTTCAAATCTCCGTATAGCGAAAGACGGAAAATTTCTTTACGTTTTTCTTCGATTTTCGTCATTTGGAGCTTTATTTCTCCAACAGGTGGTGAAAAGAAAAATATTTTCTCGATTTTTCGTCATTTGCGTTCCAAAAATTCCAACTGGGGAGTGAGGGGAGAAAAAAACATAAATTTTCATGCTTTGGTGGAAATACAGCACTCAATTTTCCAACTGGGGGGGTGAAGGCACCCCAACAACCAAGAAAGGAGGTACACCGATGAACACAACGCTTACAACAAAAACGAAAGGAGGTCGATACGATGCAGGATTTTATGGCGGAGATGAAAGCAATGCCCATATGGTTTCATTGGCATTGGGAACAGGATAAGAACGGACGGCAGACCAAAGTGCCGCACGATGCGAGGGGCGGAGTAACCGGAACTTCGGAGAATTGGTCGCATACGTGGGTCACATACGAAGATGCGCTTGCCCTAAAAGATGAGCAACACGCCTCGGGACTCGGCTTTAAGGTGCCTAACGGATACTTCTTCCTCGATGCCGATCATTACGGACTTGAAGACCCTTTTATACAAGTGCTCCTTGAACGCTTCAATTCATATACGGAGCGTTCGGTCAGCGGCGGAGGCATTCATATTTACGGCAGATGCGATGTCGGAACGCTACCCATTATTACCGATAAAAACGGAAAGCAAAAGCTCGACGGCGCATTCTACGTAAAAAATCCCGGCAACCGCCTTGAGCTTTATATCGGTGATCTCACCAACCGCTTTGCCGTATTCACCGGAGACGTGGTATGGGAGCAACCGCTCAAAGATTGCACCAATGCCGTGCTGACAACCCTCGATAAAAATATGCGCCGATCCGAAAAGAAAAAGTACAGCAAAAGCCGTGATGGGGACAAGGTCACCTTTGACCTCATCTGCAATCTGCGAAAGCAGAAGAACGGAGATAAATTCCGCAAGCTCTTCGATGACGGTGACATCAGTGACTACGGCTCTCACTCCGAAGCCGATGCCGCCCTCTGTGCCTTGATAGCTTTTCGCACCGGGGATGACCCCGATATGATCGATACGCTCTTCCGACAATCGGCTCTATATCGTGAAAAGTGGGAGCGTGATGACTATCGGAGTGCCACTATCAATATTGGCATTCGTGCCTGCAACGGCGAATATCACCGCTCCAAAATGCCTCATCCGTATTTTGTCAAGTTCAACGATGAAACGGGACAGCCGTATATAAGCATTCCTCTTCTTGCCAAATACGTGCGAGAGCATCTTTGCTATCTGCTTGTCCGTGACAATGGTAAACAAGGACTCCTTCGGTACGTTTACGATGAGGACGGATGCTACCGCTTATATTCCTCGGATATGTTCCTCGGAGCAATCAAGCGGTTTATTGCCGACTACGATGAGGAGCTTGTGAAAATGAGCAAGGTCAATGAAGTCTTACAGCACATCAGCACCGATCTCAACTATATCAGCCAAGAAGAGTTGGATAGTGACGAAAGCATTATCAATTTCAAAAACGGTTTGCTGCAAGTCACGGAGACGGACACAACACTTCTTTTGCACACACCCGAGGTCATCTCTACCATACAGATCCCGTGTGAGTGGCGTGGGCATCCGACCCCAACCCCAGTGTTTGACCGTTATATGCATACCCTCACCAACGGAGATAAATCCACCGAGGAACTCCTCTTACAGTTCATAGGCGCGTGTATTTCCAATATGAAAGGATGGCGAATGAAGAAATCGCTCTTCCTTGTAGGTGACGGCAACACGGGTAAATCACAGCTCAAAAGCCTTGTGGAGCGGTTGCTCGGCAAAGGCAACTTTATCGGTATTGACCTCAAGGAGATTGAGGCTCGGTTCGGCACGGGTGCTGTGTACGGCACTCGTCTGGCGGGTAGTTCGGATATGAGTTTTCTTACCGTGGACGAGCTTAAGACCTTTAAGAAGATGACGGGCGGTGACAGCCTATATGCCGAGTTCAAGGGGCAACAAGCCTTTGAGTATACCTACGGCGGACTCCTGTGGTTCTGTATGAACCGCTTACCGAAGTTCGGTGGAGACGATGGGCAATGGGTGTATGACCGCATTATGGTAGTCAACTGCCCCAACGTGATACCGAAGGAAAAGCAAGACAAAATGCTCCTCGATAAGATGTATGCCGAGCGTGAGGGTATCGTCTACAAAGCCGTAAAAGCCTTGCAGACCGTTATCGCAAACGGCTATAGGTTCTCCGAGCCTGAATCCGTAAGCCTCGCACGTGAGCGTTATATGAACGAGAACAGTACTGTGGTCTCCTTCTTTGAGGAGTGTATGTGTCCGCTCCCCGGCGGCAAAATCAATCCCCATTGTACTACCGGGCGCATCTTTCGTGTGTACCAGGCTTGGTGCTTTGAGAACAACCACGGCTATGCGAAGTCAGCCAAGGAGTTCCGCGAGGAGCTTACCAACTACCTCGGTACTACCTATGCCGATATGACTACGCGCCAAAAAGGAAACACCTACTACCGCGAGTACACGCTCACGCTTGAAACCAAGGAGCAATATTCAAGGGAGTACGGCTTTGATACCACAGAGTTCTTATGACCCCTTGGGTAGCAGAGGTAGCAGTAGTAGCAGTTTCAAAATCTTCTCAGCAAAATTCAGAAAACCTTATAAGTAGGTGTATAGGTAGAAAGAAGATATAAAAATCTGTCAGCAGAATTGAAATTACTGCTACCTCTGCTACCTACACGAAAGGAGGTGGTGCCTATGATTGTGTTTACCGATGCCGAGGGCCCGGTCAAATCTCTGTGACTAAAATTACGGAAAGCGGGCAAGGGCTCTCACGCACAAAAAGAAGAATTCAAACGGGGTATTAACCCCTATTCAAACAAAATCAAAAATTGGAGGATTTTCTATGAAATTTAAGCCTGTTTACAACAAAAAACACCGTGTTACCGCTTCGGACAGAGAGGCATTTACCACTCAGGACTACACCTGTATGTTCATTCTGCAGACGATGAAGGGACAGCCCGTCGCAATATCAAGATCCAATGATCTCGATTGCCTCATTTGGAGAGTACAGTATGGCTTCTCCACAATCTACTTTGGTGAGTACGCCGATGCGATGGATTATTGCCGTGAGCGTTTCTGTGACCTCAACGGCAAACCGATCAAGTGCAAATAAGGAGTGCATATTATGACGGAAATCAAGTATCACCCCTTAATCAAAGCCTCGGACGATGGCATTGAGTTCGTGCCGATGTTCTCTACAAATAACGAGAAGACCGTCAAGGAAACCCACACGATGTACCTTGAGGAAATCATCCCCCGGTACTATCGCTTGAAAACAACGGCTACTCAAAAAAAGACTACCGCCTATAAAATCCATTGCCCCTCGTGTGGTGCCGTTATGGATAAGAGCGGCGGCTCTGTCTCCGAACACAAACTTTCGCTCTATGCTTGCCCCAAATGCAAGTAAATCAAAAATCAGGAGGATATCTATATGACACTCACAACACAAGCTCTGTGTGAGCACTTTCGCAAGCACAACAACCTCACTCTCTACACAAAAGACGGCATCCCCGTTACTTTTGAGATCGGCTACAGATATGCCGTGGCAGAAAAATACGAATCACACGGATTTAAGGACATTGACAAATTGGTTGCCTTTTGCAACAAGTACGGCTTTTCCTTCAAACCCGTCATCACATCTCTTTAAGGCTGTATGCGCCTTAAAATTCAACACACAAAGGAGATTTTACCATGATTAACAAAGAACGTCTTGAAAAGATGCTCAAAAAGGACGGAAAAGTTGCCGTCTACCTTCCTGACAACACCCAGTGCAAAGTTGTTGCTCAACCTGTGATTCGTCTTGTAAAAGAAGGTCACAAGCCTATTGAGTTTCCCATTGATTGTCATGACCTTTGGGAGTACTGCCTTTTGACGGGGTTGTCATTTACACAAAACAACAAAAATTAAAGGAGGATATCATAATGAGTAATTACGCAACCAAGCTCCCTTATATCGAGGGCATTGACTACGCAGACCAGTTTTGGAATGCCGCACGTGGCAAAAAAGGACATAGGGAGGCATTGCTGAAAGGTATGGACAACCGCACGGGGGCTTTTACCATCACTCCCGCATCGCAGAAAAAGTATTCCGAGCTTTTGAAGAAGCAGAGTTTGTTCAGAACCATTGCCACCGACATTTGCACGTATAACAGCGATAACAGTATCAAAACCGTCAACGAAAAGGACGTTGCCGTTTGGGTACCGGACGGCGGCTCGATTTCTCTCAGTGATGTAGCGGAGGATTTTGATAACCTCTCTCTCGATAGCCACAAGTTGGCAACCTTCCTTAAGATTGAGGAGTCATTCGTGCAGGATGCCACCTTCAACTTTGAAGATTATCTGCTGAAGCGTTTTGCCAAGGATTTCGGCAGAGGTGAGGATGATGCTTTCATCAACGGCTCGGGAGTGGATATGCCTACCGGAATTCTTGCGGACAACGGCGGTGCGGATATCGGTGTAAAAGCACAAGCCATTACCTATGAAGACATTGTAAAGCTGTTCTTCTCGGTAGAGCCGGAATATCGTAAAAATGCCGTATGGATTATGAATGATGAAACGGCATTGGCTCTCCGCACTCTCAAGGACGATGGCGGCAACTATATTTGGAATCACACCAATGACACCATTCTCGGCAAAAAGGTATTCATATCCGAATTTATGCCTTCAGCTGCAACCGGTACAAAGCCTATTGCTTTCGGTGACTTCAGCTACTATTGGATCGTAAACAGAAGCCCCCTCAGTGTTCGCACCCTTACCGAGCAGTTCATCATAAGCGGATGCATCGGATATTTGGCATTTGAGCTTCTTGACGGAAAGCTCATCCGCCCCGAGGCAATCAAGGTCATTCAGGTGACCGAGTGAGGACGAGCCTATGGAGAAAACCAAGGAACGCTCTCATAAGACCGAAACCATTATTGACGGTACGGTCTATATCGTGGAATCGGTTAGTGCCGATGCCGCCAAGGATGTGGTTTACGGAAAGGTGAAAAAGCTCATCATCGACCACGCAAAGTTATCCGTAAGTTCACAAGCATCATAACACAAAAGACTTGACTTTTTGGCGATAGTACGGGATAATACAGTACCGCTTGAAGGCTGTCGGAAAGGAGTAAAAATTGAATAACAGACAGCCTACTATCGCCAAGAACGATAAAATCACGGCATTATATTGCCGCCTCTCCCGTGACGATGAACTTCAGGGAGACAGCAACAGTATCATCAACCAAAAAGCCATTTTGCAGAAATATGCAGATGACAACGGGTTCGGCAACACAATGTTCTTTGTGGATGACGGATACAGCGGAACGAACTTTGACCGCCCCGATTGGCAACGCCTCATCTCCCTTGCGGAAGACGGCAAGATCGGAACGGTCATCGTAAAGGATATGAGCCGACTCGGCAGAGACTACCTCAAGGTCGGTTACTACACCGAAGTGTTCTTTCCGGGCGTGGATATCCGCTTCATTGCCATAAACAACGGTGTGGACAGTGCCAATCAGCAGGACAGCGACTTTACCCCATTCCTCAATATCATCAACGAGTGGTACGCTAAGGATACAAGCAAAAAGATACGCGCCGTATTCAAGGCAAAGGGACAATCGGGTAAACCGCTGTGTACGAATCCGCCCTACGGATATGTAAAAGCCCCCGAGGACAAGAGCCGATGGATAATCGACCCCGAAGCCGCAGAGATTGTGAGAGAAATCTTCAGCCTCTGTGTGCAGGGATACGGCCCCACACAGATAGCCAAGG
Organism: uncultured Oscillospiraceae bacterium; assembly: GCA_964485815.1. Taxonomy (GTDB): domain Bacteria; phylum Bacillota; class Clostridia; order Oscillospirales; family CAG-382; genus SFLA01. The sequence goes on from CAZAJX010000001.1 coordinate 51,944, forward strand.
AGCTGACACAGAGAAAAATTGAGAACCCCGTGGCTCACGCTCGCAGGCTCGGCATAACCATTCCGGCAAAGCCTCTCGATGATGACCCTTGCATTTGGCACGATTCCACGGTGGCTCGGCTACTGACCCGTGTAGAGTATTTGGGGCATACGGCAAACTTTAAGACCTACCGCAAGTCCTACAAAAACAAGAAGCAGATGCACAATGACCGCGAGGAATGGCAGATATTTGAGCACACCCACGAAGCCATCATCGACCAAGAGACCTTTGACATCGTACAGAAGATTCGTGACGGACGGCGCAGGCTGACTCCTATGGGTGAGATGCCGATCCTTTCGGGAATGCTGTTCTGTGCCGATTGCGGTGCGAAGCTCTACCAGGTGCGTGGGCGCGGATGGGAACATAGCCAAGAATACTTCGTTTGCGCTACATACCGAAAGCAAAAAGGCAAATGCAGTTCTCACCAAATTCGCAACGTGGTCATTGAGCAACTTCTGCTTGATGACATCCGTAGAGTTACCTCTTATGCGAGAGAACACGAGGACGAGTTCGTAAGGCTTGTAACGCAAAAATCCAAACAGGAGACCGAGCGTAATCTTCGTGAAAGCAAAAAGGAACTTGAGGCAGCCAAGGCTCGTGTCAGCAAGCTCGACGGCATTATCCAAAGGCTTTATGAGGACAACATCGAGGGTAAGGTTTCCGATGAGCGTTTCGCAAAGCTGACCGACACCTACGAAGCAGAACAGCGAGAGCTTGAACGGCGCATTGCGGAACTGCAGAGCTTTATGGCAAACGCAAAAAACGAGTCCCTTGGCGTTGACACCTTCCTTTCTATGGTTAGAAGGTATACGGACATCAAGGAACTCGATGCGGAGCTAATTCGTGTGTTCGTTGAAAAAATCCTCGTTTACAAGGCAGAAAAGGTAGACGGACACAGGGTTCAGCGTATCAAAATCATATATAACGGCATCGGTGAAATACCCACTACGCCTATAAACGAGAAAACGGCATAGCCGAATTAACGACTATGCCATTTTCCCAGGGATGCAAAATCCCTAATTTGCACCCACACACGAGGTGATTTTTTCGTATGTAATTTTAGCAGTATTCCGCTTTTCCCGTCATAAACACTCTTCTATCGGAGCATACGCGGATAATAAGCTCGCCCTTGGCAAGAGAAACGGTTATATCCGTATCCGCATCGCAATATCCCTTTGCCACGGCTACGGCGGCAAGGGCGCAAGCTCCGGTTCCGCAAGCGGCAGTTTCTCCGCTTCCCCGTTCCCACACACGCATTTCAAGTCGGGTACGGGAACACACCTTGGCAAATTCCGTATTTACACGGTTGGGAAAGCATCTGCTATGCTCGATAACGGGACCGATCTCCTCCAGACAAAGCTCCTTCGGATTATCGCAAAAGATAACGAAATGAGGGTTACCCATAGAGGCAGTAGTACCGTGAAACACTTTTCCGTTTGCGGATACGGCGATATCGTCCATTACCTCGGATATTCCCATATCCACTTTAATTAACTCGGTAACTCCGTTTTCGGTGATAGGATACAGCTTTTTTACCCCTGCCCCCGTTTCCAGAGTTATGCAGGGCTTATTGACCATACCCTTATCTACTGCGTAACGTGCTACACAGCGCGCGCCGTTGCCGCACATTTCCGCTTCGCTTCCGTCTGCGTTGAAGATGCGCATTTTAATATCGCAAATATCGGAGGGCAAAACGAGGATTATACCGTCTGTACTATATTCTTTTGAAAGTATAACGCTTTGCTTTTCCGGATCGTCTATATTCCCGTTTATAATAACGTAGGAATTGCCGATACCGTGCATAGGGGTATATTCCATTTTTACTCCTTTTTGGAAAACAGAGTGCATCCGTATGCCCGATATTCCTCGATAAGCTGACGTATACGCTCTTCGGACGCGCCGAAATGCTTTGCAAGACACGGAATGCACATAAATTCCTCCGCGCCTCTGTTTATCATCTTTTTATGGCATCCGATATCGTCTGCTGTGAGGGAGACGCCGCAACGGATACAATTAGGCATCGACTATCTTACATCTGAACAGACGACAAGCATGGGGCTGAAGGTTATAAAAACGCATAACGTCAACAGCTTCGCCGGTTTCACCGGTCCAAAGCTCTTTCCACACAAGCTTTTTGCCCGTTGCATATCCAAGACCGATACTGTCAAGCTGGAAGTTGGGACCTTCGACGTTGTCACCCATATTGAATACGCCGATGGCGAGATCGCCGTCATCAAGACGCTTTGCGATCATATACACTCTGCCTGCCCACCAGTTATCGGATTCGATAATATAAGCCTGACGGCAACCTGGATCCTGATTTATGGCAATAACGTCTTTATTTAAAAGAATGGATTTGGTTTCGTCCGTCATATCTCTTACGTCGCAACCGATCATAAGAGGAGAATTGAACAATGCCCAAACGGTAAAGTGAGTTTTATATTCCTCAAAGGTACAGCCCGTAACGCCTACGTTACCCTTGCCGTTCATACCAACGACCAACATATCCATATCGTTAAAGCAGCCCGCGCCGTTGTAATCCCAGATATTAAGCTGATGCAGAGTAAGATCTCTTATAGATGCCCAACTATCCACGATATCGCCGGTGGAGCGCCACATATGCGCACCTGTGGTCTTTATCCATTTATGTGTTTCGTGGCTTCCCCAAGAGCAAGCGGAAAACAGAATATCTCTGCCGCTGTTTGCAAGGGCGTTGCCCATTTTTTTATAAAGCAAATGTCCGGGTACGAAATTGGGACGGTAGCAATAATCGTATTTAAGAAAATCCACTCCCCATTCGGCAAAGGTCTTTGCATCCACGTACTCGTGGTCAAAGGAACCGGGATAATCCGCGCAGGTTCGTGTTCCCGCACAGGAATACATACCGAATTTAAGTCCCTTTGAATGAACGTAATCCGCAACAGCCTTCATTCCGTGAGGGAATTTTACGGGGTCGGCAACAAGCTTGCCCTCTGCGTCACGTTCACGCAGGGACCAGCAATCGTCAATAACAAGATAATTGTAGCCTGCTTCCAACAGACCGTTTTCTACCATAGCATCCGCAGTGGTGCGAATGAGTTCGTCATTTATATTCGGGCCGAAAGTGTTCCAAGAATTCCAACCCATCGGGGGTGTTTTAACTACCATAAATTTACAATCCTCCTTGTATTTTATGAATAAATTATATGTTATTAAAAATAAAAAGTCAACCACTTTATACAAAAGTTATTGAAACGGTGTATAATAAGTGATATAATGAAAAAAATAAGTGCAGTTTAACCGACTACTGTAACGCGTTAAATATGAGAAGGAGAAACTGCATGAAAAAATCTTTATTTGTTTTGTTGGCTCTTTGCGTTATCGCTTTAGGAGCGCTTACCGCATGTGCCAGCGGATGCGACGATCGAACAGATGCGTCCAACACCTCAACCACATCCAGACCTAACGTGTCCAAGGATAACAATTCAAGGGTTGAAAATTCCAAAAACGACACATCTTCGCCCGTTTCCATACCTGACGTATCTATGGATATGTCTGATATGAGCATTATTCCCGATATGAGCGATATGTTTCAGGATGACAGCACTATCGGCGATTATTCCGACGGTATGCTGCAGGAATCCGGCAGCGGCTCGAAGTAAAAAAGCGGCTTTCACGCCGCTACATAATATATTCAGGAGGTACATATTTTGAAGCGTTTTATCGGTCTTACTCTTGTTACGGCGGTACTTTACGGTTTGTTATTGCCCATAACCGCAAGCGCGGTAACAATATATGATTACACCCTTATCTACAAGGGAAAATCCTATGAATATTCCACCTGCTACACCTCCCAAGGCTCTCCATACACCTCGGTGGACGGAAAAGAGCTTACCGACGGCAAGCTTCCTGCCGATGATTACGGCACTGATTGGATCGCTTTTGATTACCGCCTTGAAGCGCCTATGTATGCCGTAATGGATCTGGGTAAGAGCTATGATGATCTGGGAAAGTTCAGAGTATATCTTACCGCGACCAACCATTCCGGTATTGACAGACCCTCCGAATGCGTATTCTACGTTTCAGAAAACGGAAAAGATTTCACCAAGGTTGGCGAAGGCAAATACGAGGACGAATCCGCAAGGAACACCTGGTGTACCCTTGAGCTTGACGGAAAAGTGAGCGGAAGATACGTTAAGGTTTCTTTCGGCGATTCACCTTTATCGGGAGTGTTCGTTTTCTGCGGTGAATTTGAGGTTTACACCATTCAGGGCAATGACGTTCCCGCCGCATCAATTCCCGGAATTGAGATAATAGACGATTCTTATTTAAAGCTGGACGGCGATTACATAACAAAACTTCACCTTAATCATACGGTTGAATATGTGCTTAATAACCTTGACAGTACGGAAAAGGTATTTGCCTTTGATGCAAAAGGAAACAAGCTTTCGGAAAAAGACGTTTTAAAAACCGGAGATTACTTTGCAAAGATTATAAGCGATACCGAAATAGACAGAATTTATGCGGTGGTTGAAGGAGATATTAACGGCGACGGTAAAATCAACTTATCCGATTACCTTTACAGCCTGCGCATAGACAAAAACAATATTAAGGTTTCCGATGCGGGAAAGAAAGCAAATTGCGGAAAAGCACGCATCAAAAACCATATTACAGGAGCAGAAAATATGTTTGCCGCATATCCTCATCATCCCGTTGCGCCCGACGTACACGTAACGGAATATGCAAAGCATTCCTTAACACTTACAAAAACAAACGATAAGCTTTATACGTTATCCACCACCGCTTCCAATGGAAAGCCCTTGACACAGACCTTCTATAAAACCGATTGGGGAACCTGGAATATAGGTGCGCTGTCCATCGGCAACGTTAATATTGCGGGCGGCGGTACCGACTGGGAATACGTTTTCCGCGCTAAAGGTGCCGAAGGCGGTTTTTCCGGCGGAAACCACGCCAACGAAATATTGGTTGAATTAAAAATATACGACGGCGTTTCCGACAAAGAGATAAAGCTTTCAAGCGGACAAAAGGCGCAAAACCTTGAAAAAATTAAGATCGTTGAAAAAACAAAGCTGCACCTCGGAGATTCCGACAACTGCTATGCCGCCGTTACACGAAACTATATGTTCTATGGCGAAACGATCACTCTGGATTGCGATTTTGAATTTATAACAGATATGGAGTTTTCCCTTTCTTATACCTGTATGTTCCCCGTTCCCAAGACGGTAGGATTATACTGTCTGTTCAGAAACGTTGACGGAACCGAGAATTACGTGGAAACTACGGAGGTAGGCAAAGCGGATTACAGCGGTCCTATGTATAAGGACAACGCCGCAACCGAATGTGTTATCTGGGGCAAAAAGAATAGAGATTACGCCTTTGTCGTTCAAGTCAGCACAGTTGAAGATTCCCTCGATAACTTCAGCAACCACGCAAAGACCTTCTATTGGGATATGAACACCACTTCCAACAAGCTGTATTTCTCCCGTTTTCCCGATTCTGCTTACGAAAAAGTGGAAAAAGGCACAAAATGGCACACATCCAGCGCTTGGACGGTTTTCTGTCTTGAGGACTACTAATACCAATATACATATTTTCCCGTAGTGGTCTTCACTACGGGATTTTTATATACATATAATAATATTAAAAAGGAGTGATGAAAATGGACACTGTTTTAGTGCTAACGTCAATGACTTACGCATACAAAGCGCAAGAATTACTGAACAAACACGGAATAAAAAATTCCCTTACCAGAAACGCGCAGACACAGCGTATACGCGGCTGCGGATACGGAATAGTAATCGATACGAGCCAGAGCCAGTATGTGCAAAACCTGCTTTTAAACAACGGAGTAAAAATTGCAGGAATTACCGGAGTGAACAAAAGATGATATATTTTGATCACGCCGCCACAGGAATGCCGAAAAGCGAAGGCGTTATAAACGCTGTGGCTTCTGCAATGAGATTCTGCGGAAATCCCGGACGCGGCAGCTACGAGCTTTCTGCGGCAGGCGACCGCGCATTGTTTAACTGCAGGAATGAATTGGCAAAATACTTTGATACCTCGCCTGAAAACTGTGTACTGACAAAAAACACCACCGAGGCGCTGAATCTTGCCATAAAAGGCTATGTTTTGGGAGCAAAGAAGAAACTCCATATACTGGTTTCGGATTTTGACCACAATGCAGTTGCACGGGTAATATATAATCTTAAGCAAGAAGACAAAATAAAGGTAACCATTTTTGAATCCGATCTGTTTGACGATAAAAAAACTATAGAAAATTTCGAAAACAGCATTACCGCAGATACGTCACTTGCGGTTCTTACCCACGCTTCCAACGTATGCGGACGGATATTTCCCGTAAAAGAAATGGTAAAAGCGGCAAGGAGCCGCGGCATAACGGTTATCACCGATATTGCGCAGACCGCAGGAATACTGGATATAAAAGCCGGTGAATACGGAGATATTCTATGCTTACCCGGTCATAAGGGACTCTACGGCCCTGCGGGAACGGGTGCGATGGTAATGGCAAAAGATTTTGATAAAGAATTACATCCGCTCATTCACGGAGGCACGGGCATACTGTCTGCTGATATGAAAATGCCCGCTCTTCCGCCTGAACGGTTTGAAGCGGGCAGTCTGAACGCACCTGCCTACGCAGGTCTTTGCACAGCGTTGAAAGAACTGAATTCAAGAGATAAAAAGCTCACTCAAAAAATATACAAATACCTTTTGAGCGAGCTGAAAAATATGAAAAGAATAACCGTGATAGGCGCACCCGATGAGGACAAAACAGAAAACTGGGTGCCGATAATACTTGTAAATCTATGGGGGTATCACAGTCAGGAAGCCGCCGAAATGCTGGCGGAAGAGAATATTGCCGTGAGAGGCGGATTACACTGTGCATATAAAGCCCACAAAAAGCTGGGAACACTTAAGACAGGCGGCTTGCGCATAAGCCTTGGAAGAGGAAACACTATGGTACACGCAAAAGCGTTAATAGACACTCTCGCCCGCAAGGTGTCCCGTTGAAAAGGCGATCTGCAGATTATATCCGCCGGTATAAGCATCAACATCAATAACCTCACCTGCAAAATACAGCCCTTTGACAAGACGGGATTCCATTGTCGAAGGGTTGATTTCTTTTACGTTTATTCCGCCCGAGGTAACGATAGCTTCCTCCACGGGACGGGTGCCCGTAACGGTAAAGCACAGTCCTTTAAGAAGATCGCAAATACGTCTGCGCTCCTCCTTGGTGATTTCGTTAACACGTTTTTCGGAAGAAATGCCCGAAAGCTCAACGAAAACGGGAATAAGCTTTGAAGGAAGCAAGCCCGATAAAACGTTTGAATATATCTTGTTTTTGTTATCCGAAAAATCCCGAAGCAGACGTTTGTCCAGCGTGTCTTTATCCAATGCGGGCTTAAGGTCGATAGACATCTTAACGGGATAATTTTTACCGATAACGGCAGATGCGGAAAGGATAGTGGGTCCGCTCACGCCGAAATGGGTAAAAAGCAATTCCCCCTCATCGGAATACAGTATTTTTTCGTCTTTGGTAAACTTTACTGCTACGTTGCGGAGAGAAAGCCCCATAAGATCGCGGCAGGTCTTACCCTCGCACACCAACGGAACAAGTGATCCGCGGGGTGTAACCACGGTATGCCCCACCGCAGAGGCAAGAGCATAACCATCTCCGGTAGAACCGGTACGGGGATATGACTTTCCTCCCGTAGCAATTATTATGTTCGGAGCGTAATAGGTGCGAAAATGGCATTTTACACCTATAATTTCGCCGTTTTCGGTAAGAAGCTGTTTTGCAGTATCTTTTACGCAGGTGCAAAGCTTTTCTGTTTCGCGGCGAAGGCAATGACGGATATCCTGAGCGCTGTCACTTTCGGGAAAAACACGTCTGCCTCTCTCGGTCTTTAAAGGTATTCCGCGGGAGGAAAAAAACTCCATAGTATCTTCGGGAGAAAAATCCGTAACAGCACGGTACAAAAAGCGGGGATTAGTAGGTACGTTTTCCAAAAATTCGTTGAGGTTGCAATTATTGGTAAGGTTGCATCTTCCTTTTCCCGTAATACCTATCTTTAAACCGAATTCTTTGTTTTTTTCGATAACAAGCACTTTGGCACCGTTTTGTGCCGCCGTGATCGCCGCCATCATTCCTGCGGCACCTGCGCCGATAACTATAACGTCCTGCATACAGACAACACCTCCTCGCTGAAAATGCTCCACGGATACCCGGAAACAGGCGGAACGGAAACGACGGTATGTCCTTTCCCACACGAAACAAAGCTTAATTTATATGACCACAACGCGGTTTTATCCCCTGCACCGCCGTAACGCTTATCGCCGTAAAGGGGTGTTTTGCGGGAGGAGAACTGCAAACGTATCTGGTGCGTTCTGCCCGTTATCATTTTGGCTTTTACAAGGGCGTACCCCTCTTTTTCTGCAAGTACGGTGTATTCAAGAGAGGCTTCTCTTACCCCTCTCCGCATACGCTTTACCACGTAGGATTTGTTTTTTTGTGTATCGTGATACACAAGGTCGGAAAGGACACCGCTTTTTTCGGGCAAAGAACCGACGGTTACAAACAGATACTCTTTATCAAAGCCCGCAAAGCGCAATTTTTCCGCATTTGCGGAGGTAGTGCCAAGCAATACCGCGCCCCCTGCAACCTTATCTATACGGTGGACGGGATATGCTTCACCGCCGCAAGCGTTTCTTACAAGAGCGGGCAAACTATGCTCCCCTGTGTCCTCGCACACCGTGCCTATATCCTTTTGCGCTACTATGCAATTTTTATCCCGATAAAGTATATCCATTATATTTCACCTGCCGATATATGATTTTACCACACCGAAGACGGTTTCGCAAGGAAAATAAACAAAATACTTTACTTTTGAAAATACCGATAGTATAATATTTACATTCAATATCTGAAAAAGGAAGATAACTTGCGATGAAAAGATTATTGGGGTTTGTTTTGAGTGTTATTATGTTAACCTCTCTGCTTATAGCCACACCGTATCCGGTGGAAGCCGAAGGTGATAAAAACTACAACGGCTTGAAGGTTGCATATATACCCATTGACAACCGTCCCGTTAATTATGACCGTGCGATAATGCTGGCAAAAAGCGTGGGAATCGATCTGGTAACGCCCGAAGAGGACTTATTCAGAACAGCGCTTGACAATATGTCCCCCAATAAAAACGGTTCTACCTACGGCGACAGAGAAAAGCTTCTTGAATGGTTAAAGGAAACGGACAAGACCTGCGATTATTTCGTGCTGTCCCTTGACCAGCTTTTAAGCGGCGGATTGGTTGCCTCCCGTTGGCTGGATAACACCGATCTTTCCTTTGAATTTGAGGTTGCGGATTATATTATAAATCTTGCAAAAAACAACACGATAGTTCTTTTTGATACGGTAATGCGTCTTGCATCCACGGTAAATTACCAAGGCTACCAGATGAACGAGTATAACAACCTCCGTTCTTACGGATCTATGGCGAGAAAGGTGCTTAAAGGAAACGAGCTTACCGTCAAAAATATAATCGCCGGCTACAAATACGCACCGAACGGAAGCAAGATAAGCACGCCTCTTTCGGAAAATGCGGTGGACAAGTATCTCGCTTCCAGAACGAGAAAATTAAAGCTTATTGACTACATACTTTCCCAATCCCTTGATGATCTTGAGTACTGCTATATCGGTGTGGACGATTCCTCCACTACCGAAAATATACAGACAAACGAGATAAATTATATATCAAACAAGCTGAAAAATAACGGAATGATATATGCGGGCACCGACGAATTGGGGCTTATGGGTATAACCCGTATTGTAACCAAGCTGTACGGAAAGGCGGAGATCGGTGTCACCTACTTCGGCGGAGGGGAAAATAATATTGCCGACGGATTCGATTTTGCAACACTGAAATATGAATTGGAAAATCATATAAAATCCCTTGATTGCACAGTCACCGCAGGAGGAAAGGGCAAATTGCAAGTACTCTGTCTTACCCAAGGCGCAACCAACGCAACCGCAAAGCAGCTTGTTGACAAAGCAGAGGAATATATAAAAAAACAAATTCCCGTTATTATTATTGATCCCAACACGGGAACGGGAAGCGTTTTGGAAAAGGAACTGCTGAAGCGTAACTTTCCCCTTGCAATGATATTGGGATATTCCAACTGGAATACTGCGGCGAACGCTTTGGGAATTGCTTTATCAAACGGTATTTCAAGGTATTCATATCTTGCCAACTGTTCTCAAATTACCGAAGAAAGTCATTACGGATTTTTACAGACCATTGCATTCAGCGGTATGAAGGATATTTCCTACAAATATTTCGGATTTTCTATCGAAAGCCCTAACGCAAGCGGTAACGGAAGCTATACTCATATTCTTAAAATGATAAACAATTCCAATATGATAACCGATCTTTCAACCTACAGAGTCAACTCCCACGGCAAGGTTAAAGCGGATAATTTCAGATATCCTTGGGACAGAGCCTTTGAAATGGTGTGCGACGTATCAGTGGAAGGATTCGTTACAGGTGTTATCGGAGATATTTCCGATGACAGAACAGTACGCATAAACGATTATCTGTTGGCTAAAAGAATTATTGCAAGTAACTATTCACCGAATGACGGTGAAACCGCCCGCGGCGATGCCGACGGAAACAGTAAAATTGACGAAAACGATTGTCTTATTATCAAAAACCAAATATTGAACGGCAAATAATCATTCAAAAACTAAAGCGTTGCACTTAAAAATGCAACGCTTTATTGTCGGGGTCCCCGGGAAGCCGCAAGGCTTCTTGGGGTGATTGTCGGGGTCCCCGGGAAGCCGCAAGGCTTCTTGGGGGTGTTATACGCTTTCTGCTATTTCGTAAATGAGCTTTTCCGTCTTTTCCCAGCCGATGCAAGGGTCGGTAATGGATTTTCCGTAGACGGCGGTATCGGATATTTTCTGGCATCCGTCCTCGATATAGCTTTCGATCATAAGTCCCTTTACCATTTTACGCAGATCATTGGAGCAACGGCGGGTGTGCATTACGTCCTTGGAAATTCGTATCTGCTCTAAAAATTGCTTGCCCGAATTGGAATGGTTGGTATCTATGATAACGGCGGGATTTTTAAGTTCCGATGCGGAATACAGATCGAACAGCCGTATAAGATCCTCATAATGATAATTGGGCATTGACTGTCCGTGCTTATTTACGCTTCCGCGAAGGATAGCGTGGGTATAGGGATTTCCTTTTGAGGTAACCTCCCAGCTTCGGTATATAAAGGTGTGACCGTGCTGGGCGGCGTAAATGGCGTTCATCATAACCGAAAGATCGCCGCTGGTGGGGTTTTTCATACCCACGGGGATATCAAGTCCCGAAGAGGTAAGACGGTGGTTCTGGTTTTCCACGCTTCGTGCGCCGACGGCAACGTATGAAAGAAGATCCGAAAGATAGCGGTAGTTTTCGGGATAAAGCATTTCGTCCGCACAGCCGAATCCCGTTTCCGCCAAAGCACGCATATGAAGCTGACGGATAGCGATAACACCCTTGATCACATCGGGCTTTTCATGAGGATCGGGCTGGTGAAGCATTCCTTTATATCCTGCACCCGTGGTACGGGGCTTATTGGTATATATACGGGGAATGATTATTATCTTATCCGATACCTTGTCCTGCACGATACGAAGACGGTGGATATAATCGATTACAGCATCTTCTCTGTCTGCGGAGCAGGGCCCGATGACGAGAATAAATTTCTCGCTTTCGCCGCTGAACACCTTACGTATTTCCGCATCGTTTTTTTCTTTTACCTTTGCCATTTCCTCGGTAACGGGATATTGCTCCTTTATCTCCTGAGGAATGGGAAGCTTACGGTGAAATTCCATATTCATATATATTACCGTCCTTACTTTTTATCGAATTTTGTTCTGCGTTCCCCTGCTTTGCGCATCACTGCCCGCATCTCTTCACGCTGACCGTTGGCAACATATTCCCTGAAACGGGAAAATTCTGCAGAAAACGCATCCATCTGCTTCAAAAGAGCATCTCTGTTCATCAAAAACAGTTCGCTCCACATCTCATCGTTTATTTTTGAAATACGGGTAAGATCCCTGAAGGAGTCGCCCGTATATTTTTCAAGCCCTTCCTCTTCGTTGGTAGTCATAAGCGTTACCGCAATACAGTGGGTAAGCTGGGAAAGAAACGCGATCATATCGTCGTGCTCCTCGGGAGAAAGTACGGAGATACGGGAAAAGCCCAATATCTCTCCCAACTGCTTGCAGGTTTCCACAGCCTCGGGAGTATTTTTTTCGGTGGGAGTTACGATATAATTTGCGTCTTTGAACACGCTGTCATCGCTGAATTCCACACCGCTTCTTTCTCTGCCCGCCATAGGATGTGCGGAAACGTACTCAACGTCGGAGCGGAGCCTCCCTTGTACCTGATTAACAACCAGCGTTTTTACGCCCGTAATATCGGTAATAAGCGTACCGCTTCTAAAAAGATGCTGATACATTATTATCCACTTAACGAAGGCGGCGGGATATAGAGCGAAAACTATAAGATCTGCCTGAGCGATAAGTTTCTCATCGGGAGTGGTTGCGCCTTCCAATATCATGCCGCGCTCCAATGCGTAGTCTATATCTTTTTGCTCAAGAGTTATGGCGCGTACCTTATATCCCTGCTTGGACAACGCAGAAGCATAGCTTCCGCCCATAAGACCTAAACCGATTATGAGAATGTTGGTATTCTTATCAATCTTCATAACATTTCACCTCGATTCCCAAGGATTTAAGTCCTTCAAAAAAGTGGGGAAAGCTTTTTGATATAGCCTCTGCTCCCTCAATAACTCCGCCCGTAAGAGTAAGTAATACCGCAAGGGACATAACGATACGGTGATCATTATGACCGCACAAAGACTCTGTAGGAGCGCTGAATTCCGTTGGGTATACCACTACCGAATCATCGTGTACGGTAACGGAAACTCCGAACTTTTTTAATTCCTCTGCCATAGCCGTGGCACGGTCGCTTTCTTTAAAGCGCAGGCGTGACGTTCCGTTGAACACTCCGCCGTACTTTGCGGCGGCAACTGCAAATAAAACGGGTCCGAGATCGGGACAATCGCCTATATGAATGGTGGGAATACCTGCTTCAAGAAGAGAAAAATGCTTTTCGTAAATTTTATCTCCCTGAAGTGAATCCTCCCTCAAACCGAGTATATTTACGTTACCGCCCAGAGAATTCAATGCGGCGTAAAAGGATGCGCCCGAATAATCTCCTTCAACGGTAGTTTCGGTGGGAACAAATCCCCTGCCGCCTTTTACAAACAACGTGTGATCGTCTGTCCAGCAAGCATCAACACCGAATTCCTTTAATGCCTGCAAAGTAAGCTCGATATAAGGACGGCTCACCACAGGAGGTATTATGTTAACCGCGCTATCCTCGCCCAACAGCGGCAAAGCGAACAGCAGACCGCTTATAAACTGACTGCTTACGCTTCCCGATATACGGTATTCCCCTGCTGTGAGAGGACCTTTGAGAATAACGCTATTTTTATCCTGAGAAAACACAAAGCCTTTTTCACGGCTCAGCTCCTCGTATGCATCCAGGGGACGGCGGAAAAGGGACTGTGCGCCCGTAAAAGCCACGTTTTTACCGCACAAAAGTGCCGCCGGGATGAGAAAGCGCAACGTACTTCCGCTTTCCTTGCAATATAGCGCCTGATCGGGAGAGGCGTTGCAAATATCGGTTCCGTATACGGTTACGGTATCGTTATCATATTCAAATCTCGCACCGAGGCGGGAAAGACATTCAACGGTCGCTTCCACATCATCGCAATCGGGAACGCCGTGAACAATGCTCTTGCCTTTCGCAAGGGCGGCGCAAATAAGCATACGGTGTGCCATACTTTTGGAGTTAGGAGCAGATACCGTGCCTGCCGCAACTCCGGGTGCTATTTCAACCTTCATTTTTATATCCTTCCAAAAGATAATCTATTGCTTCAAAATATCCCTTTACTCCGTGTCCCGAAATGGTTTTCACGCAGACATCGCGGATATAGCTTATTTTTCGAAAATCCTCGCGGGAGTTAACATCGGATATATGAACTTCAACCGTGGGGATCTTTACCGAAGAAACCGCATCGCGGAGAGCGATGCTGGTGTGGGTGTATGCCCCCGGATTAATAACTATTCCGTCTACTCCCGTAAAATATGCCTGCTGTATGGCATCTACGAGATCACCCTCGTGGTTGGACTGATATTGTGTAATTTCGTTACCCGTAGAAACGCCGTATTCATTTATACGGTTACACAGCGTTTCAAAGGTTTCCGTTCCGTAGTGGGCAGGCTCCCGTATTCCCAGCATATTGAGATTCGGTCCGTTTATAACAAGTATTTTCAATTTTAAAAATCCTTTCCTATGTTCTCTGCCACGCTGACCGCATCGCCATTCACGGCAATACGCTTATGGCAGGTGGAAATATATGTGTTTATACGCTCGTTATAGCGTTTCTCCACCGCTTCCCTGCTGGATGCCAAGGGACGGTCATCTGTAGGAACAAGCTGTTCCAAGGGGCGGTCGATGAAATATATAATACCGTTTCGACGGAGCGCATTTACGTTTTCATCCCGCAAAACCGTGCCGCCGCCGCAAGAGATAACCACGCCCGAAAGCCCTGACAGCCGTTTGGTTACCGCAGTTTCCATATCTCTGAAGGCGGTTTCGCCTTTGGCGGCAAAGATTTCGGTTATTTCCATTCCTGCTTCCTTTACGATCTCTTTGTCTATATCGTAAAATTCACGGTTCAGTTTATCTGCAATAAGCTTGCCTACGGTGGATTTTCCGCAACCCGGCATTCCCGTAAGCACGATATTCTGCTTGGATGATTCAAGTTCGTTGTATATACTTTCGATAACGGTTTCATCATATTTAACAGATGCAAACAGCTCCGATGCCGCTACAGCCTGATACACCAACATATACAATCCGCCTTCGGCAGGTATGCCCTTCTTTCTTGCGGACAAAACCAGTTCCGTGGAAAGCGGATTGAACACCGCATCCACCACTGCACAAAGGTTGGGAAAAGCATCTATATCGATAGGCGTATTATCACATTCGGGAAACATTCCTACGGGAGTTGTGTTTATGATAATTTCCGAATCCGACAGTTCTTTGTATGCGTAAGAATATGTAACACAGCCTTCCTTGGGAGCACGTCCCACACGGTGGATACGCTGTGCGCCCAAAGTCTTTGCAACCGCAAAAGCGGTTTGCGAGGTTCCGCCCGTACCGAGAATAAGCACTTTTTTGCCGCAGATATTGCCCGCAGTCCTCTCTACAAGCGCCTTAAGACCCACAAAGTCCGTATTATAGCCGTACAAAAGTCCGTTTTTATTTACGATAACGTTTACCGCGCCGATCTCACGGGCAGTTTCGCTTATATAGTAGAGATGGGGTATAACGTCTTTTTTGTAAGGTATGGTAACGTTTATCGCTTCAAACTCCCGCTCTTCCAAAAACTCGTTTAGTTTTTCACGGGGGATTTCTTTTAAAACGTAATCTGAAGTTTCTAAACGCTTATGTATATCCGGTGAGAAGCTGTGTCCCAGCTTTTCGCCGATAAGTCCGTATTTCATATTATTCTCCCTTAAGCCAATCAGTACCGAAGCGGGTGCAAAGTATGTCTGCAAGGGCTATTGCCGTTACGCTGTCAACAACCACGCGGGCACGGTGAACGATACAAGGATCGTGACGCCCCGTAAGGCTCAGCACGGCATTTTCGCCCTTTTTAAGATCAACCGTGTTCTGAGAAACAAAAACCGACGGTGTGGGCTTTACGGCGGCGCGGAACACAATGGGCATTCCGTTGGTAATACCGCCGTTTATGCCGCCGTTGTTATTGGTTTCGGTAGTAACGATACCGTCCGTATAACGGAACCCATCGTTACAAACGCTTCCTCGCATTTGGGAAACGGCAAAGCCTGCGCCGAATTCAACGCCTTTTATACCGGGAACGCTGAACAATGCGTGAGATATAACGCTTTCCACGGAATCGAACCACGGCTCCCCTGCACCTGCGGGAAGTCCGGTTACGGCAGTTTCCAGAATACCGCCCACGCTGTCGCCCTCCGAAGCGGCACGGGAGATGGCCTCCTGCATAAGAGCGCCTTTTTCTTCGTTAATAACTGCAAACAGAGAGGTATTCAACTTATCTATGCAAGCGTTAAGGTTTGTATTATCAAATTCCGAATCTTTTATTTGACCGATAGAATGAATATGTGTGCCGATGTTTATGCCCCTTGCTTTAAGCGCCTGCATAAGTATGGCGCCTGCGGCTACGAGAGGTGCGGTGATACGGCCTGAAAAATGACCGCCTCCGCGGTAGTCCTGAAAGCCGTGATATTTACAAAACGCAGTATAATCCGCGTGCCCTGGACGGGGAGTTACGGAAAGGGACTCATATTTACTGCTGTCTGTATCTCCGTTGGGAATGAGTATGCAAATGGGTGTTCCGGTAGTATATCCGTTGAAAACACCGCTAACGATACGGAAATTATCTTTTTCGCTTCTGGGGGTGGATATTTTTCCCCAAGGACGGCGAAGGTCCAGACGGGAAGCGATATATTCTTCATCCACGGGAATACCGGGTGCAATTCCGTCGATCACAGCACCGATCTCTTTTCCGTGGCTTTCACCGAAAAGTGTAACGGAAATACTGTTACCAAAGGTATTTTTCATTTACAGTACCTCTCTTAACTGTTTTTCGAAAGCATCCAACGGGAGCCTCCTGAATTCAAACGTGCCGATATCACCGACATAAACAACGTTGATATCTGCACCGGAAAGTTTTTTATCGTGATGGATGGCATTGATGACATTTTCCGTGTCAAACTCTGCGGTAACAGGCAGAGAAAGGGATTTCAAAACGGGAACGAGCCGTGCACGCACGGAAGCATCGCACATAGGAAGCATACCCAAAGCCACGCATTCGCCGTGTAAAAGAGTGAGATCCATTGCCGTTTCAATTCCGTGCCCCACCGTATGACCGAAGTTAAGCACACGGCGGAGGGAGGATTCTTTTTCATCCTGCTCTACAACGTTTTTCTTTATAATTATGCTTTTGGTTATTATTTCTTCAAGATTATCCTTTGTTACGCCGTTTTCGATAAGCTCAAAAAGAGCTTTATCGCAGGTGAGCGCCATTTTGACCGATTCTGCAAGTCCATTGGAAATATGTCTGGCAGGAAGAGTGGACAAAAGATCGGGATCTATAAGCACTTTTTTGGGCTGTTTGAAGGCGCCGATCACATTCTTCACGCCGTCCACATCGATTGCGGTCTTGCCGCCCACGGAGGAATCCACCTGAGAAAGTAAGGTGGTGGGAATATTATAAAAATCAACGCCCCGCATATACGTGGCGGCAACGAAGCCCGCAAGGTCCCCTACTACTCCACCGCCCACGGCGACAACGCAATCCGTACGGGTAAAGCCGATAGCGATCATTTCACAGCAAAGACGCATATACGAATCAAAGCACTTGGTCGCTTCGCCCTGAGGGAGAGTGACAATATGGGGACGTGCGCAAAATGATGCGAGAATACGTGAATACTCCGCGGGAACGCCGTCATCCGTAACTATAAGCACCTTGCGGTCAAGACAAAGATAACGGGACGCGTTTTTAAGACAACCGCGTTCGATTACTATATCATAACTGTTTTTTTCAAGTGAAAGAGGTAAAACCACTTTTATGCCTCCAATATTCAGGAAATATGAGAAAATGAGCCTACAAGCTTCAGCTTGTCGCAACAGGTGGAAAGGGCGCCCAGCATAGCTTTTCCGTTTTCGGAGTAGATATCTCCCTCTGCTTCAACGAAGAAATAGTATTGCCACAAAAGCTCCTTCATAGGTCGGGAACGCAGAGATTGCATATTATATCCGTATTTACCTATAATATCAACTGCTTCAGCAAGCTTGCCCGCTTCATTTCGAACGGTGAACATAAGTATAAAACGATTTTCCATTGCCCTGCCGCTTTTTTGGGTGGGAACGGCGGACAGCACGGCAAAACGGGTAGTATTGCACTTGCTTTCGTTAATTTCACTTTGGGCAACCTCAAGTCCGTAAAGGTTTGCCGCTTCCTCGCTGGCAATAGCGGCAGTATGCTTATCTCCCAAAGCCGCCACGTACTTTGCGGCAAGGGCGGTATTGACGTACTCGGAGGTTTCCCACCCCTTTTCCTCAATATATTTGCCGCATTGCATAAGCGCCTGAGGATGGCTTACAACACGGGTTATTTCTCCGATATCAGTGCCGGGAAGAACAAGAAGATCGTGGGTAACGGAAAGATCAAAGGTAGCGGTAACGTAAAGCGGGCCTGAAAAAAGCATATCGCAAACGTCGCCGACATCCCCTGCGCTGCTGTTTTCAATGGGAAGGACGGCAGTATCACATTCGCCGTTTACAACCGCATCATACGCTTCGCCAAAGGATGGAAAGCCTACACGAACCGCATCCGGAAAGATCTTGCCTGCGGCAATAGATGCAAATGCGCCCTTAACGCCGCAATATGCCACCTTCATACCGTTGAACAAACGTCCCTGATATTTGCAGGAAAGATCGATAATGTCCCGCATAAAGGTAACGTAAAAGCTTCTTACGATATCGTCTGCTTCCGAAAGATATTCGGTATTTTTGCGGATTATCGCCTCTTCTCTGGCTTCGTCCTTAATAGGCAAGCCGTGCTCCATTTTATATTCGGCAACAAGGTGTGCCGCTTCCATACGGCGTTTAAATAGACGCGCCATCTCTTTATCAGTTTCATCGATAATTTGTCTTGCGGTGAGTAATCTGTTGTCTTCCATAGCTATTGGCAACTCCATACAAAATTAAGCAAGTTAACAGTGTTAACATCTTTTTTGAGGATTATACACCTATTTTGAAACAATGTCAATAGAAACCGATAAATTCACCTTGATTTTTTGCGTATTTAATGATAAAATGATGTTGTTAACACTGTTATCTGCAACTATGGAGGAAAATATGCCTTATACGGAGGAATATGTAAATCACGAGGAGCTGAAGAAAGCGCTTATTCTCGCAGGGATACGCCAGATAGAGCAAAACGGAATTGGCGGTTTATCACTCAGAAAAACAGCAACTGAATGCGGGGTTTCCTGCGCCGCCCCCTACAGACATTTTGAGAGCAAGGCGGGACTTGTTTTTTCTATAATCGCATATGTAAACGGTCAGTGGTCGTTACTTAAAGAGCAGATATCCGCTTCTTTTAAGAATGATAAACGCAAAATGGTTATTGAAATATGTGCGGCGACGGTTCTTTTCTGGAGAGCGAATCCCAACTTCCAAAGCGTAATTATGCTTGATGATAAGTTGTTGGACGATGAACAGATAAAGGAAAAAAACAAAGTGTCTGATGAGATTTCCCGCTTGGTAAGTTCCTTGTACTCCGATGAAAAAAGAGATACTACAGTATTTATGGTACGTTCCGTATTATACGGAGCGGCTGTAGACAAACACGTTGATATATCCTTGGTACGAAGCTGTTTAGAGGCAATATTAAAATAAAATAACGAAAGGCGCTCCCTATGAAGATAAAGACAAAGAAAATGCCTTATTCAAAGGTGAACTCCCTGAAAAAACCCAAACACAAAAAGCCCGTAAAACCGAATATTCTGTTCAGAAGTATTGTGAGGATAGCATCCGTTCCCGATCTTCTGAAGGTAAGATTCAAATATGAAGGCAAGCTTCCCGACAAAATGCCTTGCCTTATACTGATGAATCACTCAAGCTTTATTGATCTTGAGATAGTTTCTAAAATAATGTATCCCCGCCCGTACGGTATCGTAACCACATCGGACGGAATGGTGGGCAAGCGTTGGCTTATGCGGCGTATCGGTTGTATTCCCACTCAAAAATTTGTTAACGATATTTCTCTTATAAAGGATATAAATTATCTTTTAAAGGTAAAAAAGACCAGTGTGCTGATGTACCCCGAGGCAAGCTACAGCTTTGACGGCACCGCCACTCCCCTGCCCGAAAAGATCGGACGGCTGTTGAAAATGCTTGCAGTTCCCGTGGTGATGATCACCACCGAGGGCGCCTTTTCCCGGGATCCCCTTTACAACTGTCTGCAAAAACGCAGAGTAAAAGTAAAAGCAAAGGTTGAATGTCTGCTTACTGCGGATGATATTGAAAAAATGTCCGTTTCCCAGCTGGACGGCGTTTTAAAGAAAGCGTTTTCCTTTGACCATTTCAAATGGCAAAGAGAAAACAAGATAAAAATTGACGAGCCCTTCCGCGCAGACGGGCTTGAACGCATACTGTACAAATGTCCGAATTGTCTTGAGGAAGGAAAACTTACGGGCAAAGGAATATCCATAAAGTGCGCTTCCTGCGGAAAAGAATACGTTTTGGACGAATACGGAGTTCTTAAAGCGACGGAGGGGGACACGGAGTTTTCCCATATTCCCGATTGGTACGCCTGGGAAAGAAAAATGGTAAAAGAGGAGATAGAAAGCGGGAAATATTTGCTTGATACTCCCGTGGATATCGGTATGTCGGTGGATTTTAAAGCGATATATATGATAGGCGAAGGAAGGCTTATCCACACGGCAGAAGGTTTTACTCTCACCGGTGCCGACGGCGAACTTGAATACAAGCAAAAGCCATTGTTCAATTACAGCCTGTATGCGGATTATTATTGGTACGAGATAGGCGATGTTATATGTATCGGCAATAAAAACGCATTGTACTATTGCTTCCCCAAAACGGGCGTGCCTGTTGCAAAAGCGCGTCTTGCCGTAGAAGAAATGTATAGATCCGAAAAAGCAAAAGCGAGAAGCTGAATATACAAAAAACACCTCGAGAAAATCTCTCGGGGTGTTTTTAAGTTTTACTGATTTTGCAAAAGCTGTTTATTGTATTGCAGGGTATAAAGCTGATAATATCTGCCTTTTTGTTTGAGCAGCTCCTGGTGGTTGCCCTGCTCAACGATCTCGCCCTTGGAAAGCAGGATTATATTATCCGAATGCTGGATGGTGGAAAGACGGTGGGCAACGATAAGCATTGTACCGATATTCTTCATTTTTTCAAGAGAATCCTGAATTAAAAGCTCGGTTTCCGTATCAATATTTGCGGTTGCTTCGTCAAGTATCATTACAGCAGGACGGTGAATTACCGTGCGGGCGAAGGAAAGAAGCTGTCTTTGTCCCGCAGAGAAGTTGTTGCCGCGCTCGCGCACTACCTCGTCCAGACCGCCTTCCAGTTTGTTTATAAAGGAATCTGCGTTAACATACTTGCAGGCTTTCATTATCTCCTCGTCTGTAAAGCTGTCCTCACGCAAAACGATATTGCTGCGTATAGTGCCGGAGAACAGGAAAACGTCCTGAAGCATTTGTCCGAAATACTTTCGGAGTGATGAAAGCTTTATCTTTTTAATATCGATACCGTCAATAAGTATCTGACCTTTCTGGATATCGTAGTTTCTGCAGATAAGGGAAAGAATTGTTGTCTTTCCGCTTCCCGTAGAGCCGACGAAAGCGACGGTCTGTCTTGCCTCCACCTTGAAGGATACGTCCTTAAGCACCCACTCGCCGGGAACGTATGCAAACCAAACGTTGCGGAATTCGATCTCGCCTCGGATATTTTCAAGCTCAATTGCGTCGGGCTCGTCCGCCACCTCGGGAACCATATCGAAAACGGTGAATATCTTTTCCGCAGAGGCAAAGGCGGACTGAAGCATATTGAACTGCTCCGCCAGAGTCTGAATGGGGTTAAAGAACTTGGAAATATACATATAGAAGGTTACGAGAATATCTGCGGTAACCACTTGTCCCATAAATTCAGTTTGTTTTATATATCCTCTGCCGCCCAGATAAAGCAGACACAGAACGGAAGAAATATACAGCATATAGACCATAGGTCTGAACACGCCGAAAACAAACATCTGCTTTTGCTTTGCGCTGCGAAGCTTTGCGCTTTTTTCCAAGAAATCTCTGTTCTTTCTGTCTTCCTTGTTAAAGATCTGGGTGATCTTGATACCGGAAAGATTTTCGGAAAGATAGGTGTTTATATCCGTCGTTCCGTCCTTTACGGCGCGGTATGCTTTTCTGGAAAACTTACGGAATATCCAGGTAAACAGCACGACGAAGGGCACGAAGCACAGCACCATAAGGGTAAGCTGATAATTAAGGAAAAGCATTGCGGTGAGAACGCCGAGAATAACGAAAACGTTTTTAACCATCGTTACAAGAATGTTGGTAAACATCATTGAGATGGCGTTGGTATCGTTGGTAACGCGGGTAACAAGCTTTCCTACGGGGATATTGTTAATCTGATTATGAGAAAGGCTTTCTATGTGGGTAAAAAGATCCTGACGCAGAGAGGACAATATTTTTTGTCCCGTTTTCTGCAGAACTATTGCCTGAAAATAGGTACAGACCATAGATACTATAAGGAGAGATGCATACAAGCCCACCTGCAAAAACAGAGTGTTAAGCTCAAAATCTTCTCCTACAAGCTCAACTATATTACCTACGATTATGGGAGATATAATATCGTAGGCTATAGAAACCAGCATTATGAAAAACGCAAGCAGGAAGGATGCCCAATGAGGACGGGCATATTTAAGAAGACGGCGGACTATTTCGCTGTCCTTCATATTACGGTCAAAGCCGATAGCCTCTTTTTTGTTTTTCATAAAGGCATATGCCAAAACAAAAATGAGTGTAAAGGTGCCGATAACGGCGCCGACTATCAAAAGAGGATAAAACTCACGCATTGTTATTCGCCCCCTCTTCTTCAAGCTTTTGCAGATCTACCATTTTACGGTATTCGGAATTGGTTTCGTAAAGGTGAGTATGAGTTCCCACCGCCGCTACAGTGCCGTCTTCGACAAAAAGGATCTTATCCATTTTCTCGATAGTGGAAATTCTGTGGGCGATAAGAAGGGTCGTCATACCCTTGCGGGTACTTGACAAGTTTTCAAGTATTGCTTTTTCTGTTTTGGTGTCTACTGCGGACACGGAATCATCCAGAATAAGAATGGGCGCATTGCGCAAAAGAGCGCGGGCAATGGAAATACGCTGTTTCTGTCCGCCGGAAACGGTAACGCCTCTTTCACCCAAAACGGTGGAATATCCTTCGGAAAATTCAATAATATTCCCATGAACATCGGATAATTTTGCCGCTTCGGTTACGGCATCCGTATCGTATTCGTCCATTCCGAAAGCGATATTTGCGGATATGGTATCGCTGAACAGGAAATTATCCTGAGGAACGTACGCGCATCCCTCGCGGAGAGAACGTATGGTAACGGAGTTTACGTCCTTTCCGTCAACAAACAGGCATCCGTCCTCTACGTTATAGGTGCGAAGAATAAGGTCTACGATAGTTGTCTTTCCGCTTCCCGTTTTTCCTACGATACCTACGTTTTCTCCCGCATTTATCTTGAAGGAAACGTTATGCAAAGCGTCGAACTCGCCATCGGGATAACGGAAGGAAAGGTTGCGGAATTCGATATCGCCCTTAACGGCGCCGATATCAACTGCGTCTTTCTTATCGATAACGTCGATAGGAGCATCCAAAAGCTCGCTTACACGTTTAAGGGATGCTTTTCCGCGGGATGAAAGGTCAATAAGCTCGGAAACTGCCATAATGGGCCATACGATAGAAGTGAAATATCCTATAAATTCAACGAGCTGGCCTGCGTCAAACACGCCGTTATAAACCAGATATCCGCCGTAACCGAGAATTACGCAAACAACCGATTCCACGAACAGCATAACGAGAATTCGAAGTAGAACGGAAGCGCGGGTAAAGACGATGTTGGCGTGCTCATTTTCTTCATTAAGCTTTTTAAATGCCCAAAGTTCTTTTCCTTCCTTTACAAACGCTTTTATAACGGCTATACCGGAAAAGCTTTCCTGAGAGAAATCGGACAAACCGGAAAACGCCTGCTGACGTATTTCCCATTTTCTCATCATATAGCTTCCGATAATCGAGCTGACCGCAAGTAAAAGCAGCATAGGTATCATAGAAAGCACCGTCATTACGGGGTTCATACGCCACATCTTAATGACGGACAGCGCGCCGAGGAAAAGTGCATCAAAAAACATAAGGATTCCCGAAGCAAAGCATTCGTGAATGGTTTCAAGGTCATTGGTGAACAGACTCATCATATCGCCGACCTTGTGCACCTGATAATACTGACGGGAAAGATCCTTTGCGTGGTCAAACATAGAATTGCGCACGTCGGTTTCAACCTTTATAGCAGCGCCGAACAAACAGATTCGCCACAAGAATCTGCCGAACACCATCATTACGATTATTATAATAAGGGGCAGGCATATGTTATCCAGCAGGAAGTTCATATCGAAGGCATATTGCACGCCGTCGACCTCGGCAAGTCCTGTCTTCATACCGTTAACAACAAGCCTATACAAAGCAGGAACCATAAGCTGTGCATAGTCTACCGCAATCAATGCGGCGAGTCCCATAAGCAGCCAAAAAGCATATTTAAAATAATATCGGTTGATATGCTTTCCGAATATCATAACAGATTACCTCCCGTGAGAAATCAAAAATCACAAACACAGTAATTCTACCACATAACCCCCCCATTGTCTATAAAAAACAAAAAATAATAAATATTTTCACAAAACGCACAAAAGCGCATTGCAAACACAATGCGCTTTTTGACTATTTAATTTTTTACATTAAGTCTTGTATTTGTTATATCCAGCCAGTAAATAAGCTTATCAAGCTGTGCGTTAACCGCCGCCGCTTCGTCGGGATCGGAGAACGCGTTTTTAACGGTAAGCTTAAGTCCGCTGACAGAAGTTTTTGTCTGTGAGCAATACGCCATCTTTTCCTCAGCGGTTTCGGGAACGCAAGCGGCTGAATACAAGGATTCCATAGCCGTAAGAATATTCTGCTTGCCCGTATCCGACAAGGATGTGAACAAAGTATCCGATTGCTCCAGCATCGCCTTAACGTAATCAAGCTGTGCTTTTACGGTATCTCCCATACGGTAAAGTTGTACGGAAGGATTGCGGAATGCGCCGTAGGTTATCTGGTGCTGATACGTATCGGGAGAAATATTGGAAAGAGCAAATACCGCCACACCGTCTGCGCCCGCTTGGGAAACCTCTGTAAGCTGATATGCAAAATTAAGCCTTGAAGTATCCATAAACGCGGCAAGACCGGTGGAATAGAAGCAGTTGCCTTTGCATATCTCCGCATATCCTGCGGCGTTTTCGGAAACATATGCGTTATCTCCGCTGTAGGTCATAGAAAATACTTCATCGATCCAACCGTTATTCACCCACATTTTAACATCCTGAAAAATGCTGTTTACAGCGTAATCCCTATCGGGATAAACGGCGCAGGAAAGCCAAGTATCGGGAGAGTTTTTGCAAACCAGATCAAAAACTTCCTTCACAAAGGAATTTATGATACCGCAACGGAAGGATACCCATTTTTTCATTTCATCGGAGCCCGCTGCAAAGGTGCGGGGATCTTCTTTGATGCCTGTTTCCTTTGAAAATGCTTTTATAATATCCTCGTTATATCCGTAATCGTATTTGCCGTAGTTAAGCTCGGGGAAACGGATATA
This sequence comes from uncultured Oscillospiraceae bacterium, assembly GCA_964485815.1. Lineage (GTDB taxonomy): Bacteria > Bacillota > Clostridia > Oscillospirales > CAG-382 > SFLA01. The sequence goes on from CAZAJX010000001.1 coordinate 77,627, forward strand.
ATCAAGGTGAAGACCGTCTATATCGTAATTTTCCAGAATTTCACGGTATACGTTAAGAACAAACTTGCGGCACTGGGTATCGTTGGGATTAAGGAAGACGAAGGTAGCACGCTCGTTATAATAATAAAATTCGTTTCCTTCGGAATCCATAAGCAGCTTATCGCTGAATTTTTCTAAAACAGGGCTGGAAAGAGTGCCGTCATTATTTAGATAACCGGTAAAGAAGTTTTCGCACCAAGCGTGAACCTCGATACCGTACTCGTGGCAAATGCGGACAAATCCCTCCAAAGCATCGTAATCGCCGTTGTTGGAGCTGTGCTCAACACCGTCAAGATCCATATAACCTATAAAATATCCATCGTAAAAGGTTTCAAGATAAAGAGCGTTTACGTTGAGTGCCACCATTTTTTCCACAGTAGCGCGTACTTCCGCATCACTCTTTTCGTATGCTCGGTACCACATGGCGCGGTTTTGCGCGCCCTTGCTTTCTATTGTTGAATAGCTTAATATCTCCGCTTTTTCGGTAACGGACGCGCATATCTCCAAAGCGGATGCCATATCACCGTTTGAAATGGCGTTTTCTGCCTGCTCAAGCTGTGCTTTGAGCTCGTCTGCCGCAGAGGAAATATCGGAATATGCGATATTCAGATACGCTTTCTTCGCTTCGGAAAAGCTTGCAAGCAGGCTGTCAAGACTATCCTGCGCAAGATTAATGTAAAGATCGGGTGTGTTTATAATAATAACCTTGTGGTTGGTCTTATCCAATCTTACGTACTGCCCTCTCATATACACGCTTGAAAGAGATTTAACTGCATTGCCGTGGGCAGAAATCGCAAAGCCGTTTTGGGGAATGGTAATATTTCCCGCATAACTTTCGGAAACCGAATTGCCGTTTTCGTTCACGGCGATTTCATAGCCGTAAACATTGGTATCGGTAGAGGATTTGTTCATATAAACGATAACCTGATTCTCTCCGCGAACAGAATTCACTCCGTCATAAGAAAGTGCGGTAACCGAATATGAAGGTCCGTTGGGGAAAAGCTCCACCTTAGTTCCGACGGCGGCTTTTCTTGCAGAATAATAGGCTTTGTGGTCCTTGTGAATACTGATAACGTAACCGTTTTCGGGAATTTCGCTGTTGCCCTCGCCGTATATGACCTTGGTAACCGCGCCGTCAACAACAGTGATCTCTGCGCCGTATACGTTAGTGCCCGTAGTCTTGCCGTATTCGGGAGTATAAATGGCGCAAACACCCTCGGGAGTACGAATTCCATCGATAATATCCACGTTTACTACAACATCGCCTACCAGTGCATAATAACTGGAAAGGTGGGTCGTGGTTATATGCTCGGTTTCTGCGGCATAGCCTGCCTCAAGCTCTTCGGTATACGAAACAGCATCGCTTCCCACGCATACTACAGTAAAACCGTTTTGCTCGGGAATAAAGCTTTGGGCGTTTTTATCCCACACCTTTGCAACATAACCTTCCACCACAGTGAAGTCTACACGCTCTTTATCCGCTTTGGGAGTAACTGCGCCGAGAAATTCACATGTATAGAGATAAAATCCGTCTTCGTTTATAGTTTCGGAATTTATAAACTCTTTTTCAAACTTGATTTCGCCCCTGCTCGTTATCAAAACGGGGTCTTCGGAAATTTCAACCTTCACTTCCGATTCCTCCTTGCTCACATTCTCGCTGTCTTCGGGTTCGCTTTTACAAGCGAATAAAGAAAACACGGTGAGTAAAACAAGAAGCAGACTCAGTAACTTTTTCATACGAACACTCCTTTTGGTAATGGTAATAATATACACCAAAATACAGAATTCGTCAAGTCAAATAAAAATTGCCCCAAAAATGCCGGCGCGTTCTTGGGGCGTTGAACTGTTTTTACTTAATTTCGGGGCTGAAGCCGAGATCGTAAATCTCGTTTTTCGCCTTTTCAAGACAGTGTGCACAGCCGTTAACGGTAACGGTCTGGGTGGAAAGATCTACGGTTGCATCTACGCCTGCTTCCTTAAGGGCTGCGGTAATTCTTCTTACGCAGTTTTCACAGTGCATATCGGGTACGAAAATTTTGCTCATAAATGTTTTCTCCTTTTATACTAACTTTTTTATGGTTTGCGTTAATTCGGAAATGATCTCCTCATCCCCTTGTTTAATTCCTTCGCTGACGCAGGTGCGGATATGTTCCTCAAGCAAAATCGAAGCAAGAGAGCCCAGCGCCGCACGGGAAGCGGATATCTGATTAAGTATATCCACACAGTACTCATCGTTTTCCAGCATATTTTTAATTCCCCGTATCTGCCCTTCTATACGGCTAAGGCGGTTTACAAGCGACTTTACCTCCTCGGGAGAACGGTGTTTTTTCTTTTGACACGAGCACTCTCTCACAGTTTTTTACCTCTCAATCTCAAAGCATTTGTAACCACGCACACCGAGCTGAAGGACATTGCAAGTCCCGCAAGCATAGGATTAAGCAAGGGTCCGCCAAAAATATGAATAACACCTGCGGCGACGGGTATGCAGATAACGTTATAGCAAAATGCCCAGAAAAGATTTTGCTTTATGGTACGCATTGTAAGCTTGCTCAACCGTACTCCGCGGGCAACGTCCACGGGGTCGTTTTTCATAAGCACTATGTCTGCGCTGTCGATAGCTATATCGCTTCCGCTTCCCACGGCACAGCCTATATCTGCGGCGGCAAGGGCGGGAGCATCGTTTATTCCGTCCCCTACCATCATTACGGAACCGTAACGGGATTTAAGAGCGGATATTATCTCTGCCTTTTGCTCGGGCAATACCTCGGAGTACACCTCGTCTGCACGGAGCTGACCGCCCACGTATTCTGCACAAGCGCGGTTATCTCCGGATAAAAGCACGGTCTTTATTCCCATATGGGAAAGGAGATCAAAGGCTTCCCGTGATGTAGGCTTCAATTCATCTGCTACAGCGATTACACCGTAAACAGTTTTATCTGCGGCGACATACATTATGGTTTTTCCCTCGGAAGAAAGTCGCGCCGCCTCGGCATCGTATTCTGCGGTGGATATACCCTCGTCCTCAATAAGCGTTTTTTTGCCTACCAAGACCTTGATGCCGTCAACAACACATTTTACGCCTTTTCCCGAAACATTTTCCCAATCCAGCGCCTCGTAAACAGGCACTTCCTTTTCCTTGACATACGCCATAACCGCAGAAGCGACGGGATGCTGTGAAGGTGCTTCGCAGGAAGCCGCATAACGGATAAGTTTTTCTTTATCAGACGATACGATATCCGTGACCGAAGGCTTACCGACGGTAACGGTTCCCGTTTTATCAAATACCGCAACCTTTATTCCGTGGGTGGTTTCAAGGGCTTCTCCGCTTTTAATAAGAATTCCGTTGGATGCACCCAATCCCGTACCCACCATAACGGCGGTGGGAGTGGCAAGTCCCAAAGCGCAGGGGCAGGCGATTACCAGCACGGCGGTGAAGATCCTTACAGCAAAGGAAAACTCCTCACCCGCTATAAGCCACGCGGCGGCAGACAGCACGGCGATAGTCATTACCGTAGGAACGAAAATTCCCGAAACCTTATCTGCCAGCTTGGAAACGGGTGCTTTTTTGCTTTGCGCGTTTTCCACAAAAGCGATAATTCCCGAAAGCACGGTATCCTTTCCCACGCGGGTCGCCCGGATATACAGCGCTCCGTTTTGGTTAAGGCTTCCTCCCGTGACCGTATCCCCGGCTTCCTTGGAAATGGGCATACTCTCACCGGTGAGCATAGATTCGTCTACGGTACTGCTTCCCTTTACCACTATTCCGTCAACGGGGAACTTTTCTCCTGCCTTTACCAAAAGAATATCGTCTTTTTTTACAACCGCGGTGGGAATATCCGTAACAATATCTCCCGTCAAAAGATGGGAAACGTCCGGTGTAAGCGCCATAAGCTTTTTTATAGCGCCGGCAGTCTTCCGTTTACTGCGGGATTCAAAATATTTACCCAGCTTTATAAGAGTTATAACCACTGCAACGGATTCAAAATACAGATTGTGTACCGCATGAGCATCCTTTACCACGTTAAAGGTCTGCACAACGCTGTATATAAAGGACGCAGTTGCCCCCACGGCGACAAGAGTATCCATATTTGGATTGCCTCTGAACAGAGAAGAAAAGCCTACCGTAAAGAATTTGTATCCGATAATCATTACGGGAACGCAAAGCACTATCTGTGTCAACGCAAATCCCAAAGGCGATTTTTCTATATGACAAAATTCGGGAATGGGAAGAGAAGAAAAGAACATCTGCCCCATAGAAACGTACAAAAGAATAAGGCTCAATACCCCTGCGACCAACAAGCCATAGGGCTTTTTTTCCTTTTCCTCGGACACCGCATCTGCCAGTTTTACGTCATCACGGATACCGAAGCCCGCTTTGGTGATCACTCTTTCAAAATCCGCAAAGCCGACTTGCTCGGGATCGTAGCTTACGGTCATTTTTTCTGTCATAAGATTAACTTCACATTCGGTTACACCGCTAAGTCTTGAAGTTACTCTTTGAACAGCGCCCGAGCACGCCGCACAGTGCATGCCCGTAATTATATATGTTTCTGTTTTCAAACAGTTCACCTCCTGCCTATATTATATACCCCCAAGGGGTATATTGTCAATAGTAATCTGTGTGTTGACTATGATTTTTTGCTATGTTATAATGGAAAAAAGCGGTTTCGGAGGCGAAGTCATGAAGCTTTTATTGATCACCCGCGAAAAAAGCGATATTTCAAAAATGTTTTTCTCTTACGCAGATTGCCGCACGGTATCTCCCGAAATTACGGAAATAGAAGATATTTCCGTATATGACGGCGCCGCCGTGCTCGGCGGTACGGAAGATAAGCCAATAATTCTTAACGCATATTTGCGTGAAGCTTTGGAGCGTTTTGCGGACACGGGCAAGCCTCTGTTCCTTGAATATACGGACAGCTTCCGCTGTGTTTATTCCGCTTCTCCCGTAACGGTTTCTCCCCACAGACTTGTGGCGGACGTTTCTTTCGGCGAGGTCAAGGAAGGCGATCTTCTTGACAGCCGTTGTAACAGCTACATACGCCCTCATTTTCTTATGCCCGATACTCTGCCCCTTTTGTATTACCGCAAGTTTACCCCCGCTCACGACAGAATTGAGGACAGAAAAGATGACGACGTGTTAAAATATGCCGCGCTTTTTCAGGATAAAAACGTGCTTACTGCGGCGTTCAGGCTTTGTAATTACAGACAAGCCGTGTTTGCTCCCCAACAGAGGTGGGATTCGGTAATAAACTATATTTTCGGATTTTTGGGAATTCCTTTGCCTGTCAGACTGCCTGAGCCACAATACAAGATAAAAGAACGGCTTGAAACACACTTTTACGATGAGATCGACAAATGCGTTTCAAGGTCTTTAAAATTGCTTAAAGAATATCTTGTTGACGATGACGGCTCAAAAGGTATAAAAGAAGGGCTGAGCCACAATATCCTCCCCGACGGAACACGCATAACCGCAGACGTGGTGCGCACCGACTGCACGGGCGAAGCCGCAGGAGCTTTTTTGTTTTCCCACAACACCGACCTGCAGAAAAAGGGCGAGAAAATGTATGGTTTTTGCTATGGTCCTTTGATGATACACGGCGGTGAATTTGATGGAATGCTCCGTTGGTCCGAGCAGGCGTGGAACGTATGTTATCAGGATGACGTTGCCCGCGCTATAATCCCTTCCCTGCTGTATGCTTATTTCGGATTGTCCGATAGATACGTAAGCGATGCTGAAAAGGCTCTCGCGTTCCTTTCCGAAACCACCTGCACAGACGGATTGCGTCCCGCAAGAACGGATATACTTGAATATATAAGATCGGGCGAAGCGGTGCGCGCCCTTGCTACACAAGAAAAGGGATATGCAAGCGCACATTACAACGCTTATTACAGTGCGGCTTTGCTTTTGGGATATATGATCACCGGTAACGAGGACTTCAAGAATACCGGCGTGCGCGGCTTGGAAACGCTTATGAAGCTTTATCCCGATACGGTGCGTGAGCACAGCGAAACCTCTGAATTGTGCCGTCTTATATTTCCTCTCTCGGTTTTATATGCGGCAACCAAGGAAAAATCCCATTACGATATGCTGGACAGAGTGTTTAACGATCTGCAAAAATACCGCCACACATCGGGCGGTTACGCAGAATGGGACACCGGCTACAAGGCGGCGTGCTTTAATAACGCGGGCGGTGAATGTTCTCTGCTCTCGGTAAACGGAGATCCCGTTGCAGACCTGCTGTATTCCCTTAACTGGCTCCCCTTGGGGTTTGCCTTCGCCTGGCACGTGTGCGGCGAAGCGAGATTTCTTAACGCCTGGAAGGATATCTGCACCTTCTTTATAAAAACACAGCTTATAAGCGAGGATAAGCGTATAAACGGCGGCTGGTGCAGAGGGATCGACCTTGACCGTCTTGAGTACTGCGGTATTCCCCACGACGTGGGCTGGGGCCCCTGCTGTATAGAAACGGGCTGGACCGTTGCGGAAATTACCACGGGAATGCTTATCGGAAAAGGACTTGTAACAAAAAAGCTGATTAAAAAGATTTAAGGACACAAATATGGAAAAATTATATTTACTTGCAAAAGGATATACCAACCGCTTTCCGGGCGGTAACGAACCTTACCAGATCACTACGCGGCTGCTGGAAGAGTGCGGAGAGGTGGCAAGCGAGGTTAACCATTTTGAAAAAAGCGGAATAAAATCGCTCAAACACGGTGAACCCTCAAAACAACACCTTGCTGATGAGATCAAGCAGGCTGTCAACGCGCTTATGCAGCTCGCCGTGTACTACAACGTAGAAAACGAGTTGGAAAAATCCATCGATATTTCTCTCGAGAAAATGAAAAACGAAGGATTGATATAATCACCCCGATAATCAAAAGCACCGAGTTAATCGGTGCTTTTGTCATATTATTTTCTCATAGCAAGCAAGAACAAGACCGGGCTCCGCCTCTGTTCTTTTGCCGGTATCTTGAAATCCTGCGGAAGTATAGCATTTTTTATTCTTCTCAAGATCTACAGGAAAATCCACAGTAAAGCGAATCGCGTCTTGAAACTCCTTCTCGCATAACAATATAGCATTTTGAGCTATCTTTCTATTTTGCATATCCGGACGAATGTATATGCGTTGAAGGTAATATTCACCGGTATCAAGCTTATCGAAAAAGATACCCCTGCCCGCACACTTATATAGCACTCCGCCGACAATCATATTATCAAATCGTATCGTAAAATAGCGGAAATACGGCGAATTTAACCTATTAAGTATATCTTCAATACCGCGAAGACAAGGATTGGAAGAATCGTGGTATATTTCATATAACGGCAAAAAGGCTGCCTTTTGAATATCGCACAGAACTTGCGCTTCGGTTTCTACTGTTTCACTGATCGTTATCATTTTCACACCTAAATAATCCTCATATGTTCTTTGTTTTTTTCCAATATGCGCTTATATCCGTATCGTGAATAATAATCCCGTTGGACCTCAATTTATATCACCCGAATCAAATCTTATGAAACCATATTAGCATATCCTGATTATCTTGTCAACACCGCCGTTCTTGACTTATTTTCGCCGATATGGTATATTAATTTAGTTGCGAAATTATTTACCAAGGGAGAACGAGCGGCTTTGGAACACAGTGAAAATCCCATAAACGCCCTGTCCGCACAGGAAAAGGAGTTTTTGGAAAAACTGCTTGAAAAAGAATATGTTTTGATTACGCGTGTAACAGAAAAAATGCTTGGCGAGAGTTATCAGTCCCTTAAGGATGATGCTTTAAGCGAACTACATTTATTGCTGATACGCAAAATCAAAGAGCTTATGCGCCACGAATCGCCCGAAAAATGGGTGGTTGCTGCCGCTAAATATATTGCACTCCACGTAAAGACCGAGCATGCAAAATATCAAAGCAATTTTTCTGATACGGATATTGACGATGTTTTGTATGCAGAAGACGTTTTTGAAATGGCGTTGTATAATATCTGGATGGAAAAAGACGTGTATTCCCTGCTTAAAAACGAGCTTACACCCCGTGAAGCACAGGTATTTGAGCTTATGTTCGAACAAAGGCTTTCCTGCAAAGAGATAATGCAAAAGCTGGACGTAAGCGAAAGCACCGTATGGAATATAAGAAAATCCATAAAGGATAAGTACAGCTATACCATAAAAAACAAACTTTTTTTAAAAAATTAAAAAAGTTTATAGAGGTTTTTCGGTTTTTACATCATATATTAATGAGGGGTAAATAGATGGATAAAAAAATGCACGATACACTTGGCGGTGCAGAACTTAAAAAGCTTATAACGGAAGACAAGCTTCGTATAGAAGATCTGGATGCTGCCGCTTTACAAAAGCTGTTTGATTATGAAACCGCTATGCTTTGTACTGACGAAGGCGATATCGATACGCTTAACGCCTGCGCCGCACGGCTTGATGCGGTGAACGGTCCGCTTGTTTCCAAAGAAGAATTTTTCAGTATCATAAACAAGAATATGCCGGCAGATAAGCCGGTAAGACGGGTGCGGTTTAAAAAGGTGTTGCTCGTTGCGGCAATGATAGCGATAATCACAGCCGCCGTTACAATTACTGCTACTGCTGTAGATTTTAGTCCCTTTAATTATTTCAAAGAAGTAATCGCTATGGGCCCCGGAGGAACTTTGAACAAAGGCGGAGTTACCTTAGAGTATCATGATGTTCAAGAGGAATACACGAGTGTCCAAGAGGCATTGCAAAGTAAGAATATCAGTATTTGGTATCCCTCCGTTTTCCCCGAGGGAATTACGCTGAAAAACATCGAATTCTCTTCGACTGCATCTTCGGAAGAAATAATACGGTTTATGACCAATAACCCCCACGTCAACGTGTATCTTCAGGCAAAAACGGGTGAAAACCACTTTCACGATTATTTAGAAACGTTTAACATTGAAGATTGCACTTTCTATATCTTTAACGATACTCCGGATCCGTCACTGCATTACGCAGTCTGTTATTACGGCGATTACTATTACTGTGTCAGCGCGAATTCCTATGAAAATATTATCCTGATCTTATCTAATCTGAAAAGATCATAAACCCTTTCGCTCGCAGGGTAAAATCGGGCGCTGAATACGCTATATACGGCCATGCCAAACCGTCGTATATATACCTTCACCAAAAGGCTGTTGTTTTCAACAGTCTTTTGTTTTTATATTAATGCTTTGATAAAAAACTATAACAAACTCCCGTCTTTTTACAGACGGGAGTTATTGTTTTCGTTAAAATAAAAAATATCGTTCTTCGATCAAAGTATAAATCAAGCTTCAATATCTGATAATTGCTGTGCCAGAACCTCTAAAAGCGTGTCGAAGGGACTTTTACGTTTGTCGTCAACATCTGAGCGCTGCGCCAAAACGCCTTTAAAACTACAGATATCGCCCCTATCGACGAAGTATTCGAACAGTTGACCGTTTTTACGAATGATCACGTGCATATTTCCAAAGACTCAGCGGTTGTAATCGAAATATACCAAATCGCAACCGCAATCGTTAACGACCTCTTCAAGTCTTTTTTTATACTTTTTATATTTAAACATAATAATTATAAAATCTCTCTTGAATAATACGTTTCTATAGCCTTTTTAATTGCTTTTCTTTTATCTAAGTACATCACTTTGCCATTTTTATGGACAATTTTATACGCCGGATTTCTGTCGTTATTACTTTTTTGTATAGATGCTATATTGACCCAACGGAATTTTTGAATTGTCTTATTAAAAAAACAAATTGATATACCGCTTTGTTCAATAATTACATATTGAAATATCGAATAAAATCCCAAAACCATATAAAGTAATATGGATGAAAATAAACCTATAGCTAAATACACAAGCCCTTTCTCTAATAGATAACACTCTTCAGCATTGGAAAAAATCATACAGATGGTAAAAAGTATTGTAATAAAAAGAAATAAGCAGGGTATACCAACAAATACACTTAATGATAGATATAGGTTTTTTATAAATTTGAATTTCATATTCTACCTCCTGATGCACGTGAAGTTTGTGTATCTGAAAGCCTATTACACTTCTTGTAACAAAATACTACCACATAAAAACAAAAAAAGTCAACAGCCTTAAACTGTTGACGAAAACGAAAAAAACACTCAAGTCTTTGGTGCACCTTCAGGGATTCGAACCCGGGACCCACTGATTAAGAGTCAGTTGCTC
>CAZAJX010000002.1:0-86073 GCA_964485815.1 uncultured Oscillospiraceae bacterium
GATTTTAAAGAAAGCTACGCTCTCTCCTTCCCTATGGCAAAAGAAAATCTCGGTATGCAGAGTGCTTTTAATCTTCAGGGTTATCCCACTTCGGTCTTTATTGACAGATACGGTGTAATCTGCCTTATCGAAGTAGGCGGTGTAACAAGCGCTGCACCTTTCACTGTTGCATTTGATATTTTTACTGCCGACGATTATACCCAACAGCTTTATACTGATTTGGACTCTCTTGTTCCGGTAATCACCCCCGACGTGGAAATGCCTTCTTCCGAGGATATATCCAACGCTATAAGCGCCGGTAATGCAAACATTACCTACGCTCCCGAAACCGGTGACGGAGATGCTGAAATCACATGGCCTTTCGTTCTCGGCGAAAAGGACGGCGAAGATTGTATAATTCCCTCAAACTCCGGTGTTAACAATTCCTTTGCTACCATCTATATAAATGTAAACCTTAAAAAAGGCGAAGCTATCGGCTTTGATTATCTTTCCTCCAGTGAAAGCGGAATGGATATTATGTACGTTCTCGTTGACAGAGAAGACATATATCAGATTTCCGGTGAAAGCAAAGAGTGGAACAGCTGCTATCCTTTCGTTGCCCTTGAAGACGGCGAATATGAGCTTGCTCTGTGCTATTTGAAGAATTCTTCCGACTCTGTCGGTGATGATACCGTATATGTGAGAAACGTTCGCATCGTATCCGAAAATAAGATCGATACTCCCAGCTATATTCCCAGATACTGCGCGACAAATCTTAAAGCTGATGGATTCGGTTACGAAAACTACGTTGATATAGTTTACAACGAAAAAGACGGATATTATCACGTTGGCACAAAGAACGGTCCCCTTCTTCTTGCCAACCTTATGACTTCCACAAGATTCAGTAATGATTCCATTAATGACCTCGGTTACAACGGTCATATAAATGTTGACGGTCACGATCTCTATGAAGATCTTCTCACTTATTGTAATATGGCACTTAACTCTGAAATTTACGGTTTGTGTACCGTTACCGAAGAGCTTAAGGAGTTGTTGATCAAGACAACAAAGACTATAGGTTTGGAGCAGACTGATACCGAATGGCTCCAGATATGCTGTTATTACGATGTTTACGGTACTGATGGTGAACAGCTTGCTGACCCTATTCGCGGTCTTTGCGCAGATTCTGCGTTTGAGGCAAAGCTTGGTAAAGACAATGTAGTGAATTATAACCGTCCTATCGTTCCCAGAGGATTATGGTATAAATTTGTTCCCACTGTTTCCGGTGCATACAGAATTACCTCTGTCAGCGCACAGCCTGTCGATGCTTGGGTATTCCTTGCTGACAGAACCGAATATTTCCTTTATGAACCTTTGGAAAAGGGTCGTATTGCCGATATAAACTGTTCTATGGTTGTTTATTTTGAGGCCGGAAAAGAATACTTTATAGACATTGCTTTTTCCGATGTATATGCGACCGGCTCCTTCAATTTTGAAATTAAATACGAAGGTGCATCTCAAAAGGTATTCAAACTTGCTTCTCCCGGTTATTTCGTATTCTACGAAGACGATGTAAACTCCACGGTTTCCGGCGGTATAAAAATTGCTTTGGGAAACGACGGATATTATCACGAGCTTTTGCCTGACGGAAGCTTTGGCTCCATTCTCTACGTTGATTTTGAAGGCGATAACAATATCTTTTCTTCCAATCTCAAAAAGCTCATAGATATGGGTGCTTTTAACTTCGAATATTCCGAAGACGATCAGTGGATACTCACTTATATGGAAGAAAACGGCGACGATTTCCTTGACGATCTCAAAGAATACTGGGGCGATTTCTACGATGAATATTATGAACTCTTTGAAGTGGATGATGTTCTTGATGGTGATTTCCACGGTGTCGGCGACGATATGACCGAGATTGTAAAGAAATATGCCGCCAAGGCTTACGGCAACAACGCTCCTTCTCCCGAGCTTAAAGGATGCGTTCCCGTTAACGAAGAGTTAGGCGAAATTCTTCAAATGCTTATGGATAAGTACACCTTTGAGGATGTAGAGCATTCCTGGGGTAAACTGTGCTACTATTACGATTATATCGGCCCCGATGCCAACAAGTAATTCGAGGTGTGATTATGACAAATTTAAAAAGTGTTTTACGTGCGTTATTAGCCGTAATTCTGTGTTCTGTTTTGTTTCTCGCCGCTTGCGGCGGGAACGAAACCTCCGGTGATGCTTCGGTCGGAGATGTTTCCGTAAACCTTCCCGATGAATCGGGCTGTGAATCAAACGATAATCAGGTATCCGATGAAAATGATGCTTCCTCCGATGCCGGTAATTCGGATGATTCCGACGTTAACGGTTCCGAGGATAGCGATGCTCCTGACGAGAACAGCACCAAGCCCGAAATTTCTCAGCCTTCAAATAATGACAATTCCGATAAGGAATGTGAATATTCCGTATATGCTGTTGACGGAAACGGTGATCCTATCGCTAACCTGATAGTTCAGGTGTCCGGTAAAGATTTCAGCGTAATGAAAACCACAAATTCCAAAGGCGTTGCTAAATTTACCGCAAAAAAAGGCGAATACACAATAACTTTCGTTTCCCCTGCAAAGGAGTATTTCTACGATACAGAAAAATGCGTTTTAACTGCTGATGTTACTTCCATTACCGTTCCCCTGTTGGAAAAAGCCGTTGTATCCGGACAGCTTTATGCTCATTCGACCGTAGTGAACGATTATATCGAATATGATTACTACGAAGTTGGCGAAGGAATGTATTTCGCTCCCGTTTCTGACGGAGAGATGACATATTTTCTGTTTGTTCCCGAACGGGCAGGTACCTTCGAAGTATATGCCACTGCTGATACCGAAGTAGAAATAGGATATTACGGATCTCCTCATTACGTTTTGCAATCCTCTGCTTCCGAGCTTGTTGACGGTAAGCTTATATTCGATATTCATAATTATCACATAGGAACAACAAGAGATACCACTTCCACGTACGTTATCGGAGTAAGAACCGCTGATGCTTCCGATGCTAACTGTATTCTTTACGTTGAACGTACCGGTGATCCTACCTGGTCAGTTATCGATGAACCTTGGCAGGTTGCGGTTGCAAACGATAAGTACCTCGTTAAGTACAACGGAGAAGCAGGTAAAACTCTCGCTGATATCGACATTACTTCACAGCCTGTTGTTTTGAATGATGCTGACGGATATTACCACTACGGTTCCGCAGACGGTCCGTTGGTGCTTGTAAGAATTGATTCCGACGCACAGTTCCTGAACGCATCCCTGGTCGATATTTGCGATACCAGCACATTCGGCATATACGTTTACAATGATGACGGCGGCTTTGAATATAAGGAACGTTATAACGAACTGATTTATCAGTACCAAGAGATATGCGACGAGAACGGCGTGTGTCCTTTGAATCCCCAGCTTGCGCAAATTATAAAAGCGTTCGGTGAATATAAGGGATGGTGGGCATCCGCTACTTCTCCCGGATATATTTTCGGCAACACTCCCGCGTATAAATATCCCGATACAGCTTGGCTGTTCTGCTGCTGTTATTATGAATAATTTTATATTTTGAGGTAAAAAATGAAGAAATTTTTAGCTGTTATTCTTTCCCTTCTGTGTGTTATCTCCGTTTCTCTCTTTGCAGTTTCCTGCGATACTGAGGAAAACGTTTCCAACGTTCCTCAGGTCGAATCCAACGATTCCTCCGCTTCTGTTGACGAAACCGAATCTTCAGAACCTGCTGATGACGGCAAGGTTACATACACCGTTATCGTTGTTGACGAAAACAACGCTCCCCTTGAAGGCATCATTATTCAGTTCTGCGATGAAGAGAACTGCAAGCTTCCTCTTATGACAGACGCTGACGGAAAGGTTACCGTTGAATATGATGAGAGCAATTATCATATCACCATTACCGAAGCTGCCGGATATTCGTATGAATCCGAATATAATTTTGAGGACGATTCAACCGATATCACCATAGTACTTTCCGCGCAGGACGAATAAATCATTAAAGCAATAAGCGGTCAACACCTGCTTATTGCTTTTTTGTTGTTTGTTCGTTAACGTAAGTTATTATATAATTATGTAGATATTTATAATAAAATGCTCAAAAAGGTATTGAAAGAAATTAACATCTGTGTTAAAATACTATGAATATGTATGTGCCAAAGGATATTATCTGTATCGGCTGAAGGAAGGTAAATTATGGCTTTTAATACAAAGCAAAAAAGACTGTTTACAAAGTTAGGCGTTGTTACGCTTGCCGTTGTATTCGTATGTGCTTGCTTCTGGGCAGGCGGCAGAGGCAGCGTTGCTGTTGCCGAATCGTTTATAAAGCTTGTGGACCGGGAGTTAAACACCGGTTTATATGATTATTTTGACGATTCTGTTGTCTTTCGGCTCCCCTCCACCATTAAGGACAGCGATACGATTTCCTTAATCGTTCAGTTGAAGGATCACTCTTCCGTAATGGACGTCTACGAAAACACCATTACTTCCAAAAGCTTCAGCGAATTTGCCAAGACCGACGAAGCTGTTGAAATTCGTGATTCTATCAAAAACGAAAGCGAAAAGCTTATAAATATGCTTTCGGAAGCCGGGATAGAATTTACCGTGGGCAAGGATTATTCCGAGCTCATCAGCGGATTTGAAATTATTGCAACCGGTGCGGAGTTCGAAGATGTCTGCACTGTTCTCAAATATGATGCAGACGTTTATATAAGCGAAGCCTATGAGGTTGAAAAGACCGAGCTTGTGGAAAACGACGTTAACGTATATGATACCGGTATATTCAACAGCTCTGCGTTCGGATATGACGGTACGGGAATTGTAGTTGCCGTGCTTGATACCGGTCTTGATTATACTCACACAGCCTTTTCTACCGATAACTTCACCGCTGACAGAAGCAAACTCGGTCTTACTTTTGATGACGTTGCTTCCGTTCTTGCAGATTCGGTTGCCAACGAAATGAACCCCGGCATAACCGCTTCTGACGTTTATATAAACGAAAAAGTTCCTTTTGCCTTTGACTACGCCGACGAAGATTCTGACGTTTATCCTATTGCAAGCGATCACGGTACTCATGTTTCCGGTATTATTGCCGGTAAGGATGATGTTATAACCGGTGTTGCTCCCAACGCGCAGATCGTTGCCATGAAGATATTTTCCGATACCAAGGACAGTGCATTTGCTTCGTGGATACTTTCCGCTTTGGAAGATTGTGCCGTTCTGGGTGTTGATGTTATAAACATGTCTATCGGCACTGCCTGTGGTTTCAGCCGCGAGACCGATAAGGAGTTTATAAGCGGTGTTTATGATAGGATCCGTTCTCAGGGCATAAGCCTTGTTGTTGCGGCATCCAACAGCTTTAACTCCACTTACGGCTCTGAAAAGAACGGTAACCTCGGTCTTACCTCCAATCCCGACAGCGCAACGGTAGGTTCTCCTTCCACCTATCCCGGCGTTTTGTCTGTTGGCTCGGTAAGCGGCGTAAAGACTCCTTATATGCTGTATAATGATACCATCATCTACTTCATTGAGTCTACTGACAGAGTATCCGAAGAAAAAGTATTTGTTGATGAATTGCTGGATAAAGATACAGATAGTTTAACTATTGAATATATTACTATTCCCGGTGCGGGAAGAAGCGCAGATTATACGGGAATAGACGTTACCGGTAAGATCGTTCTGGTTAGCAGAGGCTCCACTACCTTTGAAGAAAAGGCTAACGTTGCCCAATCCAAAGGCGCTGCAGGTCTTATTATTTACAACAACGTTTCCGGTGATATTAAAATGAACGTGGGTGACACTACTCTGCCCGTATGTTCTATAAGTCAGGATGACGGTGAGATGCTTGCCGCCGCGGGAACCGGTACTATTACAATAAGCAGATCAAATACATCCGGTCCCTTTATGTCTGATTTCTCCTCCTGGGGTCCTGCGCCCGATCTAAGCCTTAAGCCCGAGATCACCGCACACGGCGGTTCTATCTATTCCGCTGTTCCCGGTCAGGATTACGACAGAATTTCGGGTACTTCCATGGCGTGCCCCAATATTTCGGGAATTACCGTTCTGTTAAGACAGTACGTAACCGAAAACTTTTCCGATATAGCCGAAGATCCTATTGCTGTAACAAAGCTGGTTAACCAGCTTATGATGTCAACCGCAGACATTCTTTTGAATAAAAACGGTCTTCCCTACTCTGTTCGTAAGCAAGGCGCCGGATTGGCTAATCTTGACAACTGCGCCGCTACTAATGCATATATCATTACATATAACCGTGCTGACGGCACAGAGCTTGATAAAACCAAGATAGAGCTTGGCGATGATCCCCAAAAAACGGGTGTATACGAGCTTGTCTTCTCTGTTGTTAACTTTGGTGATACCGCTCTTTCTTACAACGTATCTGCATTTGTTATGACTGAAGGTGTAAGTGACACCAAAACAGCACACGGTGAAACTACCGTAACCGAAGAAGCACAGCTTCTCGACAGTGCTGTTGTTGAAGTTTCTTCTGTTGAAAACGGCACTGTAAACGGTATGCAGATAACAGTCGCTCCCGGTACGAGCGCAAAGATCACCGTTACTGTAAAGCTGACGGACGAAAACAAAAAGTATATGGACGAATCCTTTGAAAACGGTATGTACGTGGAAGGATTTGTAGTCCTTGATTCTGTGGGCGATGCTGTTGACCTCAACGTTCCTTACCTTGCTTTTTACGGCGACTGGACGCTCGCTCCTATGTTTGACCTTGATTATTATGCGACCAATAAGGATGAGCTTGACGATTCTCTCGATTTAGTAGATAAAACCTTGCCCGATGCATACGCTACCCGTCCTATAGGCGGTATAAGCGGAGATTACGTTGGTTATCTGGGTTCTTTCTACTTCCGGCAAAATCCCGCTGTAACGCAAATCTCAGCTGATAGAAAGTACATCTCCCTCACTAATCAGGAGGACGGTATAAATTCCTTGAGATTCGTATGGGCAGGTCTTTTGAGAAACGCCGCAAGAGTTGATATAACCATTACCGACGATGCTACAGGAAAGACCGTCTACGAGCGTACCGAAAATGACATACGCAAATCCTACGGCGACGGCGGTCCTATTTATCCCGCAAACATTGAGATTGAGTTCAGCGCTATCGAACAAAATCTCAAAAACAACACCTCCTACACCGTAACGCTTAAATCTTATCTGGATTACGGCGACGGCGGCGGAGATACAAACCTTTCCAATGAATTTACCTTCCCTCTCGTAACCGACTTTGAAGCGCCCTCTGTAACTGATTGCGAATTCTATACCGAATATGACAGCTCTAACAAGGAAATGCGCTATTATGCAAAATTATCGGTATATGATAATCATTATGCTATGGGTCTGCAGGTTGGCTACGTTGGTATGGATGATGCGGGCACGGGATATATGCTGAATGCATTTGATCAGTACATGACCCCCGTTTATTCCGAATTCAATACCAATACGTACGTTATCTATGAACTGACAGATTATATTGATATAATCCGTAACAACGCCACAAACAAAAACACAATTACCGTTGCTTGCTACGATTACGCTCTTAATCAGGCTACCTACGAGATAGAACTGCCCGATGATTTCCTTGATATCGATTTTGCCGAAGAAGAGATCGTGCTCAGCCCTTACGAGGTAGTTGATCTGCTTCCCTTGGTATATCCCGATACCGAATGGTCAGAATTACTTGAGTTTTATTGTACAGAACCTGCGACCGGTGCGGTTGGCAAGGTCGTTAATAATCAGCTTGTTGCAGTTAAACCCGGCACTGCGGTTGTAATTGCCCGTGACACCGTTACCAAAAAGCAAGCAAGCATAACCTTGAGAGTGCTTTCGCCCGAGGATGAGGGGTATGTCCAGTATGATAAGCCCGTTCTGGACAACTTCAGCCTTACGGGATACAAGGTAAATAAAGCATATTATTTCCTCAGTACCGACGAAAGAGATATCGGCGCTACGGGAGATGAGATGAAGTTTACTTCAGATCAGTATTCTCTGGATATGTATCCTTCCGAATCCGTAACGTTGAAATACCAGCTCGATGCTTTCTTCCCTGCCGATACCAAGGTAGTGTTTGAATCGAGTAACGAAAATATCGTTAAGGTTGATGAAAACGGCGTGATTACGGCGGTTGCAAAAGGATATGCTTCAGTTTCCGTTAAGGTATTGATGGATGGTAAGAGTACCTACTATTCGCAAAACATTACCATTACTGTAAAAGATCCTTATATAACTACCGGTGCAAGCCTCACCCATTATTTCGGTCTTGGCGGTGAAGTTGTTATTCCCGAATCCTTGTCTTTGACAGAAATCGGTCAATACGCGTTCTCTAACTACGATTACATTGCCAAAGAGCCTCACGAAATTACAGAGGCAGAGCCCGATGCAACAAAAATGTGGTATATCGGTGATGATACCATTACCACTGTTATAATTCCCGAAGGTGTAGAGAAGATCGGTCCTTATGCATTTGCAAATCTTACCGCATTAAAGACGGTCGTTCTTCCTTCCACACTTAAGACTATCAGCCAAGGTGCGTTCTACGGATGTACCTCACTCACCACCGTTGAAGGTCTTGAAAACGTTAAATTTATTAACCAAGGCGCATTTTACGGATGTAATATAAAGACTGATCTGTCTTTGGACAATGCTGTTGCTATAGCGGATTACGCTTTTGCATACAACGAAAAGCTTGATGAAGTAAAGCTTTCGAAGAATACCCAGTCTATCGGTGCATACGCCTTTGCAGGCTGTAAGGATCTTAGGGATCTTACTATCGAAGCCGATTACGTTAAGCTGGGACAATATGCTTTCTCCGATTGTAAATCACTGAAGGAAGTATCCGTAAACAGCGCAGTTATTCCCGCAGGTGCGTTCAGCGGCTGTAAAAAGCTTAAAAACGTTACTCTTGGAAAAGATGTTGCCGTTATTGCGGAATACGCATTTGGCGGAACTGCTATTGAAAAGCTTACTTTTGAAAAATCCGACAAGTTTGTATTAAGCGCAGACGGAACATACGTTACCAATGCCGACGGCACCGAACTGCTTTTGGTTCTTGCTTCCGCAGGAGAGCATTTTGCTCCCAATGATAACAAGATCGTTTCAATAGGCAGCGGCGCTTTCTCCGGAAACACGGAGATACGTTCCGTTACCCTTCCCCGCGTAACTTCGGTTGGCGATTATGCCTTTGCAGGCTGTGAGGATTTAAGAGAAGTTGAGCTTGGCACGCTTACCCGTATCGGTGCGTATGCATTCAAGGGCACCGCTATTTCCGAAACACCGGCTCTTGACAAGGTATCCGTTGTTTCCGAATACGCTTTTGCAGGTTCGATGATAACAAAGGTTGTCATTCCCGATAACACGGTTATCGAGGAAGGCGCATTCAGTGAATGTAAAAAGCTGCAATCTGTTACTATCGGCGATGACGTTGTTATCGGAAATAAGGCGTTTTATCTTGATCCTCTTACCAACTGGTCTTATGATTTTTATACTATTGACGAAGTAAGATATTACTTCTACGTATACGAATCCTCTCTCAAGAATTTGTCTATCGGAGATAATGCGGTAATCGGTGATTACGCATTTACCGGCGCTTCCGCGCTTACAAGTGTTGAACTTGGCAACGATGCCGAAATCGGCGATTTTGCTTTCTACAACGCTTGTTCGCTCAAGAGTATCGATCTTTCTTCTGTTTTGAAGATCGGCGAAAATGCCTTCTCCGGCGACGTTCACTTTATTGCTCTTGACAGTACGTTCACAAGCTACGCTGTTGATGAAGATGGATACTATATCTACTCTTATAACTCCCCTGCATTGACAAACGTTTCCTTGCAGAAAGTCGAGTCTATCGGCGCAAATGCCTTTGCGTACTGCAAGTCTTTGGAAACTGTTCTGCTGGGTGACGGTGTGACGGCAATTAACGATAACACGTTCAACGGCTGTGAATCTCTTTCCGAGATAAATCTTGAAAAGATAACAGAAATCGGCGATTATGCGTTTGCCGAGTCGGCGCTTGAGAATATTGATCTTTCCGGCGCTACAGTTATCGGAGAATATGCGTTCTTTGAAAACGCTTACCTTAATTCTGTTGTTCTCAATCCTAACGGAAGTACTGCCGGCGAAGGTGCGTTTGCTTACTGCAGCACGCTTTCGGAAGTAGAAAACGAAGAATATGTAACCGAATTCTGTGATTATGCATTTGCTTATACCGCCGTTACAGAGGTAGATCTTACCGCTGCAGTTAAGCTTGGCGACCACGTATTTATCAAATCCGAATACACGGAATTTGATGTAGTTTTGGGTGATAAGCTTTCCGAGCTGGGTAACAATCCTTTTGCGATGTGCGATATAAAGCCTTTCTCCGTAACTACGGTCACCGAGTTCAACGGCAATAAATACGAAAACGATGTTTTCACCTTTGAGCTCAACGAATACGTTAAGGTGATCGACGGTTCTTTGTACATTACCGTGCCCAACGGCATAGAGCTTACAACCTATGCAGGAAGCGATGACGTTGCGGCTGTAGCCGAGAATACTGTCCGTATATCCGCATTTGCATTTGCATCTTCCGATGTAAAGCAGGTAATACTCCCCTACACCGTACATTCTATCGGACACAAAGCCTTCTTTGGCTGTGAAAAGCTGGAACTCGTTTCCTTCAGCAGCTATAATGCGCCTATTCTTGAAGAAGAATACGATTATCTCTACTATGTGTCCTGTGAAAACATTTCGGGTAGCGGAGAATACACCTTTACTGCCGCTGACGGTAAGACACAAATAGTTCAGCAGGGACTTGGAATCACACCCTACTTTATGTGGAATGCTTCCGAAACACCCTCGTCCGTATTCTATGGAGCTAACTTTACAAACTATATCGGTCATGTTTCAAAAAAGATCGTTATGGTTCGTCCCGCTAACGGTAAAAACTACGATTCCTTTATATTCAATCAATACTTCTCTACGGTGGTAGACGGCGCAGCGGCTGCTGACGAGATCACGCTTGCAGCCATAAACGCAATCAACGCACTGCCCGAGAATATTACTCTCGCCGATAAAGCTTTGGTTGAAGCCGCAAGAGAGGCGTATAACCGCATTTCTCTCCTTGAGCAAAAGGCACTTGTCACCAATTACAACGTGCTTACTCAAGCTGAAAAGCGTATAAGCGACCTTGAGTATCTCGCTCGGACCGATACGTCGATTGATGATACTTCGGGCGACGTTGGCGGTAACGGCGCGATAGTGGCTATCATATGCGTGGTTTGCGTTTTAGCAGTTTTGGGATGCGGTGCGGCTGTAACCGTCATTTTCCTAAAAAAGAAAAACCGCATTAAAAAAGATGCGCAAACAGAAGACTCTGATAATCAACAAGAAATCGGAGAATAAATAATGAAAACTTATACTAAATTGTTTGTTACGGCAGGATTACTTATTTTGGTAATCCTTGCCGCAACCTCTTGCTCCGGCAACTGGGATCCCCCTTACGAAGAATTAAATAAATCCGGTTACACTGTAAGCGTTAGATTCGATGCCAACGGCGGTGTTTTCGCAGGCACAAACGACGTAAGCATTATAGATGTTTTTGATGCAGAAAGTGTTACGGCAGAAGGAGGTGTGTATCTCCTTTCTCCCGATGATCCCGCTCGTGCGGAAGGCGCATTTTCCATTTCGAGAAGCGGTTATTTCCTTGCAGGATGGTACACCGAGCGTCAGCTTCGCACCGATGAAAACGGCAAACCTCTGGATGAATTCGGTGTTTCAACCGAAGTTTCGGGACGTCCTCAAGGTTATATTTACAGCGGACTTTGGAATTTTGACACCGATACGCTTTTTTTAGAGTCTGCTGACGGTCTTTCCGCAGAAACACCTTGTTGTACTTTGTATGCCGCTTGGATTCCCTATTTCACATACGAGTTTTATACTCCCGATGCTGACGGGAGTATGACTCTGCTTGACAGTCTTAATGCCATTGACCTTAAGCTTCCCGAATGGAGCGAAAAAACGGGAAAGCTGAACACAAACTCTTTCCCTCTGCGGGATGGATATACCTTTGATTCCGTATATTTGTCTGATGATCTTTCAGAGCCCCTTACTGAAAATATACACGGTGCGGAAAAGTACGTTGACTATGCGCACGGCGTTACAAGCGTGGAAAAGGTAAGTGTTTATACTACCTGGCTCGAGGGCAGTTGGTTTAAGATATATAACGCTGAGCAATTCTACAGCAACAGCCGTCTTGACGGTAACTATATACTTTGCAACGATATTGATTTTTCGGATAACGTATGGTCCCCCACCCTTTCCAAGGGTAAGTTTACCGGAAAGATTATCGGTAACGGGTACAAGATATCCAACGTTAACGTTATACAAGGCGACAGCTCTCAACTTTTTGGCGGTCTGTTCGGTTCTTTGGAAGCGAACGCTGTTTTGCAGGACGTAGTGTTCGAAAACATAACCTACGAAATCAATGCAGGCTCAAGAATGCAGGGCGCAGCCTTCGGCATATTGGCAGGTATCGTTTCCAACGATGCGGTTCTGGATAACGTACAGATTTCGGGCGAGCTCGTAATCGGTGCGGATTGCTTCCCGCAGACGGGATATGTTATAGGTTTACTTTGCGGCAGCGGAAATACGGATATTGATATATCCGGCATCACCTGCATAGCAGACGAATCTGCCGAAAATATAACCGTTGAGACCGAATCCGACGGAAGCGTAAACATTTATTTTAACTAAAATATTTCACAATATAAACGGAGGCTTTAAAATGAAAAACAGATTGATCTCACTTGTTTTATGCCTTGCAATGTGTCTGTCAGCCGCAGGCGTCCTCGTAGGATGCGGCGGTTCGGGCGGTTCTACTCCCGATGCACTCGTTATAATGACAGATGCTTTGGACGGCGTATTCAACCCCTTCTTCTCCACCACTGCCGCTGACGGCACTATTGTTTCTATGACACAGATCGGTATGCTTACTACCGGTTATGAAAACGGAAACGTTGTTGTTGCCTGCGGTGATGACGAAGCCGTTGTGGTTAAGGATTACGATATCACATACGACTCCGCAAGCGATAAAACCACTTATACCTTTGTTATAAAAAACGGTATTCTTTATTCCGACGGTCATCCTCTTACTATGGAGGACGTAATGTTTAACCTTTACGTTTATCTTGATCCTGTTTATACCGGTTCTTCCACTATGTATTCTACCGATATCGTAGGTCTTCAGGATTACCGTACACAGCAGTTCACCTCCGGCTCCGGTGACGTTGACGAGAATATTTCCAACGCTGCCTCTTCCAGAGCGCAGAACCGTCTTAATGAGCTTATCAACCTGTTCCGTCAGGTCGGCGCTACCGCTACTCAGGGCAGCTACAGCGCAGATTACGATACTATGGTATCCGCTATAAAGACTCATTCCTTGTCTTCCGGCTACAAGGAAGCTATTTCTTCCGATCCTTCTACCGTAACGGTAAATGATCTTCTCGCTGACTATAACCGTGCTTTGGAGCTCTTTAAAGAAGAACTTGAAACCGACTACGCCAGCGCGCAGGAAGCTTACACCGACGAGCCCTACAAATCCCGCGAAGAATTCAAGAATCCCGTTACCTGCTTTATGTTTGCCGAAGGTTACGTTTCTCTGGAATATGCCAAGGATCCCGTGACCAATAAGGATATCAAGTCCAAGATAGAAAACGTTACCCTTCTTTATAACGATTCCGTTGTTAAGGATAAGGAATCTGCTATTGAATACGTATATCAGTCCAAGATACAGCAGGAATTTGACCAGATTCTTCTTTACTGGGCAACTGCGCAGACCCTGAAGACCGAATTTACCGCAAAGGCAAAGGAAGTTATACTTCACGAAAACGTTGCCGATGACGGTTCTCTTAAGGTTCCCAATATCAGCGGTATCGTTTCTCTCGGTCATACTACCGATATTACCGAAGTTACCGCTAAAAACGGCACTTATAAGGTTGCAAAGGGACATAACGAAGACGGTACTGTCAAAAATGCAGATGAGTACGATGTTCTTCAGATCACCATAAACGGTGTCGACCCCAAGGCTATATGGAACTTTGCTTTTGCAGTTGCTCCCCAGCATTACTACGCTGAAGGCCACGAGGTTGATATTGTAAACAACAAGTTCGGTGTTGATTTCGGTTCATACGATTTTATGACCAATGAAATTCAGTCCACTCGTAATATTCAGGTTCCTATGGGCGCAGGTGCATATATCGCTACCGACAGCAACAATAACGATAACCCCTCCGGTACTTCCTTCTATACAGATAACGTAGTATACTTCAAGGCAAATGAATCCTTCCTTCTCGGCGCACCCAAGATAGATAAGGTACGTTATCAGGTAGTAAGCTCTACCGATGCTCTTAACACTCTTGAAAACGGCTCTGTTCACTTTGTAACTCCTCAGTTTACTCAGAACAATATAGATAAGCTTAATTCTCTTGAAAGCAAGGGCATTAAGAAGACCTGGACACAGCAGCTCGGTTACGGTTATATCGGTATCAACGCCAAGAAAATTCCCGATATCAATCTCCGTAAAGCAATTATGTGTGCTATGGATACCAGCCTTGCACTCAGCTACTACAGCGCAGGTATGGCAGAAACTATCTATTGGCCCATGTCCACCGTAAGCTGGGCGTATCCCAAGGATGATTCCGGCAAGAACAGCCGTGATAACGGTCACGACTACCCCGCTATCAGCTTTAACGCAGAGGACGCAAAGACATCTATTCTGGATTATATGGCGGCTGCAGGCGTTTCCGCAAACGATCCCAAGCTTTCCATCCGCTTTACCATTGCGGGTGCGAACCTTACCGATCACCCCACTTACCAGACCTTCCGTGCCGCAGCAGCGCTTTTGAACGAATGCGGTTGGGACGTTGAGGTCGTAGCTGACTCCAACGCACTTACCAAGCTGAGCACCGGTTCTCTTTCCGTATGGGCAGCTGCATGGGGCTCTACCGTTGACCCTGACCTTTATCAGGTATACCACAAGAATTCTACCGCTACCAGCGTTCTTTCCTGGGGTTATGATGCGATACTTGCAAATCCCGCAAGCTATCCCGTTGAGAATTCCATACTCAATAAATTGAGTGAAGTTATCGACGATGCCCGCGAAACCGACGACAGAGAAGTTCGTACAGAGCTTTACGAAGAAGCTATGGGTTATATTCTCGATCTTGCTGTTGAGCTTCCCGTATACCAGAGAATGGTATTGTACGCTTATAACAGCAACGTGATCGATCCCGCTTCCCTGCCTTCCGAGATCAATCCCTATTCTTCACCTCTTGATCACCTCTGGGAGATTGAATTCGCAAAATAAATTAACTTTTTTCGGAGAGATATATGTTAAAATACATACTGAAAAGACTTGCTCTTTCCGTCCTTATATTGCTGGGTGTATCTCTTATAATTTACGTGCTCATTCGCTGTATGCCGGTAAGCTTTATCGACACTAAAATTGCAGAAATGAGTATGAACGGTGCTACTATACCCGAAGAAACCGTAGAGAGTATGAAAGCTCTCTACGGTCTGGGTGATAATTCCTTCGGCGGTATTATCAAGGGATATCTAAATTGGCTGGGTGCGTTGTGCAGATTTGATTTCGGTATATCCTTCAAATACAGCATTCCCGTTATCGACGTTATCAAACAAAATATGGGGCTTTCATTCATTATCGCGTTGATAGCCACGTTTTTTGAGTTTATGATCGCCGTTCCTTTGGGAATAACTGCCGCAACACACCAATATTCCATACGGGATTATGCCGTTACCATATTGGTTATGATCGGTATTTCTCTGCCATCCTTCTTCTTTGGTCAGGTGCTTAAGGATCTGTTGGCTATGAAGCTGCCCTTTGACTGGTTCTACCCTTCCCTGCTGACAGACGCATCTCAATCACTTTCGGGATTTCCGCTGTTGCTTGACTATGTACGCCACCTGTTCATCCCCATTCTTACTGTTGTAATACTCAGTATCGGCGGCAGAATGCGTATGACACGTACCAATATGTTGGAGGTACTTAATTCCGATTATATCCGCACAGCCCGTGCGAAGGGATTAAAGGAGCGTGTGGTAATTTATAAGCACGCATTCCGTAATACGCTCATTCCGTTGGTTACCAGCCTTGCGGGATTACTGCCTTCGCTGTTTTCCGGTGCTATTATCACCGAGCAGGTATTCAGTCTTCCCGGTATTGGTAATATTGCATTTCAGGCTATGGCAGACGGTGATATTCCGTTTATTATGGGCTACAATATGTTTCTGGCGTTGCTCAGCGTAATAGGAGTTCTTCTTGCGGACCTTATGTACGCCATAGTAGATCCCAGAGTTAAGCTTGAGTAAAGGAGAAACGATATGGAAGAAAAGAAAATAAACGAACCTATCGTTAACACCTCCGATTACGAAGAAGAATCTTTTGATAAAAACGTACGGCTTATGTCCCCTACTCGTATGGTTATCCGCAGATTTTTCCGTTCAAAGCTGAGTATTGTCGGTCTTATTATGATAATCGCTCTGTTTTTGTTTTGTTGGATCGGACCTTTGGTATATGATACCTGGGGACAAGCTGAATCCGATACCACGGGCAAAACAGAATATACGGAACACGCCGTTACCTTTGAAAAGGATGGAAAGACTTATACGTTCCATCAGGTTGTGGAGGTAAAGAAGAGCCTTAATAATCTTGCACCTCCCAGTTCCGAACATCCTCTCGGTACCGATAAAAGCGCACGCGACGTATTGATACGTCTTATGTACGGCGGAAGAATTTCGCTTACCGTAAGCTTCCTTGCCGTATTTATAACCACCTTCTTCGGAATAATTTTCGGCGGAATTGCAGGCTATTTCGGCGGAGTAATAGATAACGCAATAATGCGTATCTGCGATATTCTCATATGTCTGCCGGGATTTCCCATACTGCTGATTGTCGGTACTCTGATAGACGCCGCGGGAATAGACCTTAAATTTAAGATATATTACCTGATGGCGTTCTTGACGATTATTTCCTGGCCCGGAACAGCCCGCTTGGTAAGAGGACAGATACTGTCGCTTCGTGAGCAGGAATATATGATTGCCGCAGAAGCAATGGGATATTCCACTGTCAGAAAAATATTCAAGCATCTTCTTCCCAACGTAATTCCTCAGCTTATCGTTGCTATGACGTTAAGCTTGGGTAGTATGATCCTTTATGAGGCTTCCCTTTCCTATCTGGGCTTAGGCGCACCTGAGGAATACGCCGCTTGGGGTACGATGATAAACATAGTTGCCGAAGACCAGAATATACTTCAGAATTATTTCAACGTATGGGGTCCTCCCGGTATTTGTATAATTCTTGCAGTTCTCGGCTTCAACTTCGTGGGCGACGGCTTGCGTGATGCGCTTGACCCCAAGATGAGGAGGTAATTATGGCAGCTAAAGAAAATAATTCAAGATACCTGTCCGGTAAGGAAATACGCCGTATTGCAAAAGAAAACGCAAAGATAATGCGTACTCTTGAAAATCGCAAGCACCGCAAGGCGGACGAAAAAGAATTCCTTACCGAAATGAAAAACAAGGATAATATTTTAGAGATCGAAGACCTCCATACCTACTTTTTTACCGATCAAGGTGTGGTAAAAGCGGTTAACGGCGTGTCCTTCGATATTCCGAAAAACTCTACTGTAGGCGTTGTCGGTGAATCGGGCTGCGGAAAGTCCGTTACGAGTATGTCTATAATGCAACTGCTCCAAGGACCGCAGGGACAGATCTACAGCGGAAATATCCGCTTTTTGTCCCACGAATATAAGCTTGATAACCGTGGAAAAACGATTCCTACAGGTGAAAAGGACGAAAACGGTACTCCTATTTACGAAATGGAAGATAAGGTGCTTGATATAGCTAATATGCCTATAAGCGAGATACATCGTATCCGCGGCAGACAGATCGCTATGATCTTTCAGGAGCCTATGACTTCCCTTAATCCCGTTTTTACCATCGGTAATCAGCTTGACGAGGTTACTTTTATCCACGTTCCCGGTGCTACCAAAGAATCAGCAAAAAAGCGTTCTTTGGAAATGCTGAGTATGGTTGGCATTGCTATGCCCGAGCACGTTTATAAATCCTACCCCCACGAGCTTTCCGGCGGTATGCGTCAGCGTGTAATGATCTCTATGGCGTTAGCTTGCAATCCCCGCCTTATCATTGCAGATGAGCCCACAACCGCTCTGGACGTTACCATTCAGGCGCAGATACTTGATCTGCTTCGTGATCTTAAACAGAAAATGGACGGTTCCATTCTGCTTATAACCCACGATCTGGGCATTATTGCCGAAATGGCGGATTACGTTGTGGTAATGTATGCTGGAAGAGTTATCGAAAAAGGAACTGTTTCCGAAATATTCCACAATCCTCTTCATCCTTATACCGTCGGACTTCAGAAATCCAAGCCCACGCTGGATTCCAATGATGACAAGCTGTTCAATATTCCCGGTAACGTTCCCAACCCCGTAAATATGCCTTCCCATTGTTATTTTAAAGAAAGATGTTCTCGTTGCAACAAAAAATGCAGCGGAGATTATCCCGAAATGATTCAAGTAAGCCCCACTCATTTCGTGGCTTGTCATCTGTACGGAGAGGAGAATGAAAATGTCTGATAATAATCAAATTAATATTCCCTCCGAATATAATGACGAAGCTTTGGCTTTGGAAGAAGCTGAAATAAAAAAGGCGCAGATTGAAGCCGATTCCGTGTTACCGCCCGACCCCAATGCTCTTTTGGAAGTACGACATCTGCGTAAATGCTTCCCTATAAAAAAGAGCTTGTTCGGAAAGGTTCAGAAGGAGCTTGTAGCAGTAGACGATGTGTCTTTCAAGCTTATGCCCGGCGAAACGTTGGGTATAGTTGGTGAATCGGGTTGCGGCAAAACCACTATGGGCAGAACCATACTCAAGCTTACACAGCCCAGTGGCGGTCAGATCTTCTTTAAAGGCAAGGATATTTCCTCCTATTCCAAAGCGCAGATGCGTCCCATACGCACTCAGATGCAGATTATTTTTCAGGACCCCTATTCCTCACTTCCCCCCAGAAGTACCGTTGGTGATATCTTGTCCGAGCCCGTAAAGGTTCACAACATTGTCCCCAAGGATAACGTGCGTGATTACGTGCTTGAGCTTATGGACAAGTGCGGCTTGCGTGACTATTATTACGAAAGATATCCTCACGAGTTTTCCGGCGGACAAAGACAGAGAATATGTATCGCTCGCGCACTTTCCGTAAACCCCGAATTGGTGGTGTGCGACGAACCTGTTTCCGCATTGGACGTTTCTATTCAGGCGCAGGTTATAAATCTGCTTAAAAGCCTGCAAAAGTCTATGGGGCTTACTTATCTGTTTATTTCTCACGATCTTTCGGTTGTAAAGTTTATTTCGGATAAGATAATGGTAATGTATCTTGGCGCAATGATGGAATTCGGAAGCAAAAAGGATATTTTTGAAAATCCCCTGCATCCTTATACCAAAGCATTGTTTTCAGCCATTCCTACCCCTAATCCCGATGTAAAAATGAACCGTATGGTATTGAGCGGTGATATTCCCTCGCCTGCAAATCCCCCTAAAGGATGCCGATTCCACACCCGTTGTCCTTACGCTACCGAAAAATGCAAACACGTTTATCCGGTATTCAGGGAATTCGAACCCGGTCATTTTGCGGCTTGCCACCTGCTTGAAAAAGAGAATAGTACAAATGAGTAAAGAAAAAAAGAACAAAAAAGAAAAGATCACGTATATAGATGACGGCTCTTCCTTTGCGGATATGTCGGGCGTTCCAAAGCGGAAAATAAGCTTTCCCTCGGGCTCGTCCTACCGTCCCCGCGCTTCATTGAAGGAGCAGTTTCAGACCTATATCAACGCTTGTAAACTGATGTTTTTACCAATGCTGGTTGTTATGGGCTTTATATGCGTACTGTTTTTAATACTCTGGTTTATATTTTAGTTAAATAAATAGCGGCGCAGTAAAAGCGCCGCTGTTTTTTTATGTTTCTTTTGTAATATTTAAATTTAACCGTTGGTTGAATTATTCTCGCTTACGGTTCCATTGAATTTTCACGTTACGGTGTTATAATAAATATATAAACAGGCCTGTAAAATTTTTTTGAGGTGAAAACTATGGAATTAAACATTGGAACAAATATAAAAAGACTGCGTATTTCAAAGGGTCTTACGCAAGAGCAGCTCGCTGATTTACTTTGTGTTTCCCACGCTGCAGTAAGCAAATGGGAACTTAAGATAACGTATCCCGATATTACGTTGCTTTTTCCTCTTGCACAGATATTCGGTGTGAGTATTGACCATCTTGTCGGTTATGATGAGGAAAAGGCAAACGCAGAGATAGCAAATATAATAAGTGAATATCATAGTCTTGGCGTTATCGGTGATTTTGAGAAACAGCGCGAGCTTATTAAAACCGCCAGAATAAAATATCCCCACGATTATCGCATTATGGTAAGATATATGTGGTTTATCGCCGGCGGTAAGGCGGGAAACAATGCAAATACTTTACTTGAAAACAAAGATGAGCTTAATGAGATTTGCGATTGTATATTATCCGGATGTACGCAGGATGCAATTCGGACAGATGCCATTGATATGAAGGCAAAACTTTTACACGCAAGCGGAAAAACATCTGATGCAATAACGCTTTTAAATACTCTTCCTTCTTGGTATTCAAAAATAATGGTTGAGCAGTTATTTGAAAAGAATACCGAAGAATATCGCTATTGGAACAAGAGGAATTGTTACGGTCTTCTTGACGTGATGGGAATAAAGCTTGCGAGGATTATCCGTTTTGATAACACGCTGACCGTTCAAGAAAAAATCGACCGTATTGAATCAATGGGCGAAGCGTTTTATCAAATCAGTCAAAAGAAAGATATGGAAATTTTCTGTGTCTGTGAAAAGGCGGTATATGCAATACTCGGAGGTATGCTTACCGCTCAAAACACTTCAATAGAAAACGTTATACGAATAAGAAATAAAGAATTCGCAGCTATGGAACGAATTATGAATTTTTCGCAGAAGGACACGGTGTTAAAAGAGCTGGTTGAAAATACGTATAAGACGCAAAACATAATTGCTTTCGAAACTGACCGTATGCTGACTTCTCCGCATCCCCAGTTTGCCGCCTTAAGAGAATTCCCCGAATACGTTGATATGCTGAACGAATGGGCAGCGAAAACTATTTAAAAAATAACGGCGCTGTAAAAAGCGCCGCTTTATTATTTTCCAAGATATTTAAGGATTTCAGAAGCGTTTGTATCGGGTTTTACTTTGGGCATTATTTTTTCGATACAACCGTTTTCGTCGATGATAAATGTCGTTCTTACTACACCCATACCGACTTTACCGCACATTTTCTTTTCCTGCCATACGTCATACGCTTTAATGGCGTTAAGATCGGGATCGGAAAGCAGGATAAAAGGAAGCGAATATTTTTCCGCAAACTTTTTGTGGGATGCAACGCTGTCCTTGCTTATGCCGATAACGATTATATCATTTGCTTTAAAGCTGTCGTAAGCTTCGGCAAAGGCGCAAGCCTGCTTTGTACAGCCGGGAGTGTTGTCCTTGGGATAAAAATACAAAACGATCTTTTTACCGAAATGTTCGGATAAACAAAAGAGATTACCCTCTTTATCGTATAATTGAAAATCGGGTGCTTTTGAACCAACGGTTAACATATAAATTCTCCTTTATATTCTTGACTTAAATATATTGTTTTGGTAAAATTATAAAAAACTATTAAACGAGGTGTGCATATGCTTATATCTACCGAGATTGCTTCTATAGCCAACGTTGTAGGCGAAGAAAAGGCTGTCGAGCTTGTGGCAAAGGCAGGCTTTGATGCCTGGGATTTTTCTATGTTCAAAATGGGACCTTATGATTGGCAAAACAAATGCTTAAAGCCTTCGTCTCATCCTCTTTGCGGTAACGAATATCTGGATTTCGCGCGGAAGCTTAAGCGTATTGGCGAAGATTACGGTATCCACTGTAATCAGTCACACGCGCCTTTTCCCGTATACTGCAAAGAGATACGTGATAGATGTAAAAGAGCCATAGAATGCACTGCAGAAGCAGGCGGAAGCATTTGTATTATCCATCCCGATAACTACAAAACTCCCGAAGAGAACGCGGAGATGTATTTTGAATTACTTCCCTTTGCGAAGGAACACGGAGTTAAGATTGCCACAGAAAATATGTGGAACTGGTCGGATGAAAAGAACTGCGCCGCTCACGCCGCGTGTTCTTCTGCCGAAAGCTTTCTTGCACATCTTAATGCGGTGAATGACGAATATTTTGTAGCTTGTCTTGATATCGGACACGCTGAAATGATGGGTGAAGATACCTCTGCACCTCTTATGATAGAAGCGCTGGGACATCATCTTCAGGCGCTCCACATACACGATAACGACAAAAAGTATGATTCACACAACATACCCTTTTCTATGCAGATAGATTTCGATGCTGTAGCCGCTTCCCTTAAAAAGATAGGATACAGCGGTTATCTTACCCTTGAAGCGGACAGATATATTGCTAACTGCGGCGCACGCACCGAAGACGAAGTATACAAGTGTGTTTGCGCGCTTGCGGAATCGGCAAGACAGCTTGAAAAATTAATAAAATAGGTTTTATGCTTTATTCTTTGCGGTGATTTTAAAGGTAAGTTCTGTCATAACGACCATAAGTGCTATAAACACAAGGAGATATACGGGCAAAAGCCAATATCCCACCCATTTTCCGAGCACGCCGTAAAGGGGCAGCATAAATGTTGAGCCAAGGTACGCACCCGCCATTTGTATGCCGATGATGGCGCCTGAGTTTTTTGCGCCGAAGTTTGCGGGAGTGGAATGAATAATGCAGGGATAGATAGGTGCATATCCCAAGCCGATAATAATAAACGCCGCAACGGATAAATAATTGCTGTTTGCGGGGAAAAAAAGACAAGTAATTCCGCATACCGTTATTACAGTGCCAAGCAATATCATTTTACGGTCGCCGATCTTGTCCATTAAAAATCCACCGATGAATCTGCCTGCTGTAAGTCCGATAAAAACAAGGGAGGCATATGCGGCAGCAGTTTCGCTGTCAACGCCTTTTGCTTGCGTAAAGTAGGTGCTTGCCCACCCCATAGCCGTGGATTCAGCGGCACAGTACGCAAAAAAGCCAATGAGTATAAGCGGTACTCCTTTAATCTTAAAAGCTCCGATTATACCAACACTTTTTTCGTCTTCAGCAATGTTAGCTTTGCTTACGTTTATTTTCCAGACTCGCAGCGTGAACAGCAAAATAAGTCCAATAACTATCTGTATGACAGCTACCGTTCGGTAACCGTTATGCCAGGTAGAGCTTGCGAGTGCGTGACTCATTACAAAAGGACTGACGATAGTTCCCACGCCCCAAAAGCAATGAAGCCAGCTCATATGCTTTGAAGTATAGTGTAATGCTACATAGTTGTTTAGCGCGGCATCGATCGCGCCTGCACCAAGACCGTAAGGAATTGCAAAGACCAATATCATCCAATACTTTGTTGAAAATGAAAATCCCAACAGCGCAACCGCGGTGAGAAATACGCTGACGGTGGTAACCAAAGCTGTTCCCAGCTTTCTTGTAAGCTTATCGGACAAAAGGCCGGAAATAATCGTACAGCCGGATATTATCATAGTTACAATTCCCATATACGGTATGGAAACGCCGAAATCTGCGTGCATAACCGGCCAACCTGCACCCAACAAGGAATCGGGTAATCCCAAGCTTACAAATGCAACGTATATTAAAGCAAGTAAAAGTGAGTACATAATGAGTTCCTTAAAATTCAAACGGTATTATTTTACTTATCTTTACTTCATCGGGAAATACGATGCAATCCACGGCAATTACCTTTACCCCATCATCGACAGCTGAACGAAGTGTGTATCCGAATTCCGGATGGGTATCGTAATTTGGTGAAACAGACACCGCGCCGCTGAATTGAGCAACAAAGACTATATATGCATCATATCCGCTTTTCACACAATCTCTAAGCTCGTTTATGTGCTTGAGTCCCCGTTCGGTAGGTGCATCGGGAAAGCGACATACGCCATTTTCTTCCAGCGTAACGCCTTTTACCTCGATAAATGCGGTCTTTTCTCCGTCGACGGCTTTAATGTCAAATCTTGAATTTCCGTAGG
Organism: uncultured Oscillospiraceae bacterium; assembly: GCA_964485815.1. Lineage (GTDB taxonomy): Bacteria > Bacillota > Clostridia > Oscillospirales > CAG-382 > SFLA01. Next base: position 24,257 of record CAZAJX010000002.1, read on the forward strand.
TAACTTCCCTGCTGAAAATCGCTTTATCGGAAAACATGCCGCTTTTGGGAAGCCATTCAAACACAAGATCGTTGGGAAGCTGTGAGTCCATATTTATTAAGGTACTGCCCCGCTTGTATACGGCGATAAGATCGTATTTTGTTTTTCTGTTTTGGTTATCCGAAACCGAGAGTATGATACGGTTTCCCGAAACGAGAAGCTCCTTGCATCTTCCGGTATTTTTAATATGTACGGTTTGCGGTGTTCCGTCAATAATAACAGTCCCCACAAATCTGTTATGGCGTTCGTGAAAAATACCGTGGGTGATTTTATCGTATTTCATACAATTCCTTTATAAGTACAAAATAATTAAAGCGGTGGTAAAATGGAAATCAGAATAGCAAAACATGAAGATTTGAACACAATAGAAATCATTTTTGAAAATGCCCGCAAATATATGCGTGCGAACGGAAATTTAAAGCAATGGGCGGACGGTTATCCGTACACAGAAACTATTGTTGCGGATATCAACGCGCAGGTTTGCTACGTTTGTGTGGAAAACGATGATATTATCGGCGTATTTTCTCTGTTAAACGGACCCGACAAAACGTATTCATATATTATGGGAAGCGGTTGGCTGAACGGTGAAGAATACGGCGTTATACACAGAATTGCCGTTAATAATAACCGACACGGTGTTGCATCTGAATGTATAAAATTTGCCGAAAATCGCTATAAAAACCTTCGCATTGACACTCACAAGGACAACAAGCCCATGAGAAGCTTTCTTAAAAAGCACGGATTTTCGGAATGCGGTATTATACATTTGGAAAATGGTGATGAACGTATCGCGTATCACAAGGTAATTTCCGGAGCGGAAGCGAATAAGGATTGAGATTCGTTTTTGGTTACTATTATATGATCGATCAGCTTTATTCCGTTGACATACAACAGCTTTATTATGTGCTTTGTTGCGACTATATCACTTTCCGACGGTTCCGCCGAACCTGACGGATGGTTGTGATACAGCACTACTCTTTTGCAGGAAAGGCTTATTGCGTATTCTATAAGACTTTTCACGTCGTAATCAACAGTATAAGAAATACCACTGCTCAGCTGTACCAAACTTATGAGGTTGTTTTTAGCATCCATAAAGGCTGCGCATGCAACTTCATACGAAAGCAGTGATAACTTTTCTCGCACGATTTCGGTAATCTCATCAACGGTCACGATTTCCTTTTCATTACTTAACAATATCATAACAAATATCTTTCTTAACTAATCACCCCAAGAAACCTGACTGCTTCTTGGGGACCCAGACAATTACCCCAAGAAGCTAACCGCTTCTTGGGGACCCCTACAATTAAACCGTTCTGCGTGATATGCGGAACGGTTTAAGATTTTATACGGTAAGGTATGTGCCTGTAAAATATTTAATAATCCTGCCTCTTGTAATTATACCGACGAATACGCCGCGTGCATCGATAACCGGCAAGAAGTTTTGTGCTTGAACCTTATGAAGTAACTCCTCAGGTGACGCGGTAATATCGATAGGCGGATTCCAATCGGTACGCATAATCTCTCTGACAGTGCGTTTTTCCTGACTTTTCAGATCAGATTCGTTACGGTTTACAATATCCCATAAAAAATCGCCCTCGTTCACCGTGCCGACATATTTTCCCTCACTATCAATAACGGGAAGTGCCGTATAACCGTGAAATCGCATTTTTTCAAGTGCTTGGCGGAGTGTGCAGTTGATTTCTACATACGCAACATTGCTTTTTGGCGTAAGGAACTGGAAAATGTTCATATTTCTCCCCCCTGTATTTATATTGTACCATTTAATTATGAACATTTCAAGCACAATATGAATAAACCAAACAAAAACTCCGACACTTCTGCGTTGTATTCTAAAAGACGCAACGCTAGTTTTCGGATACCGCCGAGTGATATTGCTTTAGGCAGTCTTCAACCGAATAAAATATCACTGAAACCGTAGGGCTTTAATATCACTTTTGATTTATCAAAAATATCACTATGAGACCTGTTTCACAATATTGCTATTTTAGAGTTGATTTTATTTAGTACAGAGGTAGCAACATCTTTACTGTCTATCCAATAATCTGGTTCGAAGCCAACTGCTTCAACGATGTTTGTGTCGAATACTTTTTGCGGACACCATAGCACTACTTTAGAATTAGGTAAATAGTAAATACATAAATCTCCAAAACATCCTATTCCCAGTGAATTGCATCCATAAAAAGTAACACGTGGAAGAGTTGCTGCCCAAGCAACTGCGATTTCGGCGGAAGACGCCACCATATCATTGATTATTACATGAAGTTCACCATTGAATAAATCAGCACTTTCTGTTTGCTCATTACAAATTTGTTCAAAACGATAGGGAATATCTTGGATGATCCCATACTCTTTGGCGTGAACAAGAGTCGACTTTAATTCCAGAAATTTCAATGTGTCACGAAAACCACCAGTGAGACCGAGCAGGAACTGTTTTGGGAGTTCCGAATTGCCGCCAAGATTATTCGATAAATCCCAAATTACATGCTTATAATTTCGGCATTTTTTACCAATCTCATAAAGTTTATTCTTTTGCGCTTCTGAATCGCCAACAAAACTCGAACATGTGATTATCGCAGTATCTTCGTGGTAACATTCATCAACCAAGAATTCTTCCGTAGATGTATGACTTTTTATTTTATGAACAGGTAAAACTTCTTCATTATTCCCTATTCTGACGAATATTACCTCAATCTGCTCTTTACTGCGAACGCCTATCAAATATGTAGCAGCTCCATTCATTGAGACTGTTGGAAAAATACGCAAGGAGCTATCAAAAGAAATCGGCTTGCCAGAACATAAATCAAAATAAGAGTCATTCGTTTTGGTAAGACGCAAGTCAGACACGAAAGTGTGCACTTTTTTGTAGAAACCTTTTCCGTAATCTTGCGTTGATAAAGATAAATGCCCATCGGAAATAAAAGACAGATGTTTACATATCAAGTCAATCAATTCATTCGGAGTGATTTTTTCCAAAGAATTTAATTCATCCAAGATGGAAATAAAGGCTGTTCTAAATAAGGTTTCATCATAATGGGGATAACCGCTATATGCATTCTCCAAAACATATTGGACATACAAAACATCATCTCTTGCATCATCAATTGATAATTTAACAGGTGTGACCTTATATAAACTTTCGCCATCATTAAATTTTCTCCGCAGAACTGTCATCGGTTCTGTTGCAGAATATTTAAGGTATTCGGTGTTGTTCATTCTCTTCCTCGTAAATTCATATTTATCGGTTAGTTATATTATAGCATACTTTAAGTCAATAGTAAAGGAATTAAAAAATACCCATGATGTTTCGACATCATGGGTATAATTTGCTTTATAGAGAACTTTCTTCAAGGTACAACGCTTATTTGTCGGGGCTTTTAATTATATTAAAGAAGAATTTCGGTATATGTGGGGAACGGCCACATATCTTTGGGGACGTATAACTCAGCGGTATCTGCCGCTTCGCGCAACCTATCCATACAAGGAATGATCTGTGTGGCAAACAAACGCGCTTTTTCAAGTTTATCGGAAACAGCCTTTGCCTTATCCAACAGAACGGAAAGCGATTCACACTCGTTATAAATAGAAACGGCGCAATCGTTAAGCTTTAAAGCAAGCTCGTATTCGACTTTATCCGACAAAACAAGTTTCTTTTTCTTTTCGGCGTTATCACACACACAAGCTACATAAGACGATACTGCAGGCAATATCTGACGGCGTGCCATATGTACCATTGTAGAACCATCAACGTTAACTGTTTTGGAATACTCGTCCAGCATAACATCGTAACGTGAAAGCATTTCTTTTTCGGTAAGAATTCCGTGCTTTCCGAAAATGCGGATATTTTTTTCGGAAATATAATGCGGGAGAGCCTGAGCAGTATTGGCGAGATTGAGTAATCCGCGGCGCTGTGCTTCTCTTACCCATTCTTCGGAATAGTTATTACCGTTAAAAATGATACGTTTGTGGTTGTAATAAGTATCGGCAATGATCGAATCCACGGTTTTGGAAATATCATCGGAATTATCAAGAATATCGGCAAATTCGCAAAGAGATTCGGCAACAACGGTATTGATCACCGTGTTGCACATTGCGATGGACATAGAAGAACCGGGCATTCTGAATTCAAATTTATTACCCGTAAAAGCAAAGGGAGAAGTTCTGTTTCTGTCTTCACCATCATTTGCAAACTGAGGTAAAACGTTTACGCCCAAGGGAAGCTGCTGGCTTTCATCGGTAACGATCTGTGAGCCGTTTACAAAAGATTTTAAGGTATCGGTAATACGCTTGCCGAGGAAAACAGAAATTATAGCAGGAGGCGCCTCGTAGCCGCCAAGACGTTTGTCATTACCGGCAGTAGCTACAGAAATTCTTATAAGATCCTGATAATTATCGACACCCTTGAGAACTGCGCAAACCATAAGCAGGAAAAGCTTGTTAGAAGGCATATCATCGCCCGGATCGAGAAGATTCTTTCCGTCGGCAGACAACGACCAGTTATTGTGTTTACCGCTTCCGTTAATGGAATTAAAAGGCTTTTCCGCAAGCAGACAACGCAATCCGTTTTCCTTTGCTGCCTTTTTCATAATATCCATTGTAAGCTGGTTTTGGTCGGTAGCGCGGTTACAATCCGTAAATATGGGGGCAAGCTCGTATTGACAGGGAGCGGCTTCGTTGTGCTCCGTTTTTGCGGGGATTCCTCTCATCCAAAGCTCTCTGTCAAGAGTTGTCATAAAATTCTTTACTTTAAAGGGAATTATACCGAAATAGTGATCGTCAAGCTCCTGACCTTTGGGGGCGGGTGCGCCGAACAAGGTTTTGCCGGTGATCTTAAGATCTTCGCGCTTGTGGTAAACGTCCTCATCCACAAGGAAATATTCCTGCTCACCGCCAACCATCGGAGCCACGCGGCGAGGATTGATATCGAAATGCTTTAACAAGCGCTTTGCTTGGACATCCAACGCCTGAATAGAACGGAGCAACGGTGTCTTTCTGTCAAGACATTCGCCGCTGTAAGAACAGAAGGCGGAAGGAATGTAAAGCGTATCGTCTTTGACAAATGCATCGGACGTAGGGTCCCAAGCGGTACAACCACGGGCTTCAAAGGTAGCGCGAAGACCGCCTGAAGGGAAAGAAGATGCATCGGGCTCGCTGGTGATAAGATCTTTGCCGGAAAAGCCTACGATGATCTGACCTGTTCCCTTTTCAAGAGAAAAGAAAGAATCGTGCTTTTCTGCGGTAATACCCGTCATCGGCTGAAACCAATGTGTATAATGAGTAGCGCCTTTTTCGATAGCCCACTCTTTCATTGCGGAAGCAACAACGTTTGCCAAAGAAATATCAAGACTTCTGCCGTTTTCGATAGTTTCCTGCAGACTCTTGTATGCCTCGGGAGGAAGCATTTCTTTGCGTACGTTATCGTTAAATACCATTGTGCCGAAATATTCGGAAATCTTATTCATAAAGACAGCTCCTTATTTATGGTAAAGCTTTTTGGTCTGATATAGAGGCTCACAAGTAAGGTTGATGCCAAGCTTTTTCAGCAGACCTTCATCAACCTGCGAGAGAATTACTGAAGAGTGCATATCTGCATTTTTTAATTTTGAAAGCATATCCAAAGCTTTTTTAGCATTTTCATCGGTAACGGCGCATATGGAAAGAGCAATCAAAACCTCATCTGTATGAAGTCTGGGATTTCTGTTGCCCAAGTGGCCGACCTTTAATTCTGCAATAGGTTCAATAATTTCCCGGGAAATAAGCAAAAGATCATCATCAAGTCCTGCAAGATATTTAAGTGCATTAAGAAGCATCGCGCTGGACGCACCGAGGAGATCTGATGTTTTTCCCGTAACGATCTTACCGTCGGGTAATTCGAGTGCTGCTGCAGGCATTCCTGTCGCTTCAGCCTTTGCACGGGCTAAGGTAACGACTTTTCTGTCGCTTACACGGAGATCGCATCTGTTCATCAAAAGCTCGTTTTTATAAACGGCATCGCTATCGCTCATAGCTTTCTTTTGCTGACACATAGCCGCAAAATAACGGCGGATTACCTCCTGACGTGATGCCTCGCATACAGCCTCTTCGTCAAAGATACAATATCCTGCCATATTTACGCCCATATCCGTGGGAGATTTATAAGGACACTTCCCATAGATCTTTTGGAAAATAGCGTGAAGCACGGGGAAAATCTCGATATCACGGTTGTAATTGACACAGGTCTTTCCGTACGCTTCAAGATGGAAGGGGTCGATCATATTTACGTCGTCAAGATCAGTAGTTGCAGCTTCATACGCGATGTTTACGGGATGGCGCAAGGGAAGATTCCACACGGGGAAAGTTTCAAACTTTGCATATCCCGCCTTTACACCGTGGCGGTGCTCATGGTAAAGCTGGGACAGACAAACCGCCATTTTACCGCTTCCCGGCCCCGGCGCTGTAACAACAACGAGAGAGCGGGAGGTTTCTATATAATCGTTTCGTCCGTAACCTTCGTCGCTTACGATGAGGGCGGTATTGGAGGGGTATCCCTCAATACGGTAGTGACGGTAAGTTTTTATTCCGAGGCGTTCAAGGCGTTTTTCAAACGCAACTACAGACGGCTGAAGAGAATACTGAGTAAAGACAACACTGCCGACGTAAAGACCGCAAAGACGAAAAGCATCGATCAAACGGAGTACTTCTGCATCGTAGGTAATACCGAGATCGCCGCGTACTTTGTTTTTTTCTATATCTTCCGCAGAAATGACGATAACAACTTCTGCTTCATCCTTTAAGGAAAGAAGCATCTGAAGCTTACTATCGGGCTCAAATCCGGGAAGGACGCGCGCCGCGTGGTAATCATCGAAAAGCTTTCCGCCAAATTCAAGGTAAAGCTTTCCGCCGAAGTGGTTGATACGGTCGCGTATCTGCTGGGATTGGAGAGTGATATATTTTTGATTATCAAATCCAATTTTAAACATTTTTTAACTCCGTATAATTATTCGCAAACGATATACTGTTCTCTGCCAGCACCGACAGAAACATAACCGATGCGGCAACCGGAGAGTTTTTCTATTTCACGAACATATGCCTGAGCGGCTTCGGGAAGCTCATCAAATTTGCGGCATTCGCTGATATCGCATCCCCATCCCTGATAATATTCATATACGGGCTCAGCTTTATCAAGTGCTTCGCCCACGGGGAAATCGTAAACAAGCTCGCCATCTACCTTATATGCAACGCAAACGGGAATCTGATCAAAGCAAGAGAGCACGTCCATCTTGGTAAGAGCGAGCACGTCTGCGCCCTGCATTCTTACGCCGTAACGGGAAGCAACAGCGTCAAAGCCGCCGACACGTCTGGGGCGTCCGGTAGCGGCGCCGTATTCTCCGCCCGCTTCACGAAGCTTGTGAGCCTCTTCACCGAACATTTCGCAGGTAAAGGGACCTTCGCCTACGCAGGAAGAATACGCCTTCATAATGCCTATAACGCAGTCGAGCTTAAGACCGGGCACGCCTGCACCGACGGGAGCATAGCCAGCGATGGTATTGGAGGAGGAGGTATAAGGATATATACCGAAATCGATATCACGGAGAGCGCCGAGCTGTGCTTCGAACATGATCTTCTTGCCCTGCTCATTTGCGTTGTGGAGATACAAGCCGGTATCGCAAATGTGAGGAAGCAAAGGAGTGCCGTATTCCTTGAGATAAGAAATGATATCCTCGCCCTTTACGGGAGTATCGCCGTAACCTAAAGCAACGGTAAGGTTTTTCCATTCAGCGATAGACTCTGCTTTGGAAACGATAGCGTCGATATTTCTGAGGTCGCCCATACGGAAAGCCTTTTTATAATATTTATCTGCGTAAACGGGCGCTATACCGCGGCGGGTAGAGCCGAACTTCTTGTCTGCAAGACGTTCTTCCTCAAGACAGTCCATACGTACGTGGTACGGCATACAGATAACTGCACGGTCGCTGATTTTAAGATTATCGGGAGTGATCTCGATACCGCCCTCACGAAGACGGCCGATCTCTTCGCAAAGATGCTTGATGTCGATAACCATTCCGTTGCCCATTACGTTAACGGTAGTGGTACGGAGAATTCCGGAAGGCAAAAGATTGAGTATAAATTTACCTCTTTCGTTAACAACGGTATGTCCTGCGTTGTTGCCGCCCTGATAACGAACGACTATATCATAGTCTTCGCTGAGAAGGTCAACCATTCTACCCTTTCCTTCGTCTCCCCAGTTGATACCTGCAATTGCTGTAAGCATAATAACACCTCTGAAAATATGATAAATTTTATTAACCTGATCAATAAGATGCACACAACACCTCAACTTTAGAGTATAACATAAATTATTACCATTTTCAACATATATTTGACTTATTTTTTCTTTTATGTATAATAAATTCATATTAATCAAATGCGAGGTTATATTGTGAAACGTTCCGAACTTGCCGTAAATCTGTTTTTAAACGGTGCAAACTGCTCACAAGCGGTTTTTGCATCCTTTGGCGATATAACGGGTATCGATCAAAAGACATCCTTCCGAATGGCATCATCCTTTGGTGGCGGTATCAGCAGACTGCGGGAAACCTGCGGAGCGTGCCTTGGAATGTGTCTTGCCGCAGGTACTATATTCGGTTATGATGATATCGGCGATCACGGTGCAAAGGCGCGGCATTACGCTACGATACAAATGCTAGTAAAGCGGTTTGCCGAATTAAACGGAAGCTACACCTGCCGTGAGATATTGGGCGCACGGGGAAAATCCGTTTCCCCCGTTCCCGCAGAACGGACGGAAGAATATTACAGTAAAAGACGATGCTGTATCGACTGTATCCGCACTGCTGCCGATATTCTTGACGAATATATAAGCGAAAACAATATTTAACTAATTTTCTCGATAACATCGAGCATATGGTTGGTTACACCTACCATATCTTCCCTTTCGCATATGCTGAAATGATAACGTAAATACAAATCAAACGTTTCGTCATCCATCGTGTCAACGATTTCGTCAAGAAGTCTTGTTAACATATCCGTACCGACGAAATGCAACCGTTTTGTATTGAAGCTTTGCATTAACTCATCAATCTCAAATTTGCGGTGCATTTGAAATACTTCTTCAGGTGTTGAGTACAGCTTGAAGGTATCCGGATCGATCATACCTCTGTCCATTTCGTATTTCATCATGTTGCGTTTAAAGCAATACTGATATATTGTCATATCGGTATTACAATATGCTATAAAAATTTTGCCTTTACGCTTTGTTACACGTATGGCTTCCGAAAGAGCTTTTAACTGTTCTTCTACCGTGTATAGATGATACATCGGTCCCAGAAGCAGCGTAATATCATAGGTTTCGTCTTGAATATCTGAAAGATCAAGAGCATTCCCCTGCCGTACCGTGATTTTTTCTTCGGGTTGAGTCAGAGAGTTGAACACATCAATGTTGTGCTGTATAAGCTCAATTGCATCAACAGTATATCCTCTTTGGGCAAAATAATGAGAGTACCTGCCCGTTGCGGCACCGATCTCCAGGATACGGGCGTTTTCAAACAGATATTTTTCAACGTACCTTACCGTCGTAAGGAATTCTATACTGCCGTGCCGTGAAGACAAGCGAAGATGCTCGTCTTTTGCATTGTAGTAATTGGTAAGCGATTCAAACGTATTCATAAAGACCTCCAAAAAAGTAAAATAATAGCGGTGTAAGCATTTAACAAAAGCTTACACCGCTGTTTTCATATCAGAAAATACAATACACTATTCCGAAAATGAGTACGACGATATAAGCACGGGCGGCTGCCAACGATCGGCGCCGTATACGTGCTGAACGGAATTATTTGCGCTAAACGTTAATACGTTAACGAACATAATAAATCCTCATTTCCGAAAATTTTGCAAAGTGTAACATAAAATTCTGATTTTGTCAAGAGATTATCTTTCCGCAAGAGGAACGTAGCTTTGTTCCTCGCAGGTGGTATGGTATGCGGGACGGATGATCTTACTTGCATTTATAAGCTCCTCCATACGGTGCGCGGACCAGCCCGCCATACGGGAGGTGGCAAATATGGGAATATACAGTTCTTTCGGCAAGCCGAGCATACTGTATGCGAACCCGCTATAGAAATCCACGTTTGTTACAACGCCCTTAAATATTCGGCGTTTTTGTGAAATAAGATCGATGGCGTGCTTTTCAACGTTGCGATACAGCTTATAATCTTTGATCTTGCCTTTTTCTCGGGCGAGGGATTCTACGCAGGAACGGAACACCTCCGCACGGGGATCTGCTTTGGAATATACTGCGTGGCCCACACCGTATATAAGACCGGTGCGGTCGAACACCTGCTTATCAAGCATTTTGGAAAGATAACTGCGAATCTCATCCTCATCGTTCCAGTTTTCAACGTTTTTACGGATATTTTCAAACATTTCCATAACTTTGAGAGATGCACCGCCGTGCTTAGGTCCCTTGAGAGAACACAAGGATGAAGCCATCGCGGAATAGGTATCCGTACCCGTAGAAGTAACTACTCGTGTGGTAAAGGTGGAATTGTTACCGCCGCCGTGTTCTGCGTGGAGCACCAACGCCGTATCCAGTACCTGCGCTTCCAAAGGAGTATACTGTTCATCGTTACGAAGCAACGCGAGAATATCCTCTGCTATGGAACGGTTGGGGTCCGTAATATGAATTATGAGGCTTTTTCCCCTTTTCTTGTAGTTATATGAATGGTATGAATATACCGCAAGCTGAGGAAATACGGAGATGAGCTGTAAGCATTGACGCATTACGTTGGGCAAAGATATGTCCTCTTGCGCTTTATCGTAAGAATAAAGCGTGAGCACTTCTCTTGCAAGAGCGTTCATAATATCAGCAGTAGGAGCTTTAAGTACTACGTCCCGCACAAAGTTACGGGGTAAAACTCGGTATTCGCTTAAAATTTTCTTGAATTCCTTTAATTCATCTGCCGTAGGTTGCTTGCCCATAAGCAAAAGATATATTACCTCTTCAAAGCCGTAGCGCTTTTCGTTGGCAAATCCTGCAACCATATCCTTAACGTCAATGCCGCGGTACAACAGACGGCCTTCGTTTTGTACGTCAGAAATCCCCGTAAGTCCAGTAAGAACGCCGACACCGTTTACATCTCTTAATCCGCGTTTTACGTCATACTTTTCGTATAAGGACAGCTCTGTGGTCGTATTGGAAACGCAGAGATCTGTATATCTGTTAACGATATTGTTTATTTCATTGTGATTGAGCATTAATTACTCCTTTCTTTTTTTGCGTGCTATACGGGCTGAAACCACTGATGTGATCAATATTACCGACAATATTATTACTATCAACGGGATATTAATACTTGTTTCGGGAATGAAATGAATTACAGCAACATCTGTGTTGACCTTTACTCTTTCGTTTACAGTCTGAAGCCTGATGTCAAAGGTATCTTTCTCTTCCTCGAAGAAGTTATAATCATCATAAAGGGGTGAATAAGTGGTTTGATGCATTTGACCGTTCTCACCGAAGGTGATAAGGCGTATATATCCCTCTCCGTCAAGAGAACAGCCGTTTGCGGTATGAGTGGGAGCATTTCCCGTTTCCGCATACTGGTAATCGGAAAGTATTTCCCACACGTATCGTCCGTTACCAAGATCACGCTGAACGCGGCAAGCACCGTGAACGTGTCCGCACAGGACAGCGACAACGTTTTTATTGGGAACAATAATATTTTCCATAATTTCTGCCGCACGGGAGTGGTTATAAGCGTTTACATCCTGAAGATTGCTTACGTATTTTCCTGTAACGTCAAGGTAAGAATGCGTACATACAATAACCGATCTTTCGGGATAAGCCTTACAGACAGCGTTTGCCCAAGCGACGGTGCGCTCGTTTGCCTCAATACCGTTGCTGAGGTATAAAAACAGATAATCCGTGCCGGAAATGGTTATAAGGTCATAGTGGCAGGAGTTATTATCAAGGCTTCCGCCGTACCAATTATTATTAAAAAAACGTCCCTTTCCAAAATAACGGTTAAAATACGAAAGGTCTGCAGGTGTGTTATAAGTATCGTGGTTACCTGCGAGAACGCCGTTGGGCATATTTGCGTTATCAAGAATTTCGTGAACCTTATCTGCAAATTTCCATTCAGACTGCGCTTTGTCTGCGGGAACGTAGGTATCGACGATATCACCGGTATGTATAAGATATCCAGCTTTACCGTTCTTATAAAGATCGACACTGTAGTTGAGTATCAGTTCATAAACGTGGTTAAGATCATCAAAATTGGAATAATACTGGGTATCGGTTATCCATACCACGGTATCGGAAGCGGAAACGTAAATATCGGGCTTTACGGTTATGATCACTTCCCATTCCGCGCCGATAAAACGATCGCCTTCAACTGCAAATTCAGTTTTGACACCGTTTTGCGCAGTGCCGAGCAGTTCGTAGCAATCGTTTCGCCAATCGTAGGCAAAAACAGCAACCCTGCCCTTTTCCGTGGTACCGCCCTGATATTCAAACACAAAGCCTTTGGATGTGCCGATATAAAAGCGATACTCTTCACCGTTTCCGGTTATGCTCACAATTCCGTCCTTGGATTCCATATCCTCAGTTATAACGCTGTCCTTACGGTCACACATAACGAATTCAGTGCAAACGGTAGTAGTGTTTCCGTATGCATCGGTAGCGGTAAGAGTAAGGAGATGTCTGCCTTCGGAAACCCAGACGAGAGAACGTCCCGAATGATAAAATTCGCCGTCAATATCAGCATTTATTTTGGCTTCGCCGGAAGAATCGGTTGCCGAAAACTCCAATACAGAATCTTTGAAAATAACAGTTCCGAATTCAAATTCAAAATCTATAGAAGGTCCTGTGTTATCGGTAAAAAACTTAATTTCTTTTACCGTTTTTCCGTCCGAGAGAACGGATAAAGTATGTTCTCCGTCTTCGAGAGAAGCAGTATCGAACACGGCGACAGAGCCGGTTTCTTCTTCGATAGTATTCAAAAGCTCTTCAAATACAAAAGAAATATAAATGGGTGTAGTAGGAGTACTGCCGCCGAGATTGGTTTCGGCATTCCATCCGTCGCCAATAACGTAAGTTTTTGCAGGATCATAGCTTTCGGTAACAACAGTAACTTCGTTTGTACCCTCAACGGGATAATAGAGATTGACGAATGAAGGCAAAACGGGCTTTCCGTTGGGGAGTATTACAGAAATCTTCGAAAGCGTCTGGTCATCAAGATTATAAGTGCCGTAAACAGGTATATCGGGATAAGAAAATCCATCGGATGCCGCGATATATGTAATAACAGCGTCGCCATCATTGAGTATTTCATCATCAAAAACCATCGTAAACGAACCGGAGGTTGAAGGAAGCTGTGTAAGAGTTTTATCTCCATAATATACGTTTCCTCCGCCGTAATCGAGTCCAACGGAATTAAAGGAAAAATACGGCTTGCCTATCCCTGCACCTACAGAAACTCCGTCGATATTTATCTGAATATTATCCATTCCGTGTGCCATAAATTCGAACTCGCCGGAAACGGTGTCGCCTTCGTTGACATTTACATAAATATCGTTATCCGCGTGAACTGTAATTACCGCGCAGGACAAAACGATGAAAACGGCAAGTATAAAAGAAAAAATTGATCTTCTCACGTTATTTTTCCTTTCTTCCGAAGAAATTATATACAAGAGAATGAACACCGCTTACAACAAGTAAAGCAAAAAAGTTCAAAGCACGTGTAACGATCATAGCGGGAATATACAATCTGGGGCCGAAAATACCGCTGTAAAGAATGGTAAACACGTTTTCTGCCACACCTGCCGAGCCGGGAATCGGTACTGATTCCGAAGAAACCGCCAGAACCGACTGCACGGCAACAATATACACAAAGCTTTCGTGCCGTAAACCGAAAGCATGGTACGTAAAATAAACGATTGAAAAATTGATAATTCGTTTTACGATACATATAAACAATACAGCCAACACCGTAAAAGGAGCAGACCGCATTATCTTTGATGCGGAAATGTAATCCTCGGCACTTTTAACGGATTTTTCAACGGCGGTTTCTTTTATATGCAAAAACTTAAAACGGGAAAGAAAACGGACAACACCGGGGATAAGACGCCGTGCAAAAGATGGAGCGAATAAAGTGAGAGCAAACAAACCCACAATGCACAAATTGACGATCGCACCGTAAATAAACAAGGTGATAAACAGTGCAGAGCCTGTATTCAGTAAAACAGGAAACACGCATACCGCCGCGGTTGCAACTATAACTACGGCTATGCGGTTACACATAGAGTAGATGGCAAGAATATTGCAGGATGAGGCTGTATCGATGCCGTCTTTATACATAGAATAACCCGCCGCAGGAAGGCCGGCAAGCTGTGCGGGAGAGATATTCGAATACAAAAGGTCGGTACCCGCATATCCGGAAGCGGAAAAGAATGAGATTTTTCGTCCCAATAGTTTAAAAAGTATTTTGAAGCAGCCTGCTTCGCAATAAAGCTGAAGGAAGACCATAGCTACTCCGCAAAATACGAAGAGAGGATCGATATTTCGTATAGTGGACAAAACCTCGACCGCATCATATTGCACTGCAATATAAACAGCGACACCAATAATGATGACAGCTATTACCGTAATGTAAAAAGCGGTAAGCTTTGAGGACGGTTTTTTCTGTTGGCAATCCTTCATCATATGCTCCTTAATTATTTTTCACCTTATTATACCACAAAACCCAATTCAAGTAAACAATTTTTAATTAAAGTCTTTACAAATTGAAAATAATTTGTTAAAATTACACCATAAATTTATAAAACAGCAAGCGGCGAAAGCCGTTGCCTGCAAGGTTTGCCCCAAAAGAACTTGCAGTCATTAAATTGCAAGACTTTTATCGTCGTTCCAAAAGGCGATACAGGTCTATTTTTATGTTTAAAAAAGGAGACGTGATTGTTTTGGCATTTTTTTTGGAAAACATGAAGTTCGTTTACGAAAATGCAGTTAGTATCGTAAAAGAACAGCCCGGTATGATAGCCATGTGGGTGATTGGCGGTTTCTTGATCTTCCTCGCTATCAAGTTTGATATGGAGCCTACCCTGCTTCTTCCCATGGGCTTTGGAGCTATATTGGTTAACCTGCCCATCGCAGGAGCACCTGAAGTTATTGAGATGCTTTACGGCGCAACCATTGAAAACGAATTATTGCCCTTGCTTCTGTTTATCGGTATCGGTGCAATGATCGACTTTGGTCCTTTGCTTTCCAATCCCAAGCTTATGCTGTTCGGCGCATCCGCACAGTTCGGTATATTTATAACCCTTTTCCTTGCTGCTCTGCTCGGCGACCTCGGTCTGTTTGGCGAAGGATTCCTTATCACCGATGCTGCTTCTATCGCAATTATCGGTGCTGCTGACGGTCCTACCAGTATTTTCGTTGCAGGTCAGTTCGGAACCAAGTATATCGGCGCTATCATAGTTGCTGCATACTCCTATATGGCTCTCGTCCCTATCGTTCAGCCTCCCGTTATCAAGCTTCTCACCACCAAGAAGGAAAGACTTATACGTATGGAATACTCCCCCAAAGGTGTTTCCAGAAAGACTCGTATTCTCTTCCCCATCATCGTAACTATAGTTGTTGGTCTTATCGCTCCCGAGTGTGTTTCCCTCATAGGCTTCCTTATGTTCGGTAACCTTATCCGTGAGTGCGGCAGACTTGATTCTCTTTCTGATACCGCACAGAAGGTGCTTGCAAACCTGGTAACTCTGCTTCTCGGTATTACCGTTGCATTCACTATGAAGGCATCTGACTTCCTCCGTTGGGATACTCTTATCGTTATCGGTCTTGGTCTGTTTGCGTTTATCTTTGATACCGCAGGCGGCGTATTGTTCGCTAAGTTCCTCAACCTCTTCACCAAGAAGAAGGTTAACCCCATGATCGGTGCTGCAGGTATTTCCGCATTCCCTATGTCTGCACGTGTTGTTCACAAGCTCGGTCTTAAAGAAGATCCTCATAACTTCCTGCTTATGCACTCTATCGGTGTTAACGTTTCCGGTCAGGTTGCATCCGTTATCGCAGGCGGTATTATACTCAGCATTTTAGGTTAAAGAGGAGGATTTATAATGAAAAAGATTATTTCTGTTTTACTTATTACCGTATTCCTCTTTTCCGTTCTTACCGCAATCAACGTTCCCGTTTTTGCTGAAGGCAGCGCAGACGTTTCTGTGAATGAGGAAAGCGACGTTTTGGTTGATGAAAACAACAGCGAAGACGTTTCCGTGAACGAAGAAAACGATGAAGAGAAAGGCAAGTTTGATAATACTATGCAGTCCCTCACCATTATGGGATTCGGTATGGTTGGTATCTTCCTTGTAACCGCAATTATCGTTTGCTTTATGTATCTGCTTACCCTTTTCAAGGATAAGAAAGACTAAAACCTATGCCGATACGCTTTAAAACGTATCGGCATTATTTTTACAAAATTTGCCCATATATCTTGAAAAACATAAAAGAATGTGTTAAAATCCAATTTGTAAATTCAAACATAAACGGAGGAAACTTTTGTTATGAAAATTATTGTTTGCGAAAACTACGAAGAAATGTCCAAAGCGGGCGCAGAGATAATCGCTGAAACCATAAAGGCTAACCCTTCCTGCGTACTCGGTCTTGCTACCGGTTCTACTCCCGTAGGTATGTACAAGTGCCTTTCCGCTATGAACAAAGCAGGTGAGATCACCTTTAAGGACGTTACTTCTTATAACCTTGATGAATATTATCCCCTCGCTCCCGATCACGATCAGAGCTACCGTTACTTTATGAACCACAATCTGTTCGATCACATAGATATCGACAAGGCTAACACCAACGTACCCAACGGTCTTGCGGAAGATCCCGCAGCTATGGGTAAGGCTTATGACGAAGCTATCAAGGCTGCAGGCGGTATCGACCTTCAGGTTCTCGGCCTCGGCCCCAACGGTCACATCGCTTTCAACGAGCCCGAAGACGAGCTTTACGTTGGTACTCACCTCACCGGTCTTACCGACAGCACTATCGAAGCTAACTCCCGTTTCTTTGCTTCAAAGGCAGACGTTCCCACTCAGGCGGTTACTATGGGTATCGGCTCCATTATGCAGGCAAAGAAGATCATCGTTCTTGCAAGCGGCAAGGGCAAGCACAACGTTATTGTTAAGATGCAGGATGACCGTATCACCACCCAGTGCCCCGCTACCCTTCTCAAGGTTCACCCTGACGTTGTTCTTATCTGCGATAAAGACGCTTACAACGGTTAATTACTTAAAATTCAAAATAGCCTATGAATTTTTACGATTCATAGGCTATTTATATTATCTCAAAACAGAATATCCTGTAGAGCCGGATACGTTGCCTACGTTACTGTCAGTAGAACCGCCGTTCCAATCCGCAGCAAAGACAGGAGCAAGCTCCGGGACCAACAAGGTAGACACTAAAAGAAGTGAAACAACAAAACGAAAGCCTTTTCTTATTCGTTTCATCTGTTATACACCGCCTTATTCATCACAAGTATGACATTCAAGCGCTTTGCAAAATTCACCGCATTTAGGACAATTGGTGTCTTGCAGAAAACGAACACAAGTGCCGTTTTCTCCTTGGCCGCCTTTACGTTTGCCGCAATGAGAACAGTACTGGCTGATATAAAAATCATATACCCTTTCTGCAGTATATATTCTTTTGGTGGTCGAGCACACGAAAGTGCCATCACCCCTGGCGGTAAATGTGCGAGTGTTTGTAAGTTCGAGCACTATAGTCTCGCCGGCCGCCATGTCTTCGAGGTCTTTTAAAGTCAGAGCTTTAACAGCCTCTTCATAAGAGTCTACCGACTCCTGCTTGCCGTTGATGACAATATCCACAGGCGTATCACCGGTTACCACTTCTTTTTCGTCACCGCAATGCTTGCACTTTCCGTTTTCATAGGAATGTGCGGTAACGCTGCCTGCCGTCTGACCGCAGGTTTTACACGTCTGGGGAGCAAGACAAGTCGCAGACGCCCAATCGTGGTCGTTTGCTTCGCCTTCAATTGCTCCACAATCCTTACAGGTCTTAGGAGCCGTGCAGGTTGCGTTCTTCCACGTGTGCGTGTGGGTAGGCTTAGCATCTTCTGCCTTTGAGGTTTCTTCGTTTTTGGAAGTCTCCTCTACCTTGCTCTCCTCCGCAGGCTTACTTACCTCGTCGGGCCGAGAAGCCTCTTCCTTGGAAGTCTCATTAGGCTTAGGTGTGGTGCTGTTGTCCTGCTCTTTCGAAACCTCATCGGAAGGTTCGTCAGAAAGCTCATCGGAAGGTTCGTCAGAACTGTCGCTTTCCTCGGAGGTGTCCTTCGAAGCATCGGAAGTGTCCGCTGACGCATCCGCTTCCGCAGAAGTCTCGGAAGTATCCGATACTTCATCTTCGTCTAAGTTAGTACAGCTAACGAATATGAATGCAGTGAGCGTGAAAGTAAAAATAAAAAAAAGGGAAACAAATTTATTCATATAAACTCCTGTCCATAGCGCTTATAAAATATACTTGTATTTCATATTACAACTTTTTCTCCATTATTTGCTTTTGAGTGGTCATACCGCATTTTTGGTAAAAGCCGGTGGCGCTGCCGTCAAAATTCCAGACGTTGAGTTCAAAGGAATCACAACCCAGATCTTTTGCATAAGCGAACAGATATTCCATAAATCCGTTTCCTGCGCCTTTTCCGCGGGTGGCGGGAAGAACATACAGATCGTCAAGATAAAATATTTTGCGGTCTTTTAAAACCGGATCGTTTTTGATCTTGTTATAATAACAAATTGCATAGCCGAGTTTTTCTCCCTGTTCTTCCGCGACAAAGATATGTATATCTTTTTCATCCAGCATTTTTTCTATATCAAGGGCTGTATATTTTCCGCCGCAATTTTTAAATATGTCTTCCCTGCCTCTCGCGTGGAGAGAAAGGATATCTTTTAAACATTCGGCGATAAACAAGCTATCGGATTTAAGCGCTTTTCTATATAACATTTCACAAGACCTCTTTTCGTACACATTATAACACTTAAATTTGTTATTGACAACCCCCGAAAAAGGATATAAAATAAAAACAACAAATAAAGGAGTAATGTTTTATGGTTATTAACAAGATACCCAGAGCAGAGCATCCCAACCCTATGTGCGTAAGAGATAGCTGGCACAACCTTAACGGTGTTTGGGAATGTGCGATAGATAATGAAAAAACGCTTGATAAAAACAGCGTTTTTTCTCTTAAAATAAATGTTCCCTTTGCGCCGGAGAGCTCGCTTTCGGGAATCGGAATTACGGATTTTATAAAAAGAATATGGTACCGCCGCACGCTTAATATAAATCTTGACCACAATATGCGTTCACTTTTACATTTCGGTGCGTGTGATTACGAAACTACGGTATGGATCAACGATACACAGCTTGAAAAGCACTATGGCGGACAATCCTCCTTTACATACGATATAACCGAATATTTAAAGGAGGGAGAAAACGTTATTACTGTCTGTGCGGACGATGATACCTGCTCACCCTACCAGCCCAGCGGAAAGCAATCTATGAAGCCCGAATCCCACGGTTGTTATTATACCCGCACCACGGGTATATGGCAGACGGTATGGATGGAGTTTGTTCCCGAAAAATACCTTCATTCCTTTAAGTTTTATCCCGATGCGGCTAACGGAAAAGTGCGCGTTGAGGTGGTAGCCGATGATGAAGTTGAGGTTAAACTTTATTGGCACGGAAGACTTTGCGGTTACGGCAAAGGAAAAGACGTTTTTGAAATCACCTTAACCGAGGTTCACTTTTGGGAGATCGGTAAAGGCGGAGTTTATTACGCTACCATAAGATGCGGTAAAGACAAGGTGCTTTCTTATTTCGGCATCCGCAGTACCGAATTCAGGGACGGAAAGTATCTGTTCAACGGCGAGAGCGTATTCCAGCGTCTTGTGCTTGACCAAGGCTTTTATCCCGACGGAATATACACCGCCCCCACCCGCGAGGCTTTGGAAAATGATATACTGATATCCAAAAAATGCGGTTTTAACGGCGCAAGATTGCACCAAAAGGTGTTTGAGCCCTTATTCCTCTATATCTGCGATATGCAGGGATATATCGTCTGGGGAGAATATCCCAGCTGGGGCATAAGCATTGCCGACGATAAAGGAAAAGATATTCTGATCAATGAATGGAAGCAGATCATTGACAGAGATTTTAACCATCCTTCCATTATCGGCTGGTGTCCTCTTAACGAAACTATGTATGATCCGATGAATGATCAGAACGCAGGAGAAAAGCAAGGGGACAACACAAAGGAAGTATACCATTTTACCAAGGAATATGACCCTACCCGTCCCTGCATAGACGCCAGCGGCGGAATACATTACGAAACCGATTGCTACGATCTTCACGATTACGAGCAGAATCCCGAGGTATATGGCGAAAGATACGATGCGTTCGCTGAAAACGCTCCTCTTTACGACGTTTATGCCGGCAGGCAAAATTATGACGGTACGCTTCCCGTGTTTATGAGCGAATACGGCGGAACTGCTGTTAATCCTGAAGAGGGTGCATGGGGATACGGTAACTGTGCAGGCAGTGACGCAGAGCTTGTTGAACGCTTTTCCGCGCTTACCGACGTGCTGATGCGTAACAAGCGCATTTGCGGTCTTTGCTATACACAGCTTTATGACATTGAGCAGGAGCGCAACGGGCTTTATACCTATGACAGACGGCCCAAAGCCGATCCCGAATTGTTTAAAAACGCTTTAAACAAAAAGGCGGCAATAGAAGAATAACAAAAAGAAAGAGAGAAAACGCGATGTTTTCTCTCTATTTTTATTTTGAATAAATTACTGCTGATTCTGTGCCATAAGGTCTTTTATAGCTTCGTCAATTCTGTGAGCAACCTTTACGAAATCTTCTGCGGTAAAGCCGCGGGTGGTTTCGGGAGCAGTACCGATACGTATACCGCTGGTTTCATAAGCGGAACGCTTTTCACCGGGAACACAGTTACGGTTAAGGATTATACCGCGTCTTTCAAGCTCGTTCTGAACAGCAAGACCGGATACGTTGTTGGGAGTAAGGTCAACGAGGAACAAATGGTTATCAGTTCCGCCGGTAACTACCTTGTAACCCATCTTGATAAACTCATCGCACATTGCTTTGCAGTTTGAAACTACGTTTTCGATATAGGTCTTATATTCGGGCTTAAGACATTCGACAGCGCTTACAGCCTTACCTGCGATAACGTGCTGCAAAGGACCGCCCTGAGTGCCTGGGAATGCCGCGCTGTCGATCTTCTTCGCATATTCTTTCTTAGCAAAGGTAAGACCGCCGCGTGCGCCGCGAAGAGTTTTATGGGTAGTAAGAGTAACAACGTCGCAAACACCGAAGGGTGTGGGATGCACACCTGCAACGACAAGACCTGCGATATGAGCAATATCCGCCATAAAGAATACGGGGTTGCCGGTTTCTGCGGTATATTCATCAATAATGCTTCTGATACGTGCAAAATCAATAATACGGGAATAAGAGCTTGCACCTGCAACGACCAGCTTGGGATTGTGCTGACGAAGCTTTGCGGCGATATCTTCATACATAATGAAGCCGTTTTCATCAACCTCGTAATGAACGAAGTTATAAAGCTTGCCGCTGTTGTTTACGGGAGAGCCGTGGGTAAGATGTCCGCCGTTGGCGAGGGACATACTGAGAACGGTATCACCTTTGGTAAGAAATGCGGTATATGCGGTAAAGTTTGCCTGAGAGCCGCTGTGGGGTTGTACGTTAACGTGATAAGTATCGGTTACACCGAATACCTCGAGCCACTTTTCACGGCAGAAAAGCTCCATTTCGTCTACTACGGTGCAACCGCTGTAGTAACGCTTGCCAACCATTCCCTCGGAATATTTGTTGGTAAGGCAGCTTCCGGTCGCAGCCATAACAGCCGCGCTGGTAAAGTTTTCACTGGCGATAAGACAAACGTTATCGCGCTGACGCTCAAGCTCTTTATTTATGATTGCGGCAACCTCGGGAGAGGAAGCGGCAACAGTTTCGGTTACGCTTGAAAGATAATTAAGATCGGTTTTGCTATACATTTTAACCTCCGTGGGAAAAGAGAAACTTAGTTACTGTCGGGAGAAACGCTGTAGTTGGGCGCTTCTTTGGTTATATAAATATCGTGAGGATGAGATTCCTTAAGACCTGCGCCGGTAATTCTTACGAAGCGTGTCTTTGTCTTAAGCTCTTCAATAGTTGCGGTACCGCAATATCCCATACCGGAACGAAGACCGCCCATAAGCTGGAATACGGTGTCTGCAAGATAGCCCTTGTAAGCAACACGACCCTCAACGCCTTCGGGTACAAGCTTTTTATTGTTTGCCTGGAAGTATCTGTCCTTACTGCCGTTGTTCATAGCGGAGAGAGAGCCCATACCACGGTAGGTCTTGAACTGTCTGCCCTGATAAATTTCGGTTTCGCCCGGAGCTTCATCACAGCCTGCAACGAGAGAGCCGACCATAATAACGTTTGCACCTGCCGCAATACCTTTAACGATATCGCCGGAATACTTCACGCCGCCGTCACCGATAATGGGAACGCCGTACTTGGATGCAACCTGATAACAATCGTAAATAGCGGAAACCTGAGGAACACCGATACCGGAAACAACACGGGTGGTACAGATAGAACCGGGGCCGATACCTACCTTTACGCAGTCTGCGCCCGCTTTGATAAGAGCTTCTGTAGCCTCACCTGTAGCAACGTTACCTGCGATAAGCTGACACTCGGGGAACGCTTCCTTAACCTTACGGCAAGCTTCTATAATACCTCTGGAATGGCCGTGAGCGGAATCAAGAACAAGTACGTCTGCACCAACTTCAAGGAGGGCTTTAGCACGCTCAAGAACATCCTTGGTTGCGCCGATTGCGGCTGCACAGATAAGTCTGCCCTGAGCATCTTTTGCCGCATTGGGATATTTCAGTGCTTTTTCAATATCTTTAATAGTGATGAGTCCCTTAAGGTTACCCTCATCATCTACGAGAGGAAGCTTTTCTATTTTGTTTCTGCGAAGGATCTCCTGTGCTTCTGCAAGAGAAGTTCCCTCTTTTGCGGTAACAAGGTTGTCCTTTGTCATAACCTCTTCGATACGGATATCGAAGTTATCAAGAAAGCGTATATCACGGTTGGTAAGAATACCGATAAGCTTGCCGTTTTCACAAATTGGAACACCGGAGATACGATATTTGCCCATAAGCGCATTTGCATCATAAACATAGTGATCCTTGGAAAGATAGAAAGGCTCGTTTATAACGCCGTTTTCACTTCTCTTTACGCGGTCGACCATATCAGCCTGCTGCTGAATGCTCATATTCTTATGGATAACACCGATACCGCCTTCACGAGCGATAGCGATCGCCATACGAGTTTCGGTTACGGTATCCATTGCCGCCGTCATAAGAGGAATGTTAAGCGTAATTTTTTTGGTGAGCTGTGTTTTGATATCTACGTCCGCGGGAAGCACGTTGCTTTCTGCAGGGATAAGCAAAACATCATCGTAAGTAAGACCCGATTTAGCAAACTTTTCACTGTATTCGTTTCCCATAATGTTAGCTCCTTTATATTTAAAAATTTAATTAAAAACTACGTTGAAAATCTACCGAATTAAACAAAAATCGATAAATGCTTGTATTTGATATATAATAACATAAGAGGATACTTCAAGTCAATGAAAAAATTACACAAATAAGGAGAAAAAATGAATGGTTTTATAAGACGAATAAACCATTTTGTGTCCCGCGTGGGAAAACACAACTTGTCTGCCTATGCGGCACAAACTGCGTTTTTCGTACTGCTTGCGTTTTTCCCCTTCAGTATGCTCGTACTGGAAGCACTTAAATATCTCCCATTTTCCAAAGAAGAGTTTTTATCTTTAATACTCACGATAACACCGTCATCTTTGGGAGATACGGTAGAAAATATTATAAACGAGCTTTATGCAAGACAAAACAGGCTTATTCCTATTACTGCTATTGCGGCTTTGTGGTCTTCGTCAAAAGGGATTTATTCGCTTATGCGCGGATTAAACGAGGTTTACGGCTGTACCGAAAAAAGAAGCTATATTAAAAGACGGTGTTATGCGGTTTTTTATACGATAGTATTTATTACTGCACTCGTGTTCACGATCGGTCTTATGCTGTTGGGAGAATGGTTTATTGAAGAAATCGTTGTTAAATTTGGTTTTAAGGCGTTGCTTATCGGAGTGAAAATGATAACCCAGGCTGCCGTGCTTTCCGTTTTGTTTTCGGTTATCTATTACTACTTCCCTGCTGAAAAAGTTTCACTCGCTTCCCACCTGCCCGGTGCTGTACTGTCTGCCTGCGGATGGGTAATCTTTACCGAGCTTTATTCCATATACGTTTCGATTTCGAATACAGATATTTACGGCTCGTTAAGCGCAGTGATGCTGACAATGCTGTGGTTGTATATCTGTATGTATATAATACTTTTGGGCGGAGAAATCAACGTGACTCTCGAAAGAATCCGCCGTGAGGATAAAACTTGACAATATCGGCAGTTATGTTATAATCGAAGCAAACGGAGGTCATTATGAAAAAAACACTGATTTTCTTTTTAGCTATAACTATAATTTTAACGGGACTAAACACCGTTACACTTGCCGATAACGGCGGAACCGAAATCAAATTCAATGAATACAACGCGTTGCTTTCTTCTACCGGAATAGCCGTATTCGATTCAGCCTACGGAGCGAAAAACACGGGAACAGACGAAAATTATTATGAAGTTATCGTTGCTGACGGCGCGGTTACGTCTGTTGGCTGTAACGACAGTGAAATTCCCGAAAACGGCTTCGTTATAGCCGCAAAAGGCGAAAGATACAAAAACAAGCTCGCTGAAATTATTACCGGTGATTATTGTATTGTTGATCATGCAGCATCCGTAATTCTGATTATCGGAGAAAATTATGATCCCTTCTATGAAAAGACAGTTTCTTTCGATAAATATAATTCTATCCGTACCGCAAATACTATTGTGATATATAACAAGGGTGAAACCACCGAAACCAATATCTGGGGTAACGAAGTATGCGTTGATAAAAACGGATACGTTATCTCTATCGGCGGTAATGACAACAAAATTCCCGAGGGTGGATTTGTTATCAGCGCAGTAGGTGCCGACCGTATCGCAGAGCTTAACGATGCGGCTGAAATAGGATTACAAGTGAAGATAGATGACGGCAAGAAGACGATCACCTTTGCATACAATCCCGAAAGTGTAAAAGCCGCAGTAAAGATAAAATTGGATGACGCTGTACTGCAGCTTGAAGCCGCTGACCGAGAGTACCGTCTTATTGATTACAAAGCCGCGGAAGAGCGTATCGAAGCATTAAAAAAGTACTATAACGACGTTTGTGCGAGCGTTGAAAATAACGAAACCGCAAAAGCTATTGTATCCGCAAACAATTTTGATAAATATTATGATACGTTGTATCTTTTGTTAGAAGAATCACCTGCGGTTGAAGGTAGAGCGCTGTGGCTCCGTCCTTCAGGACTCACCGATGCTGCGGCAGTCGCCGCGCGGGTTGCCGAGATAAAGGCTATGGGCTTTAATATAATTTGTCTTGAGCTGTTCTATGACAGCACCTTCATATGCCCCATGCCCGAGGACGGATATTTTATACAAAATCCCTCGCTTAAAGGATTCGATCTTTTGCAGGCGTTCATTGACGAATGTGCAAAGCAAGGCATGGAGCTTCAGGGATGGCTTCCCGTTTACCGTGTCAGTTATGGCACAAGCACTTATTACGAGCAAAGTCTTGCCGTCCAAAAGCCCGAATGGCTGTGTATGAACAAAAAAGGTGAAAATTTTGTATACAACGAATACGGAAACGGATATTTTATAGATCCTGCCAACCAAGAAGCAACCGATTATTTGTTGTCCGTGTACGAACATCTACTTAAAACATACCGCCTTGACGGCTTGCAACTGGATTATATACGCTATCCTATCGCCACGGGAGAGGATTTCGGCTATACCGAAACTGCAAGAAACGAATTCAAAAAGCAATACGGTACAGACCCTGTTGACATTCCCGTTGGCGGAAAGTTGTGGACAGAATGGGTTGAATACCGAAACGGACACGTTACGACCCTCGTGAAAAAGATAGTCGCAACAGTAAACGATCTTTCTCCTATGACCACCGTTTCCTGCGACGTTGCTCCCAATCTTACCGACAGCGCAACCTCCCATCTGCAAAACGCAAAGCTTTGGATGAACGAGGGCTTGATAAACATTGCATATCCGATGGCGTACGGCACAAACGTTGTTGAGATGTACGCAGGTTATACTGTCGAAGCCTGTGGGGATAAAGTGTTTGCTTATATAGGTGTAGGCGATTACGGGGCGGACATTTTTATCGAACAAATCCGTCAAAGCAGAAAAGCGGGAGCCGACGGTTTTGCATTTTTCGCATATTCTCAATACGTTTCCGGCAACTACGGAAGCAAGATCGCTTCGACGATTTTGAATAAATCCGCACTTTCTCCCACATACAACTGCAAAGCCGCCGCGGCAGCGCAGTTGAACACCGTTATTTCAAGACTTGAGTTAATGAAGGACGTTGTTGACGCCACGGAATTAAAAGCTTATACAGATAAAATCAGCGGGCTTCTTACCGCGCTTGAAAGTGAAAAGCTTTCCGAAAACGCCGATGAGATCATCGCGCTCTGCGATAACTTCCCCGAGCCTTCCGATATAACCGCCGCCTCGGTGCTTGAGAGCGATCTTAAAACGCTGAAAAAGATCGTTTTAAATAACAAAGACGATTACCGCACCTTTACGGTTAACAATGAAAACTCCGTAACAGACAGCGATAACGCTGCAGTAAGCGGTTTCCCCGCGTGGGGCTATGCAGTTTACGGGGTGATCGCGCTTGCAATTATCGGCGCAGTTATTGTTATTGCAGACAGGAAAAAGAAAAACACCAAATAATATTTAACTTCACCAAAAAAGAGTGGATTTTTCCACTCTTTTTTTCAATATTATATTCTTATTTTAAAAAAATTTTAATTCCTTTAAGGCGCATAAAGTGGTTGGATAACCGTATTTCTTTACCGCCTGCATCAAAAAGATTGGTATATCCGTAGGTTTCAACGTATTTTGCTTCGGTTTCGGTGCCGTCCGACCAACGGATGATCACGGTTTCGCCCCCATCAAGAACAAGAGGACCGACAAGTCTGCTCATATTGAGTATCACTTCCCTTTTTCCGGAGATAATATATCCGGGTGATTATAATTGAAAAAATATACTTTGATAAGTTTAATCGGCTTTACCGCAGCCGCAATCTGTTTTACAACAACTGCCGTGGTCAACAAGCGGGACGGCGCAAAAGGAGAAGAATATCGATATACGGTGAATATCAACAACGCATCCGGTAAAAGCTACGATATCTACGGCGGAATGATGGAAAATCTGGCGAGTAAATATTCCGATATATGCGGTTGGATAAACGTTGAAAAAACGAAGATAAGTTATCCTTTGCTGTTAACTACCGATAATGAATATTACGTCAGAAAAGCTTATGACGGCTCCTATGATAAAAACGGTTCGATAATCGTTGATTACCGCCTGAAAAGCGATCTTACCGAAAACAGAAATATAATTCTGTACGGCCATAATATGGCATCGGGAAATATGTTTGCATACCTTGCAAACCCCGAAAGGTTTATAAATGCGGAGATAGAAATATATTCAAACGGTAAACTGGCAATATACAAGCCCTATTCCGCATATATCGAAGGCGGAAACGAATTTATAAAAACCGTTTTTCACAGCGAGGACGAGCTGAACAGCTACGTTGAAACGGGAAAAAGCAAATCAATGATCGATTTCGGCGTTACACCCGGAGAATCGCCTTATCTGCTTACGATGATAACCTGCGAAAGCAATTTCGGGCTGGGAGATAAGAGAATAGTTATTCATGCGGTACTAACCGAGATGATTTCTCCTTGACACGGGATGTAAGCTCCTTTATGCCGATAATTGCCAATCCGAAAACGATGGAAGCGGCCGTTGCGGCGAAAAACTCTTCGTTATAGCTTAATTCGGAAAAGAGATACAGGAAAAACGTATGTGAAAAGTATATATATGTGGATAATCCACGCAGTATTTTAAAAGGCTTGCTTGGCAAACGGGACAAAAGCTTGGTATTAACCGATATCCAGAACAGGAAAAGAGCCGCAAAGAATACGGATATATACATTCCCATTCCCTTTGATGTGATCGCAAATTCTTCTATTATAAGTACTTCCGCCACCATGCCAAGGGAAGAAAGAGCAAATCCCAGCCAAGCAACCGGCTGTTTAAGCTTTAATGAATGGGTTGCAAGTAAGGCGCCCAAGGCAACATAGATGAATCCGAAGAAGATGCCGTTACGTGTCGTACCGAATACGGTATAATAATCCTTTGCGTATTCGGAAATGAATTCAAAATTAATAAGCGGTTTATAGAATGAATGGAATGCACAGCCGATGATATACAAGGGTACGGAGATAGCAAAGATAAGTTTTGTGGACATTCCCGCCCGGAAAAGACCGTACACGAGCAAAACCGCAAAAACCAAAGCAGGCAAAAACCAAAGCTGACGGTAGCTTCCTTCGAAGAATATAAGTTTGATCCACTTCGTGAGAGATACCTTACCTTTGTTCCAGTTAATAATTGCGGGTATGTATATCAAAGTGCAAGCGGCGTACAGAAGTGTCATTCTGGTAGCGTATTTCGCAACACGCTTACCAAAGTTGTTGTCGGTTGAATGCCTGAACAAAAAGAACGCTGCGGCTGTAAAAAAGAAGGGAACCGCAATACGGCCGATAACATCGGAAATAAGCATATCAGCTACAGCGTTTCCGCGCATAAAATGAGCGTGGATAGCTACAACGAATATACTCATTATAAATTTGACTAAATCGGTAAAATTACTACTTTGTGATGAAGGATCATTCTGTTTCATTTGTTGCTCCGTAATAATCTGAATATAGTTTAATACAATCGTTAATGGGATCATATTTTGCGCCGCCGACTGTTACGACGATGTACTTTTCACCGTTTTGTCCCATAGCCATACTTGCAAGACAATGCCTTGTTTCTACAAGATAACCGGTCTTTCCGCCGAGGACTGTCATATTGGGAACGGAATCGTTATCGATTCTTGTAAACATAGTACTGAAAAAATAATATCCATCTGAGTTCTTCGGAGTAGGAGGCGTTGTATACTCTGCCGTAGATAATATCTCACGCGCAAGAGGAATTGACATGGCATAATCCAGCATAAGAGCAATATCGCCCAAGGTGGAGTAATTTGAAACATCATACAAGCCGCTTGTGTTGGTAAAATGAGAATCAACACAACCGATCTCTTTGGCAGTTTCGTTCATAAGCTCAACGTAAGCTTCTTCGCCGCCTGCAACTATATCTGCTATTGCGGCAGTTGCATCTGCCGCCGAAAGTAAAATTGCACCGTACAGCAGATCCTTGAAAGTAACGGTATCTCCTGCGGAAATGCCGGACATACTTGCTCCCGCCAAATAGTATTTATTTATAAGACGGTAATCCATTACGTATTCGAAATCAACATCCACACCGCTTTGGACTGCAACGATAAGTGTCATTATCTTTGTCATGGAAGCGGGATAAATGCGCTGAAGATGGTTTTTCCCACCAAGCACCTGCCGTGTTGTAGCATTCACAATAATACCGTAATCCGAGCTTATAACGCTTGACAGATTATCAACCTTACCGTATATCCAAGGTGTGGGAAGGGCGATAACCGGAGTTTCGGATTCTTCTGCTTCCTCGCTGACAATATCCTCTGCGGATTCTTCTGAGAGTGATTCCTGAGGCGAGCTCACTGTATCATTAACGGTATCCTTTTTGAAAACGTTTATCAGTGTTGAAATAACGATAACCGCAACAAGCACAGCCGACAGTATCCGTACGATGGGTATGCTCCAAATCAGCTTAAGCTTTTTTATGACAGCCGAAAACGCAGGATTATCAAAAAAACTTTTTTTCATATAACTGTCCTTAAAAGATTTATAGTTCATTATACAACAAAATATTGCTTTTTTCAATACCTTGACAAAAAGGTGAAAAATATGTTAGACTCTGTTCGTAATTTTAATTAAAAGGCAGAGAGAAGTATGAGCGTTTTAACTTTTGACAGCACATCTTTTTATAAAAACGGCGTTAAGCACCGTATATTATCAGGCGCAATGCACTATTTTCGCATACCGCGAGAATACTGGAAAGACAGACTTGAAAAACTGCGTCAATGCGGTTTTAATACTGTTGAAACCTATGTGTGCTGGAACCTTCACGAACCTGAAGAAGGCGTTTTTGACTTTACGGGAAACCTTGATCTCGGCGCATACATAGACGTTGCCAAGGAAGTAGGTCTGGATGTATATCTCCGTCCGGGACCTTACATATGTGCAGAATGGGAATTCGGAGGACTCCCCTATTGGCTTCATAAATATCCGAATATATCTTTGCGCTGTTACGATAAACTTTATCTCAAAAAGGTCACGCCTTATCTTGAAAAAGTATTTGATATTGCCCGCCCGAGAATGGCTGAAAACGGCGGCAATATTATAATGATGCAGATAGAAAACGAATACGGATCATACGGTAATGATAAAAAATACCTGAATTGGGTAAAAGAAAAATATATCGAATACGGCGCAACCTGTCTTCTCTGTACCTCCGATGGACCTTCTTATTGGATGCTCAAGGGCGGCGCGGTAGATAACGTGCTTGCCACCGTCAACTTCGGTTCAAATCCCGAAGGAGCTTTCGCGACTCTTAAAGAGTTTCGTTCCGAACAGCCTCCTATGTGCAGTGAATTCTGGTGTGGCTGGTTCGAACATTGGGGAGATCAAAGACACGCCAGAAGCGCAGATGATGTGGCTGATAACTACGACAGGCTGTTAAAGCAAGGCGGCAGTATAAACTTTTATATGTTCCATGGCGGCACTAATTTCGGATTTATGAACGGCGCTAACCATCAGGAAAAATACGAGCCTACCGTTACGAGTTACGATTATTACGCTCCCCTTTCCGAAGCGGGTGATTTAACGGAATGCTATTATAAGCTTCGTGAGGTAAATGAAAAACATTTCGGTACTCTGCCTCCCCTCACGGTCAGAAATACCGTTAAAAAGGCTTACGGCGCGTTGGAGATGCACTCTTGCGGCGATCTTTGGAATAATCTTGATACCATTTCCCGCAAAATTTCCTCCGCATCGCCGAAATATATGGAAGATATAGGTCAGGATTACGGATACACGCTTTACCGCACGGTAATTAAAGGTCCGTTTTACAATCAGCCTCTCACAATGCCCGGTATGCGGGACAGAGCGATTGTTTATCTGGACGGAAAACGTATCGGATTGGTTGAAAACGGATACGCCTTTGATGATATACGGCTTGACGATCATTCCAACGGATTATATTCTCTTGATATTCTTACCGAGAATATGGGCAGAGTAAATTACGGTATGAACGTGGGTGACAAAAAAGGTCTTAATAAGGTTATGCTGGATCTGCAGCATTTGTTCGATTGGGAAATATACCCTCTCGATATGCGAGATCTTAATAATCTTGAGAACAACGGAACTTCTTTACCTGCGTTTTTTAAGGGCGAGCTTGTTATTGATGACGAGCCCTGTGATACCTTCCTTAAGCCAAGCGGCTTTTCTCACGGCTTTATTACCGTAAACGGAAAGAATATCGGAAGATATTACAACGAAAGAGGACCGCAAAAGACTTTGTACGTCCCTGCCCCTTTCCTTAAAAAGGGCAAAAACGAGATCGTTGTTTTTGAAACCGATTCCGTATGCGACGGAATGATCGAATTTACCGATACATACGATTTAGGATAAATCACCCCGAGGAAAAATTAAACGCCTTGCACGAGCAAGGCATTTCAGAGCGAAGACAAAGTCGGTCTTTACGTGCTTGAAAAGAAAGAAAAAGAATAGCCAAAAGAAAAAAGTATGCTTTTTTGAAAACGGAAGCATACTTTTCTTTTTATATAAGGAACAAAAAATATTGATTTTTTCAAGCACTTTCACGAAAAGCTCGACTACCGCAGATTACTACGCCTACGCTCGCTTTTCGTGAAAAATACCTGCCTTTGTCCCACTCTGCCCAACCTGCAGACTTTGTCTGCAGGTTGAAATGCCTTGCACGAGCAAGGCATTTTTTGCATTTCAGAGAGATGAAGTTCCGAAAAATGATGCACGATTGGGAATTACAACGCCTTCGGGGCTGAAGGTCTGGGTGGATTCTTCTTTAAACGTTACGGTTTCGCCCTCGATAACGAATTTTGCGTCGATCTTAACGGAGTGAGAAATAAAGCAATGAGTTTCCGTATCAACAACAACGGTTACTTTTGCTTCTTTTATATCGGCGCTGTCAGCGTACGCGAACAAGCCGTAATACTCTTCACCGTAGATCTGATATACGTAAATATCAACAAATTCGGTTGCCATTTCGTCCTTAAGTGTATAAGTGAACGTTGCGGTTCCGTCACCGTTATCGGTGTAATTAAAATCTTTTCCGTAGGAAAGATCAATATCGTAGCACACCCATTCATCATAAACGAGTTTGGGAAGAAGGTTGTACTCAATGCTATCAACGGCGGAATCAAGAATCTTATAATAGATCTTGCCGTCCTCAAAATAATAACGGTATTTATAAGCAGTGCCGTCGATAATGATATCGTAAAACATAGCGTACTTGTTCAGATCGACGCCATCGTAGTTCATATCGATATCAAAGGTAACGTCATCGTTAAATCCGTATCCGTTTACCTTGTATTTTCTTACTACCTCACCTTTATAGTACTCCTGAGCCTTCACATACTCGTGAGATAATGAGGCATACATAGCTTCTACTCCGCCAACGTGAGTATAACCTGTATCAAGAATAACGACGCTTACGTTTTCATTAATATTGGAAACTGCGGAAACAGCTTGAATAGTAATGTCAATGGTCTGATCCATAGATTCCATTACGAAGACAAACGAAAGATCTTCGGAAATCAGATATCCTTCAGAGTTAACGATCACTTTATAATCACAAGTGATCTCTTCATCCTGTTTGATGTACTCACCATCGCTACCCATATACTCAGCAAACAGATCGTAAGGCAACGTGCCCGAAAACGTTAACTCGTAGCTGCCGTCATCCATAGGAGTAACCGTGCAGTTTTCATATATATAGTCTTGAAAAGACTCGTCATCATCTTCGGAGTAAGATTCGAAAATAACTATTTTAACGTATTCTTCAAATTCGTCCTCAGTGCAATCAAATGAAAGCCGAACATTGTTTGAATTTGAATAGCCTTTTCCGTTTTTATAATAAAAGTTTCCGTTACCGTTGTCGGACGTGAAGGAATAGCTCAACATTGCATCTTCGGTACCCAGCGCGTTTCCTTTACTGCGGTAAGAGATAGACTGCGTGGAAACATTACCGTTACCGAGATCCATCACGTAAGACTGCTCTGAATCCTGGATATAGGAACTCGCTTCTTGAGCTTTCATATCAGCATACTCGACGATCTCTTTGGCAGTCATAGAAGCCATAGGATTCTCCTGAACAAACTCGGAAGCTTCGTCGGAAACCTCGGGAGCTGATTCATCGCTTATCTCAGCAGATATATCGGTACTCATATCACTTTCCTCTACAGGAGTGCTGACACTCGGACCGAATACGCAGGAAGATACGAGAACAGTAATTAATAAAATACAAATAAACAGTGATAAATTTTTCATAGCTTATCCTCCTTTTTCTATTATATTATAACAATAATCGAACAACTTGTCAACACTATATTGATTTGAACAAAAATTAGTGCTAAAATACATAGGAAACTGAAAAGCGGTGAATAAAATGAATTTATTAACAGGGTATTTTAACCCAAAATACATATTAAGAAAAAAAGAAGTCCTCGGTGAGTTGCCGGGTACCAAAAGCGCTCTCGCACAATTTTTCAAAGTGGCTTGGCCATCTATGCTGGAGAGCATTCTGCTGAGTCTTGTTTCTTTTATTGATACTCAGATGGTATCTGTTATCGGCACGGATGCGGTTGCCGCCGTTGGTGTAACGGGACAGCCGAGAATGATCTTTTATGCCGTGTTCTTTGCTATAAATATAGGCGTTACCGCTATTGTAAGCCGAAGAACCGGACAAAACGAAATGAAGGGTGCAAGGGACTGTCTTGCCCAATCCGTTTCCTTGACGGCAATTCTCGGAGTAGTTTTGTGCTCCATAGCGATTGCGCTTGCAGAGCCCCTCGTTAGTCTGGCGGGCGCTGATACCGACATTCTTGCGGATTCGGCAGCATATTTCAGAATTACCATGGCGGGCATGCTGTTTACAAGTATCGGTATGACCATAAACGCCGCCCACAGAGGTACGGGAAGAACCCGAATCTCTATGGTTACAAATATTACGGCAAACCTTGTAAACTGTCTGCTTAACTACATTCTTATAAGCGAAAACTTCCTTAACAACGCTTTGAATATTACTCCTATCGGTGTAGAGGGTGCCGCCGTTGCTACTCTTATAGGTAACGTGGTTTCCTGCCTGATGTCGATATGGACGGTATTTTGTGATAAAAAATCGGTATTATATATCAAATTAAAAGAGTGCTTCGTAATACGAAAGGACATTCTTAAACTCCACGCAAGCGTTAGCAGAAATGCCGCGATAGAACAGATATTTTTAAGAATCGGTTTCTTCCTCACAGCTTTAATGGTTAACGAGCTGGGCACGCCTTCCATTTCAACAAACACCATATGTATGAGTATACTTACACTTTCCTTCTGCCTGGGCGACGGATTGGGAGTAGGTACATCAGCTTTGGTGGGAATGAATCTGGGAAAGAACAGAAAAGACCTTTCCCTGCTGTACGGAAGTCTTGGACAGCGGGTCGGCGCAATTTGCTCGGCAATGTTTATGGTCATATTCTTCCTGTTCGGAACGGATATGGTTTCCTGGTTTGTTCCTGCGGACGATCCCAACGGCGAGTTTATTATGCACGCCGCCGAATACATTATGTTACTCCTCGCACTTACTATGCCTGCACAGATCTCAATGGTTGTCTATACCGGTTGCCTGCGCGGTGCGGGAGATACTTTCTTTGTAGCTATCAGTTCGCTGCTTTCCATAGCTATTGTTCGTCCTTTGTTCACCTATATTTTCGCATATCCTTTGGGATTCGGCGTTATAGGCGCATACGGCGCGTTGCTGGTGGACCATTATTTCAGATTGCTTATCTGTTGGATGCGGTTTAAAGGCGAAAAATGGGCAAAAATCAAGATATAATACACAAAATCAATCAAAAAAAATTACGGACGGCTTTTACGCCGTCCGTAATTTTGTGCTTAATTCAATTAATCAAACATTGCTCTCTTCATAAGGTCAACGATGAGTGCAAGCTCGCTGGTCTTGTTTTCTCTTCTCCAAGCGGTTTCGTACTCTTCGCTCCAACGGAGGAAGTTGCTTCTGTATTCACCAAGCTCTCTGCCGTCAAGCAGACGTGCAAAGGCGAGATTGATG
Source organism: uncultured Oscillospiraceae bacterium (assembly GCA_964485815.1). Taxonomy (GTDB): domain Bacteria; phylum Bacillota; class Clostridia; order Oscillospirales; family CAG-382; genus SFLA01. The sequence goes on from CAZAJX010000002.1 coordinate 59,962, forward strand.
TATGCGGTAGCTTCTGCGGCAAGAGAAAGATCGTGCAGTATTTCGCCGCTTCCCAGCTTGCGGAAGGAATCAGCAATGGCGAAGCAACGCTCTGCGTTTTCAACAAACTCGGGCGCATCCTCGGTTTCGGGCATCTTACCCCAGTAATTGCGCATACCGTGATACCACTGAACGAACAGACCCCAGCTCATCTTCATTTCGCAATCACCGAGGGATTTTACCATAGAGAGAGTAACTCCGGTGTGATCGTCATAAAGGAGATTGCTTACGTCACAATCAAAATCCTTGGAATATGCGTCTGTTGCGTTGTTCCAAGCCTTAGCCGCGCCGAGAACTATACCGTACAACGTGCAGTTAAGAGAGCAAACGTGACCGTAATCGCCCCAAGAGGTATTGAGCAGACCGAGAGCGCCGTTCTGTACACCGCCGTCTATCATACCGATGATATTGGGCTTTGCATAGTTGATAACTTCACAGAAGTGGTTCCAGCAGGAAGTGCCGGGGCAAACGATCTGAGGAAGTCCGCTCTGTGCGAATTTCTCGATATTGCCGATGTTGGGGGTATTGCTGTAATCCCAGCAAAGCATTATCATATCCTTGGGGAAGGAATCGAGAATTTCGGGATGGTGCAACGCGATATCACCCCACATCATAACGGTCTTTCCGCGGGAGGATACGTGGTTTATAAGCTTGGTGGTAAATTCAAGATACAAAGCACCCTTGTCCTTACCCTTGTTTCTGCCGTTGCAAAGGTCGAAGGTTTCATCACAGCAGATGTTGAAGTATTTGCTTCTGAACAAAGGTATGTACTGGTCGATAAGTGACTTTATAAGCTCAAAGGATTCGGGATTGGAAGCATCGATGGTATGATGCAGCATACGGTTGAGCCAGAGGTTAGGATCGGGAGTAAACTCATCAAGCTCGCAGAGATGCTTGTATTCCTTGGTTTCCAGCAGTCTGTAAAGATGGCCGAAGGTGGAAAGCGAAGGAATAAAATCTATAAAGTTTTCGTAGCAGTAATCGTCAAGCTCCAGAATCTCCTCTGCGGTGAGATAGCCGTGAGGTTCAAGGAAGCAACGGTATTCGTTAAAATCGAATGCATGCTCGATGTAAAGCTGGAGAGAGTTCATCTTGTAATAAGCGATGAAATCTATAAGCTTTTTAACGCCTTCAACGGTAGGAACTCTGCCGCGGGAAACGTCGTGATAAAAGCCTCTGTGAGCCATATCGGGCTCATCCTCGATAGAGCAAAGAGGAATACGTCCGTCAGAAGCGCGGAGAAGCTGGCGGAGTGTCTGTATTCCGTAGAATGCGCCCGCAAGAGAAGGTGCGGAAATTCTGATAGCATCCTCGGTACAAACGAGAGTATATTTCTCGCTGTTTTCCTGATCGCCTGCACATACGGTTATGCATTTTTGCATATTCTCTGCACCAAAGGCTTTATTGATCTTGGAAGCAACGGAGGTTTCTTTTTCAAGCTCTGATTTGAGAGTTTGACAAGCCTTGAAAATACGGCTGTCGCAAAGGGGGTTCATTACGATGTTCCAACCGCCTATATATACGGTAGACTCATCTGTTTCAATCATTTTAGGGCAAGGTATTACGTTCATACTTTTCCTCCTGAAATAACATAAATTTCTATATTGATTATATATACCGACAGAGATTTTGTCAAGTATAAAAGATTCGCTTCGCATTGACAAAAAACAAATATATGGTATAATTTGAGAGGAGTTGATTATATATGAAAAAATTTAAAAAGCCCCCTGCAATAATATATTACCCCGCGTATTTCATAATACGCGTATACTACAGACTCGCATACGGCGTTACCGTTGACAGAAGCGGTATCAAGGATATGAAGGGCGCGGCAATAGTTCTTTGCCCCCACCTTTCCAACAGCGACCATTTTTTGACCGCGTTCGGTCTGTTTCCCCACCGTCCCACATTCGTTATGAGCGAGCATTTTGCGGGCTTCCCTATTTTGCGCCCCGTTATAAAGATGATGCGCGCGATAACGAAAAAGATGTTCTGCGCCGATGTGGGAACTATTATGAATATTCGCCGCGCTTTAAAATGCGGAAACACCATCGTTTTGTTTCCCGAAGGCAGACTTACCTGGTACGGTCATTCTCTTGCCGTAACGGCGGGCACAGCAGAGCTTGTCAAGAGCTGCGGTGTTGACGTGTATTCGGTTACCGGTAACGGCGCGTATCTCACCTTTCCCAAATGGAGAAAGAAAAACCGCAAAGGCAAGATCAACATTACCACTGCAAAGCTGTTTGCCGCAGAAGAAATCAAAAAGCTTTCTCTTGAGGAAATAAGCGCACGTATTGATAAAGCTATTCTTCACGATGATGAGTTGGCGATGGCGGGGACCGAATACCGTTGCAAGGATATGACCGAAGGTCTTGACGGTATAGTTTACAAATGCCCTGAATGTATGAGCGAATTTAAAATGACCGCGAAAAACGATCATATTACCTGTGATGAGTGCGGTGCGGATGCGGTGCTGGACAACAAATACGTTTTGCACGGTTCAAGATTTTCAAGAATAAACGAATGGATGGAATGGCAGAAGCAATGTCTTGACCCCGAAAACGAAGTTCTTGAAAGCGAAGCCATATTCGGTACCAAAAACGAAAAAGGAAATATCGATCACCAAGCGGGCAAAGGCTTTGTAAAACTTGATAAAACGGGATTTTATATGAAGGGCGAAATTTCCGGTGAAGAATTGGAAGCCTTTTATCCTATAGACAAGCTGGGCGGATTCCCTATCACAGTCGGTTCAGCATTTGACGTTTATTATAAAAACAAATTGGTGTATATCCATCCCCTGCCCGATATGAGAACGGCAGTCAAATGGGTAACTTTACTTGACAGGATTCACGAGAATGGAAATAAAAACGATTAATTGCGGTCTGCTCGGAACAAACTGCTACATACTTACCGAGGGTACGGATGCGGTCGTATTCGATCCCGACGGAGAAAAAGAAAAAATTTATTCGCTCCTTGAAGGATACGATCTCCGCGCTGTAATACTTACACACGGTCATTTTGACCATATCGGTGCGGTAGACGATATCTGCCGCGAAACAGGCGCAGATCTGTATATAAACACTCTGGACGCGGAAATGCTTGAGGACGCTAATAAGAACGCCTCATTCCTGCTTCCCGGAAGCGATATAGTATGTACTACCACGCCTTTGTTTTTTGACGGTGATAATGAGATGTACTTTGGCGATATACACCTCAAGGTACTTCATACTCCCGGTCACACTAAAGGAAGCAGTTGTTTTATATGCGAAGATGTTCTGATTTCCGGTGACACGCTGTTTAAAAACGGGATCGGCAGGACGGACCTTTACGGCGGAGATACCGCTACTGAATACGAATCCATACGCAAGCTTTTCCGCTTGGATAAAGATTATACCGTTTATCCCGGACACGGACCGAAAACCACACTGAATCGTGAAAAAAGAGGATTAATTTAAAAAAAGAAAGCCCGACATTATGTCGGGCAAAAGAATTAATCAACTATTTCAATATCATCTATAACGATTGCGGTCTTGGGCACGTCGGAATAATAACCGTATCTGCCGGTATCTGTACCTGCAATGGTATCAAGCACGTCAAAGCCATCGGTAAGGCAGCCGAACGCCGCATACTGACCGTCAAGATGAGGTGCGTTTTTGTGCATTACGAAAAACTGTGAGGATGCGGAGTTGGGATCCATGGTACGAGCCATTGACAGCACGCCGCGGGTATGGGCAATATCGTTACCGGCAAATCCGTTTCCTGCGAATTCACCTTTTATCGCCTTTGCGTCCTTGTGGGCAAAGGAAGGATCGAATCCGCCGCCCTGAATCATAAAGCCTTCGATAACGCGGTGGAAGATAAGTCCTTTATAAAAACCGCTTTTTGCGAGAGATACAAAGTTTTCTACGGTTTTGGGAGCTTTTTCAGGATAGAGTTCGGCAGTCATAACACCGAGGTCTTTAACTTTTATAAGTGCTTTCATTTTACAATTCCTCTTTTACAAACTTATTTTTATAAATTATAAGCCTTTTCATCAGAAAAAGCAAGTCAAATTTAAAGGAGATATCACAATGCCGGATAATCTTTGCGAAAACTGTATGTATTACGCATACGACGAATATACGGACACTTACGTTTGCGATGCTGATTTTGACGAGGACGAAATGGTAGCCCTGCTAAGCTCAAAAAACGGATGTCCCTACTACAACCCTTACGATGAATATAAAACAGTTCGAAAACAGAATTGAGGTATATATTATGGAATACATCTTTACAAATGTAAAAAACGATCCCTTCGTTATCGGCGGTATTCTCCACCCCGATAAAAACCACGGCGAATATTACCGTCTTGATGCAAGCAAAAAGGATATTTATTCCGGCGCTAACAGCGGACTTGCTCATCAGACCTCCGGCGGCACCGTCCGCTTTGTAACCGATGCGGACACTGTTTGTATCCGCAACAAGCTTCGTGTTGTAACCGTAGGTATGAACCATTTTACCCACAGAGGCGTATGGGGACTTGATATTCTCGTGGGAAGCGGTAAAAACAGAGAGTACTGCGGAAAAATGATGCAGACCTTTGCCGACAGTACCGAGCAAAACGAAAACGAGGTTGATCTTCCCGCAGGCGAAAACGAAGTGCTTATTTACATGCCTCTTTACGCAGGTATCGAGGATATTGAGGTTGGTATTCCCGAAGGAGCGACTCTTAAAGCGCCTGCCGAAAGAATCACCGCACCTATCGCGTTCTACGGTTCTTCCATTACACAGGGCGGCTGTGCATCCCGTGCGGGAACAGCTTTTGCAAATATCGTGTGCCGTCATTTTGATGCGGATTGTATCAATCTCGGATTTTCCGGCTCTGCTTTCGGTGAACAGTCTGTTGCGGAATATATGTCAACAAGAGATGATATCGGCTTGTTCGTTATGGATTACGTTTTCAACGCACGTTCTTTGGAAGAACTTGAAACAACCCACTACCCCTTCTACAAGACCTTCAGGGACGCTCATCCCGACACACCCGTGCTTATGTGCACCCATCCCTATTGCTGGCCTACGTCCGAAAACGATCTTAAGCGTATAGAGATCGTAAAGACCACCTACGAGCGCGCTTTGGAAGAGGGTGATAAAAACGTTTATTTCCTTGACGGAAGAGAATACTTCCCCGCAGAGATGAGCGATCTTTGCTTTGTTGACTATTTACATCCCAACGATCTGGGAATGTACTTTATGGCAAAGAAAATGATCGAAAACATCGAAAAAATTTTAAACAAATAAGTAGCGGCTGCCATAAGACAGCCGTTTGAAACGGTCGGGTCGCAATCTTTATAGATCGTCTGCGTCCTGAACCGGTCGTTCACTTTTATCTATCGGTGTACCGGTGTAACTTCCGTTAGGGTCGGTATCGCTTGAAAGCATATCCATTCCTATCAGCGGGTCCGGATAACCGATGGGATATAATATATTGGGGACTTCTATCTCCGGCATATTTGGATATCTGAAACGGTTTTCACCGAAAAGATACCTTTGTCTGCCGTTTTGTTTTGATTGCTTTTTATCATTCATTTTTTTCGCTCCTTTTTCGGGGGCAATAGTATTATTGCCGAATGTTAAGAATTTATGACTAAAAAGCAAAGAGAAAAAATTGTAAAAAAGGTTTGATTTATGAGAATTTTAGGAATCGACTTCGGTGATGCGCGCATCGGCTTGGCAACCTCCGATTACGGCGAATCTCTTGCTACGGCGCAAGGAACGGTAAAGGTAAACGGAATTAACGATGCGGTTAAAAAGATAAGCGAAAAAGCAAAAGAGCTTGGTGCGGAAAAGTTGGTTATCGGACTTCCGAAAAATATGGACGGATCGCTATCCTTCCGAGCAGAGCGGACACAGCGCTTTGCGGATATGATGAAGGAAGCGACGGGTCTGGAATACGAGTTTATGGACGAACGTCTTTCCACAATGGAAGCATACCGATATCTAAACGCAACGGAATTCAACGGTAAAAAACGCAAAAACGTTATTGACACTCTTTCCGCTCAGATAATTTTGCAAAGCTGGCTGGACAGCAGAAAGAAATGATTAAAAATCCTCCGTTTGATCGGAGGATTTTTTGTTCTGCTATTTAATTACCAAAATCATAGGACACGGATGCTGGTTTATTTTTTCATTGTCATCATCATAATTGCCGTCGTATAACTTGCCACGGAAAATAGCCTCCCGCAGGCAGGAAAACAGCATAGCGTTTACGGGACACATATATCGTTTGAACACGGGAACGCTTTCTATATGGGACGGACAAGGCGTTTCTTTGCCGTTTATAAATTCCGCAAAAAACTTTCTCAATTCTTCGTCTGCTTCCATACCTTGCTTTGCTTCGGCAAGAATAGCATAAAGAATATCTGATTCTTTTTTATCAATAACGGGAATATTTACGTATATATTGCCGTTTTCCTCCCGCAATATCTTGCATTTTGTAAGATGGGGTATCATTTTTAAATATTCTTCGTTAAAGCCAACGTACTCCGCGGGAATGCCCATATGAAGTATGAACAAAAGCTTGGTTATGATCTCGTCAACGTCTTCCCCGTTTTTTATAAAATCATAATCGGGAGAAGTATAATAAGAGTAGTTTGGAAATCCGTCTGCAGAGTATACGTGCTGACATACAGTGCGGTTTGTAAACTTTTCAAAATATGTGTGCCGTTCACCGGTATACGAGTGCATCATCAGATCAAGATGATCCATAGGATTAAATTCTTTGAAATTAACCGTCGCAAAGGCGATCCAACGTCCGCCGTCTTTTCTGTAAGGATACTGTTGCTCCGCACCGAGAATGTTGCTTACGATACGGTAAATTCCGTAATCAAGGCAGTTAAACGCAAAATACATTTCCAAAGAATTCTTTTGGTCAAAATTAAGCTTTTGGTAAAAATCCTGCTGTTTCAGCTCCACCAGACCGTTTTCGATATATCTCCATATATGTGTAAAATTGTCTTTTATAAATTCTTTCTGTGCGGGAATATGTTTTTCTTTATCTTCCACTGTATAAATGATAAAATCGGTATAATATTTATTACCGGTTTTGACCATTAATTCGCCTTCTGTAAGCTTTTCGATAATAGGCTCAACATAGGCTGTGGGGACACCTATGCTTTTTGCGATAGCTTCTGCGGTAACCGGCTTTTCGTATGCTGCCCAAAGTATGTTTTGTGCAAGCAAATTATCATTTACAAGGGAGCCGGGTTCGTTATTTATTCCGTTATTTCCGCTGTTCGCAACCCATAACGTAACGGGACTGAAGCTTTGGTTCGAATAATTTTCCATAAATTTCATTTCCTCTTTCATACGGTTTCTTCCGCTGTGCAGTCTGCTTTTTACTGTCCCTTCGGGAATTCCCATTGATTTGGATATTTCAGCAACGCTTTCCCCGTTCATATAATAGCGCACGATTACCTCTCGGTATGTTTTTGCCAGATGCGCCACGGTTTTACGCACATTCTCGGCTTTATCCAATTCCTCTTCTTCGGAATAACAAACGCTTTCGTCAACAATATCAAACCCTTCACCTATCGCCACGATAGGCTGGCGGTATTTTTTACGAAGCATATTGTTCCACTTGTTGCTTAAAACGGTAAGTAGCCATCCGCGCATATCATTAATTACTCCGCCCTTTGCCGTATAAGACAAAGCGCACAGCAAGGCTTCCTGCGCAAGATCTTCCGCGTCCTGCATATTCCCGGACTTTTTTAAAGCTGACGACAGCAAAAATTCTGTTTGTTCTTCAATTAATTTGTTTTGCATTATCGGTACCTCTTTTGAAAGCTTTCGTATACAAGGTCGCAGTTTTTGAAAAAGGTTCGGTATTTTTTAAATAAAAACAAAAAGCAAGCCACAAGACCTGCTTTTGTTGGTCGGAGTGAGAGGATTTGAACCTCCGGCCTCTTGGTCCCGAACCAAGCGCTCTACCAAACTGAGCCACACCCCGTTATATATTTAGTTTTCCTGCAACGGGACATAGTATAATATAAATATGAGAAATTGTCAAGGGAAAAAACAAATCACCTCAATAAGAAAAAGCCCGTTTCACATAATGAAACAGGCCTTTGTACTATTTTGATTTAAAACTCCGAATCAAGATCTCCAAACAGTAATTTTCCGAATTTGCTGTTTTGGAATTCATTAATAATTTCTGTCCAGCCACCGTATTTTATATCGACAAGATCTTTTGCGTCTTCCGGAATTTCGGGAATAGAATCCACTGCAGATAATGACATTTCAAGCTTAAAATTATATGCATCATCATTGATCTTCAACGTATCTAAAAGCAAGGATATCTTTTCTTTGGAAACTGAAAGATTGCCCTCCAGCACGGCAGTGTTGGAGTTTTCTTCGTCCTCATATACTTCAGCAGACAAGGATATATCACCGTTGGATTTATTGTAATTAAACAGAACGTTAAGTACATCCAGCTCCTGTCCCTCAAAGTTCGCATCAACGGTGAAGGAGTATTTACAATCGGCTGAAGACACTTCTTTAGTGAGCTTTGTGTAAACATAAAGGGGTTCTTCATCGGTTTCAACGGTAAAATCAAAGGTGATTTCTGTTTCGCCGAACAACACTTCGCCGCTCATAACCGCGGGGGTTTCTTTAAAGTCCTCTTCGGTAACGGTTCCGTCCAACACGATCTTAACGAATTCGTTGGTGCGCTTATTTAAGTATACTTTTACGGAAAACTGAATATCGGTATCTTCTTTTATATCATTCCAAACGTCGGCAATATCATTATTTGCGTCAGCCCAAATATCAACGGTACCATCTTCAGAGGATTCATCGCCGTTTTCATCACTTTCGGAATATTTCTTAATTTCGTCAAATACCTTATCGATCTTTTCGTTGTCAACTTTAAATTCTGCAACGATGCAGTTTACGTTCTTTTCATTACTGTTTACAACTTTTTCCGTTGTAACGTTGTCGAGCAATATCGAATATATGGCTTTATTAAGCTCCAAGGACTCATCTTCGTCAACATCAACGCTCTCTTTTGCGGTCTTTACGCTTTCAAGCATTTCCTCGACAGTTGTTTTATCAAGTCCGAAATAGTTCACAAACTCACTGTCTTCGAAATTTTCAATAAACGTATCGAAATTAACAAGTAAGGTTTTGTCGCTTCCGAGAATATCAGATCCGTTTAAAGCAAAATTATCTTCATCGGAAAAAATGCGGAAGGAAAGGTCAACATCGTCATACGCAAAAGCAGTATCAAAAACAAAAGATCTTTCTGTGATATCGTAATAAATTTTCTCACTGATGTTTAACGGCGAACCATCGACGTCATCACTCTCAAAAGAAACTGACATTTCGCCTTTTGGCAACATACCAATGATCGCATTACCGATTCCTGCATCATCGGTAAAAAAAGCAGATAACGTATTGTCTGTGGCTTCGTCGATAACCGAATACGGATCTGCTAAAACATCTTTCTCACTCACCGCACTGCAGGAAGCAAAAAGAACACAGCAGGTAAACAGTAAACATCCAACCAATAAAATCGAATAAAATCTTTTCATTGTACGACCTCCATTATATTTTGTATCTGTATTATAACACTTTTGCATTTGATTGTCAATACAACGCCGACAACGTATGATAAGTAAAATAATTTGGATTTTTTACTGACAAATACACAGATTTATGATATAATAAATAGAGTAATATTCAATTCAAAGGAGCGAAGTCATGACACCGAGAGAGCTTATTGATTTTACAACCTATATCGGAAAGCTTAAAACCACATACAGACATTGCTACACCGAAGAAAACCGCCGTGAAAGCGTTGCTGACCATTCCTGGAGAATTGCTCTTATGGCGATGCTGTGTAAAGACGAATTTCCCGAAATTGATATAAACAAGGTTATAAAAATGTGCCTTATACACGATTTCGGCGAGGCGGTTACGGGAGATATTCCAGCTTTTAACAAAACTGAAGAACACGAGGAAACCGAAGATAAAGCCATCGACAAACTGTTAAAACGGCTCCCCGCAGACAAGGAAAAGGAATTGTCCGCACTCTTTGATGAAATGGAAGAACTAAAAACGCCCGAAGCGCGGCTGTGGAAATCTCTGGATAATATGGAAGCTGTTATTGCACACAACGAATCGGATATCTCCACTTGGCTTCCCCTTGAATATTCTCTTAATCTGACATACGGCGAAGAAAACGTGGCGTGGTCGGAATGGACGAAGGAGCTGAGGGCAGAGATAAACAAGGACACCATAAAGAAGATTGAGGAGAACAAATAAAAAGAATGAGCAGTTCCACTATTCGGAACTGCTCGTGTTTTTTAAATTCACACCTGTATTAATATTAAAAAAGTGAAGTGCTTGCTCCCGCAGACCAAAGTTGACGGTATTGTGGGGCGATAGAAGAGATTTATCTTTTTCGGAAAGCTCAAGTGTGGGAACGCGGACTATAACTTTTGTACCGTCTTCAGTAACGAGGTGAACGTGAAGCTCGCTCCCCATCATTTCCGATACGGTCACTTCTCCGCAAATTCCCTCTCCCGAAGAAATATAAATGTGTTCCGGACGAATTCCCAGAAGCACCTTTTTATCCTCGGGCAGATCAACTGTATCTATTATTCTTTTGGATATGGGAATTTCGGTTCCGCACACAAACAGATACGGTTTTTCTTTACTTCCCGTTATTTGCGCATTAAAGAAGTTCATCGGAGGGGAGCCGATAAATCCTGCCACAAAAGTATTAGCGGGATGATCGAAGACTTGCTGGGGTGTTCCTACCTGCTGAATAAAGCCGTCACGCATTATTACTATACGGTCACCCAAGGTCATTGCCTCTGTCTGATCGTGGGTAACGTAAACAAAGGTGGTGTCAATCTTTTCACGCAGAAGCATTATCTCCGTACGCATCTGATTACGAAGTTTTGCATCAAGATTGGAAAGCGGCTCATCCATTAAAAAAACACGCGGAACGCGGACTATAGCTCTTCCTATGGCTACACGTTGGCGCTGTCCGCCCGACAGCGCACGGGGAGTTCTTCCCAAAAGATCGGATATTCCCAATATTTCCGCAGCCTCTACCACACGGCGGTGTATCTCGTCACGAGGAAGGCGGCGAAGCGTTAAGCCGAACGCCATATTTTCATAAACGGACATATGAGGATACAGAGCGTAATTCTGAAACACCATTGCTATATCACGGTCTTTGGGCTCTGCATCGTTGACACATTTTCCGTCAATATAAATCTTTCCGTCGGTAATATCCTCCAACCCAGCGATCATGCGCAGAGTAGTGCTTTTTCCGCATCCCGAAGGACCGACGAAAACTACGAATTCCTTGTCCTTGATCTCAAGGTCGAATTTTTTAACAGCGGTAAATCCGCCTTTATATACCTTTTTTACTCCGCTTAAAACTACGCTTGCCAAAAAAACGCCTCCTAAAAATGATCATCCCTTTACTGCGCCGCCGGTTATGCCCTCAACATAATATTTTTGAAGCATCATAAACAAAGCGGTTATAGGCAGTGCTACCAAAAGTCCTCCTGCGCAAAACACGGTAAAATAATTGTTTATATGCTCTCTGTCAAGGAAAGTAAAAAGTCCCACGGCAACGTTGTATGCTTCCTCGTACCCAAAGGTAATCAAAGATGCAAACATATAATCCCCCCAAGGTGCGATGAAAGCCATCATTACCGTATAAATAATTATCGGCTTTGCCATAGGAAGAATTATTTTATAAAACACCCTTGCCCTGCTGGCGCCGTCTATGCGAGCCGCCTCGTCAAGCGAGCGTGGAATCGTATCAAAAAATCCCTTTGCAACGTAATATCCCATTCCCGAGCTTCCTACGTATACGAGTATGAGTCCCGGAACAGAGCCCGGACCTGTAAAGCCAACAAGCTTTAAAATAAAGTATACGGCGATCATCGATAAAAAACCAGGGAACATTCCGAGAACCAGAATAACATTCATAAGAAGACGTCTGCCTCTGAAACGAAGTCTTGAAAGAGCATAGCTTACCGAAAGCACGATTGCCGTTTGTAATACTGAAGTAAAAAGTGCGATAATAACGGTATTCAGATACCAGTTCAGAAAATTGGTCTGGGTAAACAGAATTTTAAAATTTTCAAACGACCATTCCTTGGGAAGTATATAGCTGACCATCCCGCGGGATTCGCCTCTGAATGCCTGAAAAATAAGATATACAAAAGGTAATAGCCATACCACGCATATCACCGTAAGAGCGATATATGCAAATGCGTTTGAGATATTGCGTCTTTTGACGGTATTGGAAACAGCATTTTTCATTGGAAGTTTTCCTCATTTTTTACGGACGGAGAAAGGTTATACACCACAAGAGAGATGCCTGCGACGACAACAAAAGTCATTATGCCTATTACCGCAGCCATTTTGTAATCGTTATCCGTAAGGGTCAATTTATACAGCCATGTTATAAGCAGATCGGTATATCCTGCGCCTCCCGTGAAATCTGTAGTTTTGGGCGCACCTCCCGTGAGAAGATAAATAACGTTAAAGTTATTTATATTTCCCACAAAGGTGGTGAGAAGATACGGACCGGTTACGAAAAGCATATACGGCATAGTGATCTTTGTAAAACGTTTTATTCCGCTTGCGCCGTCTATACGGGCGGATTCGTAAAGATCTGCGGGGATGTTTATGAGAATTCCCGTGGCTATAAGCATTGTATACGGAATGCCGAGCCACACGTTGACAATAATTACACTGACTCTTGCAAGAACGGGATCTGTAAGCCATTTAATATTTTCCCGTATCACACCCAATTGCAAAAGCAAGCCGTTGATCGCACCGTCATCTGCAAGCATTTTGGAAATTAACAGCAGCGATACGAATTGAGGTACCGCAATGGTGAAAACAAGCAAAGTACGAAACAGCTTTTTAAATTTAAGCCCTTTTTTGTTAATAAGCATTGCAGTGAGTATGCCCAAAAAGTAATTGGTAAAGGTAGCGAAAAAAGCCCAGACAAGTGTCCAGATCAATATTTCCCCAAAGGTAAATGCAAATTTTCCATCGGCAACCTGCACACCCAAGAGACTTTTAAAGTTATCAAGTCCCACCCAGGTGAAAAGCTTGCTTGGGGGAAGATGGGTGTAATCATAATTGGTAAACGCCACCAAAACCATAAAAAACAAGGGAATTACCGTAAAAACGAGAATTCCGGTTAGCGGCAGAGCAAGCAAGGTTTTGTAATATTGCGTATCTGCAAGAGAGCGTATATCATCGGATGCTTTCTTGGGACGTATCCCCTTTTTTATAAGAGATTGCGCAATACCGTTTTGCTTTATATTTATATACCAGGTATAGATAAAACCTAAGCAAAAAAATAAAGTCAGTACGCCGTACAGCAATATTTTAAGACTGTTATCTCTGTATTCGATTACTTCAAGACCGTATTCGTTTATAACAGTCACTGCGGCAACATCGCCAAGATTATCAAGTTTGCCGATGAAATTTATGCCGAAAAACAGCATATATAAGACAAATACGATCTCAAAGAGCAAAAACAAAGTGCCCCTAAGCGGCTGTCCGCGAAAAAAATGTCCGAAACCCATAATGAAACAGGATATTCGGGTATAAATATCGCCGTCTTTAAAAATCAGTATAATTTCTTTAATTAAAGTTGCCGTTTTTGAAAAGACGGTTCTTATAATACGGCAGGATTTTTTAAACAAATTCAGTATTGCTTTCGGTATCGAAAGCAAAAACCACCACAATTTGTAAGCAGTTTTTTGTAAACCGTTAAGCTTATAAAATTCAATGGAATCACGGCTTGGCATATAATGTATTCCTTCCGACACGGACAGCCGCACACACGGCTGTCCGCAAATATAAGTTACTTTGCGCTTTTAAGATCGTTTTCCAACGACTTCAACGCTTGTAATAATTGTTCATCTGTTTTGCCTGCAAATTTTCCACTGTTAAGGTCCGTACCAAACGCTTCCATAATGCTCCAGAAACCGTTGGGATACTGCCCTTGGGGAACGGAATGCTCAAGCTGAGAGCCCAACGCGGAAAGAGCGATGTTCTCTTTAACAGCCTGTAAAGCCTGCGCGTTTTTGTTGGAGGGACCCCAGCCTTTTTCTTTAAATCTGATTGTCTGCATTTCTTCTCCGGCAAGGAAAGCAGCGAGCGTATGGCAGAACACAAGCTTTTCGGAATCCTTTTGCGGCTTAACACCGATCATCTTATATCCGCCAAAGCTGCCCATCTGATATTCTTTGTTACCTACAGTATAAGTGGGCAGCTTGACCGCTCCGTAATTTTCACCCAAAAACTCTGAAACAACTGCAGAATCCCATACACCGGAGATCAGCGCCGCCGCGTCGCCACCTTTGGGATTAAACTTTGAAGCGGCGTTTTCGCTTTGGGCATACGCAGGATGAGAAGTTAAAGCGACCATTCCCTTTAATGCCGTAACGCCGTTCTCGGTAGCAAGTGAGCTGTTGCATTGGGTGATATTTCCGCTTTTATCCACGTCATAGGTTACATACGCCTCCGCACCGAAGAAAAAAGTGATATTATACCATCCGCTTTGCATATTCATATAAAATTTCTTGCCGGCGGCTTTGCAATCTGCAAGGATATTTTCCAGCTTACTCGGATCCTTTATAACAGATTTATCGTAATACAAAAAGTATCCGTTATCCGAAGTTTGGGGATATGCGTACAGTTTATCCTGAAGAGATGCAGCTTTTACAGAGCCTTCATCATTTTCTTTGCTTGCCGCCGTAAGAAAATCACCGCCAAGGGGCGAAAGCGCACCTGCGGCAACAAGTCGGGCAAGCTGATCCTGGGCAAAGCCGAAAATATCCGCACCCGCGTCTACGTCGGTAAGCATTTGGGTAGCGGCGTTATCCTCGCTCATTGCGGTTACCGTAACCGTGTACTTTCCGGCATAATGCTTGCCTGCGGTCTTAAGCCATTCATCAACTGCACTGCGCGTCAGTTTTACAACTTCCTCCGGTACCCATACTCGGATTTCTTGCTTTGAAGCGGATTTGGATACTTCAGATTCTTCGTTACCTCTTCCGAAACAACCGCTTAACATACTTACCGACATAATACACACTAAAAGCAGTGCAACGGTTTTCATATAATTTTTCATTTTTTACCTCTTTTGTATAAGATTTCACGCTTACATTAAAGTTATTCCCATTTTTATAAAAATCATAATACAAAAAAGAAAAAAGACACCGACTTAAAAAGCCGGTGTCAGGTTTAATTATAAAATATAGCTTGTTATACAATCGTACCAGTTTACGTAAGTCTGACCGTTGACTATGATTCTATCGCTTTCGGGAAGCATCTCCGTCCATAGCTTGTTGTAACGGTTGTAAGCCCAATCGTTTCTGTTGAATCTGCGCCAAAGAACGGTTTTTCCGTTTTTATCAATATACTGAAGGGATGCGGCACCGTCAATATACGTATAGCAATCCATTACGCAAATCGTATCGTAGGTCTTTCCGTTAACAGTTACTTCATAGCGTCCTACAACGTCCAGGAGAAACTCTTTGTCTTTGGTGATGTATTCGCCGTCATTCAAAACGATATCACCTTTATGAACGATGTTTATTTCGTTTCCGCAATTGTCCTCACCGAATCCCCAGTTAGACAAAAAGGCATCCCCATCAAGAAAAGTGTAATATCTTTTTACGCCGTCTTCTAAGTGGCTTTCGGCAAGAAGTCGGCAATGCGTATCGGTAAGCTGAGCCACAAAACGTCGTTCAACTTTGGTTTGTCCTCCTGCGCTGTTGCATCCCATAGGATTTGTTTCCACCGCTTGAATCTCAACGCCCTCGATTCCGTGAACTTCGGCCTTACCGATAACTTTCATTTCGCATATTTCGCCGATGGATTTATGGGGCATATCGTACATTGCCCAAGAAAGCGCTTCTCCCTCTCTCGGAACCAAAAACCAACCCATAATCTCTTCCCATTTTACGGGAAAAGGCGGTTTTTCGGTTTTTACTATTTTAAATTCGGGTAAAATCTCAGGTAAAGTTTTCATATCTGTTTTTCCTTTCGTTTTCGGATGATAAGGATATTTTTCTTTAAAATGCGCTTTGGCGGCTGACAAACGGCTTTTTACCGTTCCCAGCGGAATGCCGAGCTTTTTGGAAATCTCTGACTGCGGATAATCCCTCCAGAAATAAAGATACAATATCTGTTTATCCTTGTCGCCCAGTTTTTCAAGCGTATCGGACACAGCGGACATTACCGTTCTGCCCGATAAAGATACACCCACCGATAAATCGGTTATATTTTCGACCGGTATATCCAGACGGCGCGCCTTTTCACGAAAGTAATCGTTCAATTTATTGCGTGCTATACTTACAAGCCAGCCTTTGAAAGCATCGTTATTTTTTAATGAAGGAAAACTGCGATACGCGGCTATGTGAATTTCCTGCAAAATATCATCTGCATCAAATTTATTTGATACCTTAAAATGCACATAACGTTCTATGGCATTTTTGTTTTCGGCATACAGGCTTTCAAATATGTTATCCATATCACCCCTCCTTTCAAATAAAATATGAAAACCGGTTTTCGTAAATACAGTCGGTAAAAAAACAAAAAAGGTTCGGTAAAAAACAAAAACGGGCAAAAATTATGCCCGAAATTATTATTTTAAGTTATTTACAGCGTTTTTGATATCGCCAACCATATATAAGGAACCGAAAGCAAGAATGACTCCGTCCCTACCTGCGGCGCAGACAGCTTTTTTTACTGCATCTTCCACTGTATCACATACAGTCGCAGGCTTACCGTACACGGAAAGCTTTTGCGCAAGAACACTTGAGGATAGCGCACGGGGAGATGGCGGCGTAACGAGATAGAACTCCTTAACGTATGGTGCTATAAGATCATACATAGCGGTGTAATCCTTATCTCCGAGAACTCCCGTAAGAACGGTCAAGGCTGTATCGGGAAAATAGGAACGGATATTATCTGCCAAAGCTTCCATACATTGGGGATTGTGTCCTCCGTCAACAATGAAAAGCGGGTTATGGTGCAAGACCTCAAACCTACCCTGCCAGACAGCGTTTAAAACACCATTACGGATATTTTCTTCGGAAACGGAAAATCCCCTTTCGGAAAGCTTTTCTATTGCCGTAAGAGCCGTGGCGGCGTTAAAACGCTGATGTCCGCCCAAAAGAGTCATTTCGAGTGCATTATATTTACCCCAATTAAAGGTCTGTCCCTCAATAGAAGCAGATACGGGAACGATAGAATCGAAATCCACAACGGTGAAAGGTACGTTCAGGTCCTTGCATTTATTACCGATGACTTCGACAGCCTCAGGTGACGAGGGGTAGATAACGCAATCGCATCCTTCTTTCAAAATACCTGCTTTGGTTGCGGCGATCTTCTCCACCGTATCCCCAAGATAATCGGTATGGTCAAGACCGATATTTGTAAAGACAGCAACCTCGGGTGCGGGGATAGCGTTTGTTGCATCAAACTCGCCTCCCATTCCCGCCTCCAGAACGACGATATCGCACTTGCTTCTGTAAAAATACTCAAATGCAACTGCGGTTACCAGTTCAAATTCGGTGGGGCGGTCCTCCATAGAGTCCGCAAAAGGCTTTATATATTCGGTAATTTCGGCAAGATCGGTATCGGAAATCATCTCACCGTTTATCTGTATACGCTCGTTAAAAGAGATTATAAAGGGAGATGTATACATTCCCGACTTGTATCCCGCGGTCTTGAGCACCGAAGTTATTAATGCGGCGGTTGAGCCTTTGCCGTTTGTTCCGACAATGTGAACGTATTTAAGCTTTTTTTCGGGATTTCCTATGCGGGAAAGCAATTCCGTGATACGTGAAAGTCCGGGTACGCTTCCCTTCCAGCTTACGGAATGGATATATTCAAGAGCTTCGTTGTAATTCATTTTATATTTCCTTTATTTAGAAACGAGGTCTGCGGGAGGCCAAAGCTTTGCCGCGGCGAAAACCTTTGATTTATATAATAACCATACGAGAAAAACGTCGATAACGTAAGTTATACCGTACTGAACAGTACGTGTTCCCAGCTTTATTAAAAAGAATTCAAACTTTGCATCACCGCCGTATACAAGGGCAAGAGCAAGGCTTTGCCACAGAATGCAGGCGATGAGAATATACGGCAAAAAAGCAACGGCGATACGGAAAACGTTGTTTTTTTTGAACAGGTATTTCCTGAACAAGCCCGCGCAAACACCGCATATCACCGGAGGCAGACAAAACAGCGGATTGTATCCGAAGGGTGAAAACAGACAGCCGATAAGGTCTGAGGTAAAGCCGACCAAGCCGCCCGCAAGAGGACCGAATAACATTCCCGAAATGAATATCGGCACCGATTCAAGGGAAAAGCGGCTGGATTCATCGGGAACGACGGACATAAGCCGTGCCAATACAACGGCAATGGCTACCATCATTGCACAACATACCATAGTGCGCAGAGAAAACAAGTTTTTCTTTTTTAATTCAGGCATAAAAAAGCCTCCTTTTCAAAATGAGAGGAGGGAGGAAAACCAAAAAGCCTAATGCGGATGCGAATACAGTACCGCGGAGATATCTCCTTCGCCCGGCGGCCTCACTCCCATCCTGCCGATACTTAACGCACTGTATTCTACTCAAGCTTTTCGCATATGTTATTTACATCTATATAATAAACATTTTTCGATAAAATTCAAGTACTTATTCGAAGTTTTATAAAAAAAGAAGCCGGAAAAACGGCTTCATCTTTTTGGGGTGATCAACATCCGGAACTGTACTTTTGCTTTAAGGTATCTATCTGCTGCTGTTCGGCTTTTGTGGGAGGATACCAACCTTTGCTTGCCATTGCGGAATATACCTCGTTTTGCATTTTTAAGGTATCGTTAAACGCGCGGGAAAATGCGGAGTGAACCTCGGGAGTAGAAGCTTCCACGGCACCGTGCATCAAAAGATCGCACTCGCCTTTAAGATTTAACAAAAGGTTTTCCATTAACTGTCTGTCATCAAGCATATTTTATCCTCCTACTGAAGCAGCTTGTAAATATCGGAAAAAGAGTTTGCGTGCTTTGCCCCTATTTCGGATACCAACTGTTTAAGCTGTTTATCCTGAATAATTTCGGCGCTCTGTACGCAGGTGGCTTTGATCTGTTTTTCGTGACCCAGGGCATCTTCGATATAAAGTAGTTCTTTGGGTGACATTGAATTTACCTCACTTTCTGTTAGTACAAAGTAAGTTTTTCCCAAATGTGTAAAAAATATGCACTGCCAACCAAAATAGCAGTGCATAACTTTTATTATTTGTTTTTCTTTTTATCCGAGGACAGCAGTTTGTTGCCTTTTAAAATTAAAATATCCTTATTTTTCTTAATAAATCCGCGAAGCTGCTTTTTGTGCTGGCACAGCTTTTCGGTACAGTTTGCGCAGGAAAGACATGCGTTGGTAGCTTCGGTAAAACGCTCGGGATGGAGGCGCACGGTAATCTCCCACACAAGAACAAGAACGAGAGAAACGCCAAAAAGGCTTATTGCGAGAACGTGGTTTATAAAGACGAGCGGAGTGAACATCATCGCGTAATCCCAATTATATATACGGCAGGTTACGCAACAACGGTTTTTCATAAAGAAAGTCTGGAACGGGCAGAAGAACAAAATACATATCATATCACAAACAGAATATGCAAGACTGATAAGGACAAGTATGCCCGCATCGATAACGTGGGTGTAATACAGCACACCTATAATTCCGTTTAACGCTACCCAAGCAAGAAAAACAGCAAGGGTGGAACGCCAGGAATTGAGAGAAGCTTTTTCTACCTTAGTAGAAACAAATTTACTTTTGAATACCTTTTGACAACCCGGACTTTCAAGACGGGAGGGAACAAAACGGAACAGCATTTCCACAAAGAAGATAAGCCACAAAGCTATGAGGAACAGCTTATTGTTTTCTATTCCTGCGAAGAGCTCGCCGGGAAAATTGATACGGCTGTAGATATACAAACACAATGCGGAAACCAAAAGAGCACATCTGCCCACAAGCTTTATACAATGAAGCACCGAAACCGGTGAAATTTTCTTTTTTTGTTTAGTATTTTTCATATATTGCCACCTAAAAAACATTGCGAGTATTATAACAGAAAATAAAAGATTTTTCAACAACAAAATACACCAAAACATAAACTGTAAACAAAAACAAACGAAAGCGGAACTTCTTGAAACTACACGATCTGTTTGAAAGATGTTTATGTATTCCATATTACCTGACGGGAAAAAGTGCAAATTACGCAACGGAAATAAAAGATGACGTATTATATTTATATTTTGAAAAATCCGACGGTGAGAACGATTGGAAAATTAATTTCGACTTCCCTGCTGTTCCTTACCGCAGAATGGGAAAAACGGTTTGGTTTGTCCACAGAGGCTTTTTGGGCGTATGGAAAGAGATTGAAGAAAAGGTAAAGCCCGATATTTATAATAAAAAGATTAAAGGCATTACCTGTGTGGGATATTCCCACGGTGCCGCAATTGCCGTGCTGTGTTATGAAAACGTTTGGTTTAACCGTCCCGAACTGCGTGAAAATATCTTCGGTTACGGATTCGGCTGTCCTCGGGTGATATGGGGTGAAATACCCGATGACCGCTGGGAAAACTTCACGGTAGTACGAAATATTGACGATGCGGTTACTCACCTGCCTCCCTCGGTTTTGGGATATAAGCATATCGGAAAGATGCTGGAGATAGGCGAAAAAGGACGATATACGCCCATAGACGCACACCGTCAGGAAAATATATTAACGGAACTGAAAAAGCTTGATGTTTAAAAGCATTAAGCTTTTTCTATTGAAAGAATCTCAAAGGATGCGGAATTAAAAAGTACTACGGCTTTATCCGAATAAACGGTAAGATAATGACCGCCGGTAGTGCCGCTCAACACCTGCCCGCCGTCAACGATCTGATCGGCGTTTTCGACGCAGTTTTTACAGAATTCGATAAGATCAATATCTCCCATGCCCAATTTCTTTTTCCACTTTTGCTCGTATTTGGACTTGGCGATAAACCATTTTTCGAAACCTTCCAAAAGTTCGTTCTGATACACGGAAACAGCCTGATCGGAGAAGGAATCTATAATTTCATTCGCGGCATCAAGGTTTTTATACTGAACGTATATCTCGTAATTCTCAAGGTCCAAGCCGAAATTGGATCTTACACCGTTTCCCGTGGGAATGAGAGCATATTTTATATCTTCTTGTTTAAATATATCGCAAAGCATCTCACCGTTTGTCTGCTCCGTTTCCGCAAGAAAGCAAAAATCGGAATCGCAAACGAGGCGAAGCTTTTTGTTACCGCAAAGAGTACAAACGCTTTCTTCGCAAAGATTATGACATTTTTCGCAGTAGTTCATATTTTACCTCCTTCAAAGGTTGGATTTTTCAAATTTATCCAACCACTTAAACGCATTAATCAGTTGCCTATTGACCGCTTCACATATCAGTTCCGCGGTATCTTCGTTAAAACGCTGAACAAGCTTATACCCTTTCGGAACGGCGGGATCTACTGCATTTTAGCTTATATGAATATAGTCCTTGCCGAACCCTAAAACATATTTGGAATACAGATCACGGTAATAAAACCAACCGTCGTACATTCCTTTGAGGCGATACCGCTCGTCGGTATCCCACACGGTTAGATCATTTACGGATAAGTTATTATTTGAAACGAAATTCTTGTTTTCCTTATCGGGGAAAACTGCGGAAACCTCAACGGTAAAAGAACCGCCGTGTTTATTTGTCCGGAAAGAAATAAGCTCAATGCCATCTTCTTTTACCCGTCTGAAATGGGGATATTTACCCGTAAACCCTTGGGCGCAAAGCGACCTATGACATTAAGTTCCAAATGCTTTTTCATTATTTGGTTATTTGTCATGTTATCACCTCAGAGCCTTAATACCACGTATTCCTCGGAGAATTAAGCAGATGATTATTTCTGCTGTAAAAAACAATGCGATATTCAAAAACGGCATTATGAAAGGCGAAACCGATTCGGGAATCGCATAAAACGGATCACGCACAACGAAAAACCAATTAAAGAAGTGAGAGTATCCGTCTGAAGTACCGTTATACACGGAGTTACCGAGGATTGCCCATAATGTCATACAAACAATAACGGATAAATCACGATACCATTTTTTGAGGTTGAATTTTTCGCACTCAAAAACAAGTACAAGTAATCCGTATGCCGTCATAACGCTATGAAAAAGCAAGGTCTGTATTACTCTGTATGAAAGCGGATGCACAGCGTGCCACATAACACCTGCGGGATAGACAAGATATACAAAATTTGAGATAAAGGCGAGCAGTACGAAAGAAAGCCTGTATTTTTCAAGAAAACGGCTGTGATAACTTAAGAAACACATCAAGCACATAGCCGTGCAGGCGTGAAAAGGCAGTTTCTCAATATCGATCTCTCCATAAGCGAGAGGCATTAAAAAGATATCCAGCATATACAAGCCGAAAGCTATGTTGATAAAAAGACGGGTTGCTTTTTCTTTCAAATCGGCACTTTTATTCTTAAAGAACAGAAAAACGGCGATGACCGTAAACAGCGTTAATCCGATATATATAAAATGCCAAATACCGAACAACGTAAAAATTTCGCAGCCTTTTTTATCAGATAAAAGATTATGTAAGAAAGAGTACAAGTTTTCACCGACTTTCTTAATTCAATGTTAGGACGATACGTTGAAGCGTATTAACCGATATACCGACTACCTCCAGCCGGTAAACTCATGAAGCTTCAAAGCGTTTTGTGCAGCCGATTTGATTAATTCGGTTCTTTGTTCGTATATAAGTGCATCGATCATAGACGAATCGGAAAACAAAGTGTCCGTTTGAGGATCATAAAGTATGCCGCCGCAATATTCGCACAAATATTTAGCCCAGATCAAAGCGGACAGTTCTTCAAGAGAATCCATATCACTTACACACATTAACATTACGGTCTTGGGATTTTTGACCAAGGAGTTAAACTCCACGTCATAATCCTGCGAACTGTAATCGGAAAAATATGCTTCAAAGCCGGAAACAAAGGAATCGTAAGGCAAAACACGGTCAATAAAATTCAAATAAAGGTTAAACGGCAGGAAGCCGGAATGTTCGGTATAATTTTCAAAAGGATATACCCTTATAAAATAGCCCAGATTGTATGCAAATGCTTCGAAATCAGATGTATTGATATTTTCGGGATTTTTTAAAAATACGTTGTAATCTTTGCTCATTTAATCTGCTTCCTTTCTGTAATCAGTTTCCGTAAAAGTTATTAACGCTGATTCCTTCAGTGTGCTTTGCATCGTTGACGATACGGAATCTGGGCGTAACAAGAGCGCCCGGCTCACCGGAAAGCTCGACAACGGTGACAGAAGTACAAGCAATATCGATTATTCCGCACATCTGGGGAAAAGGTATATTGAACATATGAGAAAGTGCCGCCGAGGACGAGCCTGCGTGGCTGAACATGGCAACGTTTTTATAAACGTTTTCGCCGGTTACGCGGTAGTAATCCCCTTCCCTTTTATACCCCAGTGATGAAAGCCATTCGTCCAAGCCATCTGCCACGGTCCGGTAACAAGCTACGACAATGTTATTATTGAAAAGCTCGGCAGTCTGCCAGTCTTTATTGCAAATACTTTTCCCTTCCGAAACATACCGTTCGGAAATTGCCCAGGGCTGACCGTTTCCGTACATGGGCTCTCCGTCAACAGAGCCCCAACCGATCTCCCGCATGAAATCGCATTTAATCACTTCCAGACCGAACAGCCGGCCGGTATATTCCGCAGTTTGAACAGCTCTGCCTTTTGAGGAAGCATAAATACGTTCAATATTGCAGTTTTTAAGCCGTTCCGCTGCAGCCTGAGCCTGCATTTTGCCAAGCTCGGTAAGGGAATCAGTTTTATAATCGGGATGTCCGTGCCGAACAAAATAGATTTTCATATTCACACCGCCTTTACGAGTGTATTATAACATAAAGACTATAGTGAGTCAAGTTGTTTGTGCGGAGCGCAACATCATTGATGAAGCATCACATCATTGGGCGCAAGCCCACTTCATTTGCGAATTGTCGCAACATCGTTCGTTTGTGTATGCCTTGCGGCGGAACGATGTTAGCCTTCGGCTAAATGATGTTGCGTGCAATACACGTAAACGATATTGTGTCCTGCGGACGCAAATGAAAAAAACCACCGCGATTGCGATGGATTTTTTAGACGTGTTGACAAAAAAGATGCCAAGGGATTATTTCAAAATTTCCTTAAGAAGCTCGATTTTTCTCTTTGCAATATCCGTATTATACGGTTTCTTTTCTTCTTCAGTCAGAATATTAGTACATTCAAAATACTCCAGACATTCAAGCATTGCTTTTCCGTAAAGCTGGATATTATCTTGCAAATATTTGGATAGCTCCTTACCTTCAAAAAGATTACCTCTGCCGAGATGATACTCCCGACACAGTTCAAATGAAGGAAGAGTGTTTGCATAATAAAGTGCCTTTTCAATATTTCCCAATGTATAATATCTGTACATCAAATCGCGAGATACCTTGTTTCTCATTTCGGTATCGGTGCTGATTTCAAGTATTTTATGATAAAGCAAAATTGCTTCCTCATAATTTTCTCTTGATTCTCTAATGGTACCCGACAACGCTCACGCAAGATTATACATCAACTTTTCGTTTCCGGGATGCTTTATCAACATTTCACGAAGTAGTGGAATTGCCTCCATATAACGCTTTTCGGAAAACAGTTTACTTACCTGAGCACAAGTGTTATTGATTTCTTCTATCTGCTTGCTTGTGTCGTGTCCAATCAAATAATCTACAGACACACCAAAATAATCCGCAATGATCGGAAGAAGAGAAATATCGGTAACGCCGATCATTGCGACCTTAAAACCGATATCGGGGTTTGCTGTAGCCGAATACCAATCCAGAAGCAGTCCGACAAGGACAAGCGGCATCGCAAGCCTTGAACCGAAATTTACCACGGGAACAAGAGCTGTGCGGAAACGGTAAAACGCATATCCGTTCTGCTTTTGCATAACGTGTCCCATTTCGTGTGCTGCTACCGCAACGGCGGCAACAGAGTTACTTCCGTAGGTGCTTTCTGAGAGATTAACAATGCTTTTTGTAGGGTGATAGTGATCCGTCAGATTGCCCTTGACACAACCGATCGAAATGCCGTTAACACCGTTTGCTCTCATAAGACGTGCTACTGCATCATATCCCGTCACACCTGAGCGGCATCTAACCTTATCGTGTTTTTCAAAGGTCGTTTTTACCTTGCTGCTTGCCAAAGCTGAAAGCAGCATACAAACGAGCATCGCCATCATAAACCACATATAATCGTTCCAGTGCATTTTAGTTTCTCCTTTCTTTAACTAACATCATACAACTAAATGCGCTTGTTCCGTTACACTGTCCCTCAATATAAAAGCCGTAATCGTTTTTTCTTTTATATATCACGATTTCATCACCGTGAAACGTCTGAGAAAGAAAAGATATCTGCAGTTCCTTTAACGGTAATTCATTGAATTCCTCGGGCGTAAAACAGTTGAGTATCATTCTTAAATAAGCAATATTATTGGTATGGTGATTAGTGTCGATATCGACAAAGGACGAGCGGTATTTGTGGTTAATATCCGCGTCCTCCACAGTTTCTCTGATTCTAAGAATCTCTCCGGCATCGCTACGATCCTCACGATGCGGCATTGTGTGCGGATAGTGTATGGTATCTACTCTGCGAGGCTTACGAGTATCGTAATCCAAGGTGCACCAGTCGCTGGTTCCTGATATTAGAGGGATTCCGTCCTTGCTTATTCTATAGTCACGACCGAAACGAACTCCTTTTACTACGGTAGGCCAAGTTTCAATCTCTACCGTTTCGTCAAATTCCGGGAGCCGATGAATCTTCATTTTAAGCTTTGTCAAAACCCAAAAAGCATTGGATTTCTCGAGCAGGGTTTTGCCGTCAATCTCCATTTCGTTGGAATGTA
>CAZAJX010000003.1:0-78539 GCA_964485815.1 uncultured Oscillospiraceae bacterium
ATGCCGTAAAATAGTAATTTTTTAGAATTACTGTCTTACGAGCACCCGTCTAACGCGGGGAGAGTTTTTGCATATATTGAATAAATAGTGTATAAAAACCGAAAAACCCCTTGAATTTATGCAAAAATGTGCTATAATGAATACGCGATGGCGCAGTATTCTAGTTAGCGCGGCGTTTTTGAAGGCGTGCCTAAAAATACGTCAAACGGCAAATCGATGAAGCTCCTGGTGTTTGCTTTGTACGCCCAGTTCAGGGTGGATGCTGGGAGAGTGGACTGTGGGCGCACCCCAACGGCATGGGGCGGCTACCCCACTTTCCTTTGAGGCTTTTTCTACGTGGCGGACCTATACTTAGGAAAAGGGGGCTACGTGATTAAGATTAGACCTATCACGCGGTACGACCATTACAGATGCTGTGGATAGATGTAGCCGGCTTTGAGTGGGTCATGGCGGATAACGTTCATGTCGGGGTGAGATTAGCTACCGAACCTCGAATAAATCGCGTTTGAAATCATGTCTGCAAAAGAAGATAAGAAAACGTTTTTGCGCTATGGCGGAAAACGCCTAGACTGTTATCGTGGCAGATAAACACGCATGGGCACGGTGCGGATTACAGTGCGGACTCATAGGCAATCAAGTCGCGGAACCGGAAACGCTCCGCCTCGGTCTTTAATGGGGAACCCCTTCATCGGCGACGAGAAGGAGACCGTGGGGAAATCCTACTTGACCGTAAGCCGCAAGGTCTACGTACCGTGTCGCCATTAATATTCACCCCAAAAAAGGTTTTTTGGCAAGTAGAGGCGTTTCACGAAACGCCCGTAACAGACGAAACATATCACGAAAAAACGCTTTTTCGGGGACCCCGAAAACATCAAATAGCCATAGTTTCTCGTTCCGCATTCCTCATTAAAAACGGTGGCAAATATGATCAAAAACATCTTAAAATATACCCTGTTTGGATTGGCGGCATCCTTTGTTTTTGCGGTTTTTACAATAGGTCTGCTTGAGCCGAGAGAAAAACTGATTTCGGAACTGCCGCATTATTGGCAGGTCGTCTGGCTGGTATTGCTTAATATCGTGGGAATCTTTTCTCATTTTGCCGCAAGATGGACTATTCCGTTTGTTGTTCAGATATCAAAAAAACACAAAAACTTGCCTGTTATTTTTTTAGTGGTGTTTTTGGCTATCGTATTTGTTTTATCCGGCGGAAAACACGGCTCCAGAAACGGAAGCGGATTGTTTTATATAATACACGAAACGGTGGATATAACGGTCGTTGCCGTATTTGATATTATTTTGTTTTTCTTTATAATGCTTATTTCATATTACGTTATTTGTTTTGTTACGGAATTTAAAAAAACAGAAAAAACAAAAAATGAATAATCATCAACCCCTCCCCGAGCGTAAAAACATCCGCTGGGATAAACAAGACTACAGCCACCCCGGCGAATATATGATAACTATCTGTACAAGAGATATGAAACAGATATTATCGAAAATAACCGTCGGTAAGCCGCAAGCCGTAGGGACGGGCGTCCCCGACCGTCCGCATATTGAATTAACATACTACGGAAAAATTGCGGATAAATATATAAACCAATTAAACGATTTTTATAAAAACATTAACGTAATAAAATACGTGATTATGCCGAATCACATACATTTATTATTGCAGATACCCGATAACGGAAACGGACAGTCGAAGATTCACCCCGCAAATGCAAATGCATTTGCAGGGACCCCGAATCGGACGCCTGTCCCTACGGGTGAAAATCATACCGATAACAACGGTGCAAATTCTACTGTTTCAAAATTTGTTTCTACGTTCAAACGGTTTTGCAACAAAGAATACGGTGAAAATATATGGCAATCCCGTTTTCACGATCACGTTATACGGGATGAAAACGATATGATCGGAGCAATAAATTATATAGAAAATAATCCAAACAGATGGATCGAAGAATAAAAATTCGTCGGGAGCGCGTTCATTCGGCGCAGACCCAAAAACGCAAAATTAACTTAAATGTTTCTGTTATGCTATTCCCCACAATGTAGGGCAGGGGCTTGCTCCTGCCGCTTTAATCACAGAAAATAGGTAAAAATTTTTTCGACGAAAATCGTCTTCAAAATTTTATTTTATTTGCGTTTTTGTAGCCGTTTTCGCTCGGGAGGCAGTAGATTACTACAGCTCCCCACTCGCGAAAAAGGCTTCTGCATCCAACTGCCCTGCGCCCTTCAGAATTTGAGAACTACAGACGTTACATATCAAAAACAATTATTACGGTTTTTTGCGTCACGCAAAAATCAACCATAATTCCTCATTCCTCGTTTCTCGTTCCTCATTTATTACAGACATTACATATCAAAAACAATTACTGAAATTTTTAGGATAAACAATGAAAACAGATAAAGAACGCTCCAAACGCCGTGCGCGGCGCATATGGATCACCTTTGCATTTATATTCAGCTTCGTTATGACTGCCCTGCTGTCCCTGCTGTCCGGCGAGGCGCTGGAGGATCTCCCCGTTTGGGCAGCACTGGCGGTGCTGCTTATATTTATTTTACTGGGTATTATCTTCGATATGATCGGTCTTGCGGTCACCACGGCGGACATTTCCGCGTTCAACGCAATGGCGGCGAAGAAGGACCCCGTAGGTAAGCGGGCTGTGTGGCTTATCGCCAACGCGGAAAAGGTATCCTCTTTTTGCAACGATATAGTAGGCGATATTTGCGGTGTCGTTTCCGGCGCATCCGCGGCGACTATTGCCGTGGTGCTGTTTTCGGGGCTTGAAAGCGAGTTGGCATTCTGGCTCACCCTATCCCTTACGGCGCTCGTTTCCTCCATCACCGTTGGGGGAAAAGCTCTGGGCAAGCGTGTGGGAATGGGAAAAAGCAGGGAAATAACCCTTTTGACCGCAAAGGTGCTTAGCGTTTTTTCAAAAAAACAAGGAAAGAAAAAGTAAAAAAGTATGATTTTAGAAACGGTTTCCACCCCGGCGGATATAAAAAAGCTTCCGCCCGAACAATTAAAGATACTTGCGGCGGAAATTCGTTCTGAGCTTATAAACGTAACCGCCGCAAACGGCGGTCATCTGGCGTCCAATCTGGGCGTGGTGGAGCTTACTATTGCCCTTCACCGCGTGTTCGATTGCCCCGAGGACAGAATTATTTTTGACGTAAGCCACCAAAGCTACGTTCACAAAATGCTTACGGGCAGGCGCGCCTATATGCACACCCTCCGCAAATACGGAGGGCTTTCCGGCTTCCAGAAACGGACGGAGAGCAAGGCGGACCCCTTTGGTTCCGGCCATTCCTCTACCTCTGTTTCCGCGGCGGCAGGCTTTGCGGCGGCGGATAAGATCGCGGGAAGAAAAAATATCACCGTGGCGGTGATCGGGGACGGGGCGCTTACGGGCGGTATGGCTTACGAAGCCCTTAACAACTGCGCTTCCTATGATAATTTAGTAATAATCTTAAACGATAACGGTATGTCCATTTCTCCCAACGTGGGAGCGACCTCAAAGCTTCTTTCCCGCATCCGCGTAAGCAAAAAGTATTTTTCCTTCAAGCGGTTCGTTCAGAAGGTGTTTATGGCTGTGCCCGGCATCGGCAAGGGCTTGGTTGACATAGCTTCCGGCTTTAAAAACTGGGCAAAGCGCCATCTGGTACACGAAAATCTTTTCGAGCAGATGGGAATGCACTACTTCGGTCCTCTTGACGGGCATAATATCTCCGCTATGGAGGACGTGCTTAAGGAAGCCAAGGCGGACGGAAAATGCTCGGTGGTACACGTTTGCACCAAGAAGGGCAACGGCTACGCCCCGGCGGAGAAAAACCCCGCATTTTTCCACGGCGTTTCGGGGTTTGACAGAGAGAGCGGCGAAGTAAAGGAAAGCGGAAAAAGCTATTCGGTCGTATTCGGAGATACTCTCACCCGCCTTGCGGTGATGGACAAGCGCATCTGCGCCGTAACCGCCGCAATGGAATACGGAACGGGACTTGCCCCCTTTGCAAAGGCGTTTCCCGATAGATTTTTTGACGTTGGCATAGCGGAAGAGCACGCAATGACCTTTTCCGCAGGTCTGGCGGCAGGGGGAATGAAGCCCGTGTTCGCGGTGTACTCCACCTTTTCACAAAGGGCATACGATCAGCTTATACACGACGTGGCTTTGCAAAAGCTGCCCGTCGTCATCGCCCTTGACAGAGCGGGAATCGTCGGCTCGGACGGACCTACCCACCACGGTATGTTCGATATGGCGTATCTCAATTCCATACCGGGTATTACCGTGTGGTCCCCTTATACCGAAACCGAATTAAAAGTGTGCTTAAAGCGGGCTTTGGATCTTGATACTCCTTCGGTAGTCCGTTATCCCAGAGGAAACGTGCCCGAAGGACAGTCTATGTCCGATATAGATTACGCCGTAACCGATTTCGGTCAGAGTGAATTTATATACACCGTGCTTATTACCACGGGCAGCGAAACGGCGGAGGCTTACCGCGCTTGCGAGATCGCCCACGCCAACGGAACCAACGTGCGCCTTATCCGTCTTATACGGGTAAAGCCTCTGCCGGATATTACCCACCTTATTAAAAACGCCCGTGTTATCGTAACGGCGGAGGAGGGTATGAAAAAGGGCGGTATCGGCGAGAGCATCGCCGCTATGTGTGCGCAGAAACAGCTCCGCGCCCGTGTTACGGTTTGCGGTGCCGAGGACTTTTTGCCCCACGGCGACACGGCGACTCTCCGTGCCCTTGCGGGGATAGATTCCACATCCCTTGCGCAGAAATTATGCGAATAGACCTGTATCTGGCGGAAAAGGGGTTAGCCCCCAGCCGCAGTAAAGCCAAAGAATATATTGATTCCGGCAGGGTTTTTGTAAACGGCGTTCCCGTTAAAAAGGCGGGGACGGAGGTTACGGGGAATGAGGATATCCGTGTAGAAGATACGGACAAATTCGTTTCCCGCGCAGGCAGAAAATTGGAAGCCGCTTTGGATATTTTCGGTATCGACGTGTGCGGTTTAAGCGCACTTGACCTTGGCGCATCTACGGGCGGATTTACGGATTGCCTTTTGCAAAGAGGGGTAAAGCGTGTTATCGCTCTTGACGTGGGCAGGGATCAGCTTGATACCCGCTTGCGTGAGGACGGGCGCGTTTACGTTATGGAAAGCACCAACGCGCGGGATATTTACCCCGAGGATCTGCCTTTTTTACCCGATATCGTTACCACAGATCTTTCCTTTATTTCCCAGACACTTATTTACCCCGCAGTGGCGAGGGTACTTAAAAAGGGGTATTTTATCTCCCTTGTAAAGCCTCAGTTTGAGGCGGGGAGAGAGAATATCGGCAAAGGGGGAATTGTAAAGGATAAAAACGGCAAGATAAAGGAAGCGGTGTTTGAAAAAATAAAGAAAGCCGCCGCCGAAAACGGGTTTATTCTGTTAAAGACCGCGCCATCTCCTATTGCGGGAGGGGACGGAAACACCGAATACCTGGCACTTTTTGAAAGGAGTGTTTAAATGAAACGAGTTCAGCTCCTTGTGAATACCTTAAAGCCCGAAGCCCAGTATACCGCTATGAAGGTTACCGATGCTTTGACGGAATACGGTATGACAGTTACAGATAAAAATCCCGAAGCTATAATCTCCATAGGCGGGGACGGCACGGTGCTTCGCGCCGCATCCATCGCCGCAAGGGCAGATATTCCCATAGTGGGAATAAACTGCGGCACGCTGGGATATTTGAACGATATAGAATCCGATGAAACCCATCTTTTGCAAAAATTAAAGACCGACGATTATTCCGTGGATAAGCTTATGCTCCTTGCCGTTACACTTCACAGAAAGGACGGCAGGCAGGAGGAGTTTTTAGTGCTTAACGAGGTGCTGTTCTCCCGCGGAGCATCTCCCCGTATAGCGGATATCCACCTTTATTCCGACGGAGTCCACGTTTCCGATTACTCGGCGGACGGACTCATCTTTTCCACCCCCACGGGAAGCACGGCGTATTCCCTTTCCGCAGGCGGACCCATAATACATCCCAGCCTTGAATCCATTACCGTTACCCCCGTTTGCCCCCATCCCACCGCATCTACGAGAGCGATAGTTTTCCCCTCTGACAGTATGCTTATGGTGGCGGCAGAGGTGCGCGGCGGTGAAAGCGCCTGCATTACCGTGGATTCCGCGCCCCCCGTGGAGTTTTGCCCGGGCGATTACGCGGTCATCCGCAAGAGTGAGCGGCACACCAAAATAGCCCGTATAAAGAACCGAAATTTCTATTCGGTTGTCCATAAAAAATTCAACGTTTGAAAGGAAGCGGCGTAAATGAAGATAAAAAGACAGACAAAAATAATGGAGCTTATCAAAACCCGTGATGTGGATACACAGGAGGAACTGTTGCTGTTGCTTCGCGCCAGCGGATTTGAATGTACTCAGGCTACCGTATCGAGAGATATCCGTGAATTGAAAATAGTAAAGACCTCCAACGGAAAGGGCGGCTACCGCTACGTTTCCGCAACCCTGCCCACATCCGAGCATATCGCAACAAAGTTTGCAAAAATACTTGCGGATACCGTAAAGAGCGTGGATCAGGCGATGAATCTGGTAGTGCTCCGCACATATATGGCAATGGCATCCGCCGCCTGCATCACTATCGACGCTATGAATTTCGAGGGTATTCTCGGCTCTATTGCGGGCGACGATACCATAGTTTTAATAACAAGGAACGAGGAAGATGCCCACCGCATCTGCGTAAAGCTTAAGGAGCAGATCGGCGCGGTCTGATATAAAGGGATATGCTTTTTTCATTACATATTCGCTCCGTTGCCCTCATAAAAGAGCTGGATCTTGACCTTTCCGAGGGGCTTACCGTCTTTACGGGCGAAACGGGCGCAGGTAAAAGTATTATCATAGATTCAATAGCCCTGCTTTGCGGCGCACGGAGCGATAAAAGTATTATCCGCACCGGTGAGGACAGCGCCGAGGTGGAGGGTGTTTTCGGTATGCTTTCCGATGAAGCCTTGCGTGAATTGGAAAAAGAGGACGTGTTTCCCGATGAAGAGGGAAATCTGTTCCTC
Source organism: uncultured Oscillospiraceae bacterium (assembly GCA_964485815.1). Lineage (GTDB taxonomy): Bacteria > Bacillota > Clostridia > Oscillospirales > CAG-382 > SFLA01. The sequence goes on from CAZAJX010000003.1 coordinate 7,075, forward strand.
ACCCGCCGCATTTCGGCAGACGGCAGAAGCGTTTCCCGTATAAACGGCAGAGTCGTGCCCGTGGGCAGGCTTCGTGCCGTAGCGGCGCATCTTCTGGATATACACGGTCAGCAGGACACCACCCGTCTTGCGGACGAGAGTATTCATCCCGATCTGCTGGATATGTATGCGGATAACAAGGCGGAAAAGGAAGAATATTCGGCAGCCTACCGCGCATACACCGCCCTGCGCAAGGAAAAGCAAGCCCTGGAAGAAAGTATGAACGATACGGAGGAAAAAAAGGATTTTCTTTCCTACCGTCTTAAGGAGCTTCGCCGCGCAAAGATAAAAGCGGGGGAAGAGGAAGAACTTACCGCAAAGAGAAGTATGCTCATAAACCGCGAGAAGATCGTGGTTTCCGCAAGGAGCGCATATTACGCATTGTATGAAAAGGACGAATCCGCCGCTTCCCTTATCGCGGAGGCGGAGAGTGCGCTGAACACCCTTTCGGATTACGTTTCCGAAGCGAAGGAGCTTTCCGCCCGTCTTGAAAGCGTGCGGCTGGAGCTTGAGGATATTGCAGATACCGTCACCGCCTATACCGACGATCCCGACGGCGACCCTCAGTCCGCTCTGGATAATATAGAAACCCGTCTTTCTCTCATTTCCTCTCTGTGCCGCAAGTACCGTACCGACGAAGCGGGACTTATATCCCTGCTGGAGGAAACGGAAAATGAATTAAATTCCATAGAAAACAGCGTCTTCCGCAAGGAAGATATAGAAAAAGAGCTGGCAGATGCGGAAAAAGAAGCGTCCGTCCTTGGCGAAAAGCTGTATTCCACCCGTGCCCGCGCCGCAAAGGAAATGGAAAAGCAGATAAAGGATATCCTTTCTTCTCTGGATATGCCGGGTGTTACCTTTGTAACCGAGTTTGAAAAAACGCCCCTTTCCCCTTGGGGTACGGAAAAGGCAAGGTTTTTAATATCCGCCAATGCGGGTGAAGAGCCCCGTCCCGTGGCAAAGATCGCATCGGGCGGTGAATGTGCCCGTATAATGCTGGCGGTAAAGAGTGTCCTTGCAAAGGCAGAGAATATAAGCACAATGATATTCGACGAGGTGGATACCGGTATTTCCGGCGCCACCAGTACACGTATCGGTATGCGGCTGCAGGCTTTGGCGGGAACGGATAAGCAGGTAATCTGCGTAACCCACTCCGCACAGATCGCCGCTTTGGCAAAAAATCACCTGCTCATTTCAAAAAGCGCATCCTTCGGCAGGACCGAAACCCACGTCCGCCCCCTTCACGGCGAAAGCCGCGTAAAAGAGGTCGCAAGAATAATGGGTGGTATAGATCCGGGCGAGGAAATAATAAACGCAGCAAGAACAATGATAAAAAACCCGTGATTATATCACGGTTTTTTTGAATGAGGAACGAGGAATGAGAAATGATGAATGACCCACCCCAAAAACGCATAGCGTTTTCGGGGAACCCCGGGATGGAAACCTTTTTCACGCTTTGCGTGAAAAGCCACCGAAATTCCTCATTTAGCTCTTGCTTGCAAGAGCGTCGCATTCCTCATTTATCATTAAAAAATACCGCCGAAAAGGCGGTATTTTTTTATTCTTCAGGTATACTAAAATCGCTGTGAGTAAGCATATCATATATCTTATATTCTCCATTGACGAGGTGGAAATACAAGGAAAGATCGATATATTCATACTGCTCTCTGGCGTTGTTTCTTACAGCGTGCCAGGTAAACTTTACTCTGCAGGAGAACACGCCGTCGGCGTATTCGTAAAACTCAAAGGTCTGTTCGTCCAAAAATTCGCACATATTGTGAGCGTGAACGAAATAGTTTTCCAAAGTTCTTATTTTTTCATAAAGCTCGCTCTTTGCGTCGATATAAGGGCTCACACTGCCAAATTCGCCGCACGCCTGAGCAAACTTTGCATAGTTTTCGGCAAACGCCAGCGCTTTTTCGGAATGAAGCTCCTTCAGCTCTTCGCTGTAATTAAGCTGTGCGGTAAATACGCCGTTTTCGTCCTTTTCCACCTTGCACATCTTTCCGTCCTTGTCCGTTACGGTGATATCGTCGGTTTTATAGATCAGACCGTCAATAACGTAGGTGGATATTTTTATACCCTGTGTGTGATATCCGCTGTGGAAGATTCGGTCGGGCATATGGGCGCAGGACTCCGTGTCCTCGGTGCCCGTAACGTAGCTTTGGTCAAGAGTGTATCCGTTTACCTTAACGGTAGCGTCCGAGGGAGCGACGATCTTTACGGAAACCGTGTCTACCTTGTAGAAGAACTCGTATTCTCCCATAACGTAAATAGAGTTGCCGTATTCCGTCTTTTCACCGGAATCCACCACGGTAAACTGACCGAACTTGTAATCCCCTGCGCTTACCACGTATTTAAGCACGTCGCCGGTAATGGATCCGCTTGCCGCTTCGGCGTATTTTATCTCGCCGCTTCCGATCTGATCGGTAACGTATTTAATAAGGTCCGCTTCCGTTTCCGCGGGGGACACGGCAAAGGGCTTGGTTTCAATAAGCGCGCCCACGTCCAGGTCTTCAAAATAGGTTTCAAACACGTTTTCCGCAACGTATTTGGGACGGGTGGCTTCGTAATCCGCCATCCAGCTTTTAAGCAGTCCCAGTCCGTACGCCACACAGCATACGCCTACCAATACCAGCAGGGCGAGGACGGTATAAAAATATGGAAATTTCTTTACTTTTGCCATTTTTTATTATCCCTCCTGCTTTGCTACCACAAAGTATGTGGGCATTGTTCTGGGCGGTATGAACGCCTTATATTTGTTTACTATACCCTGAAGCTGATATTGGTCAAGGGTAGATTCGTCTATATGATAACGGGAAATGTAGTTATCGAAATACATAAGAGAGGAAGTACCGCCGTCCAGCATACCTGCTACAACAGCGCCTTGGGAAACAAGAAGATCGATAATATCGTTTCTGGATGCGCCGATACTTGCGGCACTGCGTCCGTCGGTTACCACCAAAAGAATGGTTCCGTCAGCACGCTGACCTATAGCGGTTCTCTGGGCTGCGCCCACGTTGCCTTCGCTGTAGTGAAGCTGAACCTTGCCGTTTTCGTTGGTTATAAGCACGTTTCCGTTCTGGAAGCATACACCGTCGCGTATGTTCAAAGCCTCTGCTTCTTCCTTGGTCATGCCTTCTTTAACAACCAGGCAGTTGTTTTCGTCAATACCGATAAAGGTGCGGTACGCCTTATCGTCCCAAACGCATTCGCCTTGAGTATATGTAATTCCCATGGGCACGTTTCCGGGGCTGGAGCCGTTATCGGGGAATTCGCCTGCGTTGATAATAACGTGGGCATCGTATTTTTTCGCCATCTGGAATATTGTCATACCTTGTGCGGCATATCCGATATTATCGCACACGCCCACAAACACGCGGGAGGGGTCCTTTACCACGGTAAGATAAGCGCGGTAGGTAGAGCCCTGCAAAAATTCAAGCCGCACTCCTTCGGGATAATCTGCCCATTCATCGTATTCCTCGCCGTCGCTTACGTCGGTGCCTTCGGGAGGCTTGGGCTTAAAGCTTTCTGCGTCGATCTCGGTTACCGTAACCTTTTCGCTGTTTGCCATTATCTGCTCAATGGTTTCGTCATCCAGAAACAGACCGGGCAGCCATTTGGTTGCGGACGCCTGCTTTGCGGAAAGCACCAGCATATCTCTCAAAGAGGGGCTGGGTCCGTTGGCGAGGGTGAGTCCCAGCGCGTAAACGCTTCCCACAAGGAAAAGCAGTACTACAAGCAGGGTTATAAGGGTGCGCTTTACCACGAGCAGGAAGGTCTTCATGCCCTTGGAGCGCTCTTTCTTTTGTTTTGCACGTTTAATCATTTTTTCTTTTTTCCTCCGAATACCCATTCGCGCTGCAGGGTGAATGTAAGTAAAAACAGCAGTGTGTCTATTCCCGCTTTTACTACAGTTATGAGTCCCGTAGCCGCGCCCTCGGGCAGCAGCATAGTCATTCCCGCCGTGGAAAGGCTGGATATGATCATAACCCCTATAGCCAACAGATAATATTTTAACAGGGTGTGCTTTGCGCCCTTCTTTTTGGCAAACACAAACCTGAAGTTAACGAAATAATTGCAAAGCGAGGAAATAACTCTCGCCATAACGGAGCAGACTGCGGTGCACAGCTCCTTGTTTTCTATTCCCTTGGGGAACATCAGCCAGAAAAACAGCGCAAACGCGCCCAAGTCTATAGCTGTGGCGGAAAGAGAAGAGAACGCATAGCCGAATATCTGCTTGTATATGCGGACAGAATCCCGTAAGGGATTAAAGTGGCTGGTCTTGTTTTCTTCTATGTATACCGTGTGTATGGAATTTTCCCCGTAAGGAATATCGTAATCCTTGAATGCCAGAAGCATATTGGTTTCGTATTCAAACCGTTCGCCCTTTACGGACATAAGGGCATCAAGATGCTCTATGGGAATGGCGCGCAGACCTGTCTGGGTATCGGTTATCTTCATTCCGCAAAGGAATTTGAACACGAACGAGGTCATCTTGTTGCCGAAAACGCTTCTTGCGGGAATTCCCGGCAGGTTGAAGTTGCGCACACCAAGAATGACCTTGTCCTCTTCCAGCATACGCATAGCGCAGGCGCGCACGTCATCGGGGCGGTGCTGTCCGTCCCCGTCCACGGTTACCACGCCAAGACATTCGGGGCGTGTTTTTTTAACGTATGCAAAGGCGGTCTTAAGTCCCGCGCCCTTGCCGCGGTTTATCCAGTGGTTAAGTACCGTACAGCAGGGGTATTCCTCGGGATCGGGGAATTTTTCTTCACATTCGGCTTTGCTTCCGTCATTAATAATGACTATATCGGTAAAACCGACTTCAATAAGCCCGTCTACCGTCTTTTTTAATTTTTCATCGGGATTGAGAGAAGGTAAGATTACAGTAATTTTTGCGAGAGATGACATATAGGTTCTCCTTTTTTAATGATGAATGATGAATGCGACGCGATGCAAAGCATCGCTAAATGAGGAATTTTGGTAGCTTTTTTCGCATAAGGATGCGAAAAAAGGTTTCCAGCATTTCTCATTCCTCATTCCTCATTTCTCATTTCTCATTCCAGCCCTGCGGGCTCCAAAATCGCTACTTCTGTTTTTCCGTCCAATTCTTTAACTCTTACGGCGATTTTTTCCTTGCGGGAGGTGGGTACGTTTTTACCCACGTAATCCGCACGTATAGGCAATTCTCTGTGGCCGCGGTCAATAAGTGCGGCAAGCCGTATGGCGGCAGGTCTGCCGGAGTGCATAACCGCTTCTATAGCGGCGCGCACCGTTCTGCCGGTATACAAAACGTCATCCACCAGAATAACCGTCTTTCCCTCTACGGGAACGTTGAGGGTGGAGGTGCCGTGGGAATAAGGTGCGCCCGTATCGTCGCGGAAAGGGGACACGTCCAGCTCATCCACGGGAACGGCTACTCCGTATGAATTTTTTATTTTCTCGGCAATGCGGGTTGCAAGGGGAAGTCCTCTGCTGCGGATACCCACAAGACACAGAGATGAGATGTCCTCGTTTTTCTCCGCAATCTCGTGGCTTATACGGGTAAGAGAGCGGTCCAGCGCCTGCTCGTCCAGCAATATGGTTTTTTCTCTGTACATATTACACGCCTTTTTGAAAAAAAGATTTTTATATACCGTCATTATAATTATATTAATTTTTTAACATAAGTCAACATTTTTCTTACATATTCAAAATTAATTCACACTTATTTTCGTTGACAAATCGCGGTGAGTGTAATATAATATTATATCTATAGGTTTATGTTTAAAATGCGGAAGGAGGCGTTTGGTTTTGGGCAGATGTGTTTTTGTTACTTCCTTTAAAGGCGGCGTGGGAAAAAGCTTTGTTTCCGCCAATCTTGCGGGTGCATTAACAAGTCTGGGCAAAAAGGTTCTCGTTGCGGACGGGGACTTGGGTATGCGCAGTATGGATATCCTTCTGGGCTGCGAGAGCGCCTCGCTTTTTGACATAAAGGACGTTATTGTCGGCGCTTGTCCGGTGGAAAAAGCCATTATCAAAGCAGAAAGAAAAGGCTTTCCCGATTTCATTCCCGCGCCCCAGACCTATGACGGATCCCGGCTGGACCCCGAGCGCACCCACGCACTGTTTACATATCTCAAAAGCATATACGATTACGTGCTCATAGATTCCTCGGCGGAATATTCGCCGTATTATTCTCTCCTCGCTTCCTGCGCGGATACGGCGGTCATCGTTACAGCCCACCAGTCCACGGCAGTCCGCGCGGCGGAGAAAACGGCTTCTCTTCTGGCAAAGGAAGGATTAAAGGAGCAGTATCTCGTAATAAATATGTTCCGCAAAAAAGAAGCGGAAAAAGGCTTACTGCCCGACCCTGCGTATATTATCCTTCATTCCGCAGTTCCCCTGCTGGGAATCGTTCCCTGGGATAAAAACGTGGCTTTGGAAGCGGAAAAGGGCGGAATCGCCTTTTGCAACCCCAAGGGCAAGGCGTATCCCTTTGAGGCGGCGGCGGTCAACATCGCCTACCGTCTGTGCGGAAACGAGGTTCCCTTGTTCAAGGGAGTTTACCGCACCTTAAGAAGAAAATTTTATCTTAAATAAAATAAGGCAAGAAAGGACGATCATTATTATGGAAATAGCAATTATCGCCAACGATAAGAAAAAAGAGCTTATCACCGAATTCTGCATAGCTTATTGCGGAGTGCTTGCCAAGCATAATCTTTGTGCAACAGCTACGACAGGAAAATATATAAGCGAGGCTACGGGACTTAAGGTTACCCGTATGCTTGCGGGCGCTCACGGCGGAGCAGAGCAGATCGCCGCCCGTATCGCGTATAACGAGATAGATCTGGTTATCTTCTTGCGGGATCCCAATTCGGATACCGAGTACGTAGATAATACCCTTCAGGTCATCCGTCTGTGCGATAGCCATAATATCCCCGTTGCCACCAACATCGCAACGGCGGAAGCGCTTATCCTCGCCCTCGGCAGAGGAGATCTTGACTGGAGAGAAATTCAGAGAAAATGAGGAATGAGGAATGAGGAATGAGAAATTTCGGTAGCTTTTTTCGCGCAAAAACGCGAAAAAAGGTTTCCATCATTCATCATTTATCATTTATCATTTCTCATTAATTTACGGAGTAAATTACTATGGAACAAATAAAAAAGCCTCGCGGAACGTTGGATATTCTTCCCGAGCAGACTGCCGCTTGGCAGTATATTGAAAAAGTAATACGCAAAAAGTGTCTGGAATACGGCTTTGGGGAAATACGCTTCCCCACCTTTGAAGCAACCGAGCTTTTCTCCCGCGGTGTGGGCGATACTACCGATGTGGTTCAAAAGGAAATGTATACCTTTAAGGATAGGGACGACCGCAGTCTTTCCCTCCGTCCCGAGGGAACGGCGTGTGTTGTCCGCAGTATGCTGGAAAACGGCCTTTATGCAGGCGCAATGCCTTTGAAGCTGTATTATCTCACCAATTTCTTCCGCTATGAAAAGCCCCAGGCAGGCAGGTCCAGAGAGTTTTTCCAGTTCGGAACAGAGCTGTTCGGCTCGGAATCCCCTGCGGCAGATGCAACGGTTATCTCCCTTGCATACAGCGTGTTCAAGGAATTGGGGCTTAATAATGTGGTGCTTCACATAAATTCCGTGGGCTGTATGGGCTGCCGCCCCAAATACAGAGAGGCACTTGTTGAATATCTTGGCGGTTATACGGGTAGTCTTTGTCCCACTTGCCTTGAAAGACTTGGCAAGAACCCCCTTCGCGTGCTGGACTGCAAGTCCCCCGTTTGCTCGGGGATAGCATCCGGCGCACCCAAGACCACACAGCACCTTTGCGAGGATTGCGAACAGCATCTTAAAGCCCTTACGGATATCCTGGATGCATCGGGAATTCCCTACGTTATAGATTCGGGTATCGTAAGAGGATTGGATTATTACACCGGCACGGTGTTTGAGTTTATAGATGAGCGTATCGGCGCCCAGTCCACGGTTTGCGGCGGCGGCAGATACGATGGTCTGGTTTCCCAGCTTGGGGGACCGCAAATGTCAGGCGTGGGATTCGGTATGGGTATTACCCGTCTTATCGCTTGCCTGGAAACGGAGAATTTGTTAAAGAGCGTGGATACCGCGCCCGATATTTACCTCGCTCCCGCAGACAAAGAGGTGTATACAAAGGTGTTCACCCTTTGCCAGCAGCTCCGCGCTATGGGCATTAAGGCGGAAACCGACCTTTGCTCCCGCAGTATAAAGGCGCAAATGAAATATGCGGATAAAATTCACGCCCGCTTTACAGCCGTTATCGGCGGAAACGAAGCGGAAACGGGCGTAGTTACGGTTAAGAATATGCAAGACGGAGCGCGATACGAGGTCGCACTGTCGGCGGCAGATATTGCTAACGCAATAAAATAAATGAGGAATGAGGAATGCGACGCGCCGCGAACGCGCCGCTAAATGAGGAATTTCGGAAGATTTTTGTTCGTAGAACAAAAATCAACCATCCCGGGGTTCCCCAAAAACGCTATGCGTTTTTGGGGTGGGTCATTCATCATTTCTCATTCATCATTCCTCATTCCTCATTCCTCATTCTCTACAATACTTCAAATTATCGAGAGGCAAACTATGGCAGAATTACTTGGAAATTCAAAAAGAACTCACTATTGCGGTGAGTTTACTATAGAAAACGTAGGCGAGCGCGCCTGCGTAATGGGCTGGTGTCAAAGACAGCGTGACCTTGGCTCGCTCATCTTTATTGACCTGCGCGACAGAAGCGGTATCGTTCAGCTCGCTTTTGACGAAAACACCGAAAAGGCTGTTTTTGATAAAGCCTTCGGCGTAAGAAGCGAATACGTGCTGTGCGCTTCCGGTGTGGTAAGGGAGCGTTCCTCCAAAAACCCCCAGATCCCCACGGGAGATATCGAAATTGCGGTAGACGAACTTAAAATTCTCTCCGTATCCCAGACAACACCCTTTGAAATTACCGAAAACTCCCGCGCAAACGAAGAACTGCGCTTAAAGCACCGTTATCTCGACCTGCGCCGCCCCGATCTGATGCAAAATCTGCTGTTCAGACACAAGGTTGCCAAGGTTACCAGAGATTATTTCGATGAAAACGGATTTGTGGAAATAGAAACCCCCATTCTCATTCGCTCCACTCCCGAGGGAGCCCGTGACTATCTGGTTCCCAGCCGTATAAGAAAGGGCGCGTTTTACGCTTTGCCCCAGTCCCCCCAGCTTTACAAGCAGCTTTCCATGGTTGCGGGATTCGACAGATATATGCAGATCGCCCGTTGCTTCCGCGATGAGGACCTGCGTGCTGACAGACAGCCCGAATTCACCCAGATCGACTTTGAAATGTCCTTCGTTCAGATGGAGGACGTGCTGAATATCGGTGAAGGCTACATCCGCCGCGTGTTTAAGGAAACTCTCGGTGTTGACGTACCCGCCATACCCCGCTACACATACCGTGAATGTATGAACCGCTACGGCAGCGATAAGCCCGATATGCGATTCGGTATGGAGATCGTTGATATTTCCGATATAGTTAAGGGATGCGATTTCTCCGTATTCACCTCCGCAGTTGCCGCAGGCGGCAGTGTAAGAGGTATAAACTGCAAGGGTTATGCCGAAAAGCTTACCCGTAAAGAGATAGACAAGCTCACCGAGTACGCAAAAGGATGCGGCGCAAAGGGTCTGGCTTGGATAAAGAAGGCGGGCGGAAACACCACCTGCTCCTTTGGCAAGTTTATGACAGAGGACGAGCTTAACTGCATCTGCACCCGTCTTGACTGCACCGACGGCGACGTGGCGTTTATTATCGCAGATACAAACGATAATGCGGTTCTTACCCAGCTGGGTCAGCTCCGTGTCGAGGCGGCAAACAGACTTAACGTTCCCAGAGAGGGATATTGCTTCCTGTGGGTAGTGGAATTCCCCTTCTTCGAAAAGGATGCGGAAACCGGCGAATGGCTGGCAATGCACCACCCCTTCACCGCACCTCTTGATGAATGCCTGCCTTATCTTGAAACGGATAAAGGTTCGGTACGCGCAAAGGCGTATGACCTTGTGCTTAACGGAATTGAGCTGTCTTCAGGCTCTATCCGTATAACCGACCCTGCTCTGCAGGCAACCATTTTCCGTCTGCTGGGACTTTCCGATGAAGAAGCACAGCAAAAGTTCGGTTATCTGCTTGATGCATTCAAGTACGGCGCACCTCCTCACGGCGGTATGGCGCTGGGACTGGACAGATTGGTAATGCAAATGATCGGCGCACCCACCTTGCGTGACGTTGTGGCGTTCCCCAAGGTATCCAACGCATCCGAACTTATGACAGATTGCCCTGCCGAAGTACCTGCACAGGCACTTTTGGATCTGGGTATCAGTATAGACAAACAGGAGAAATAACCCATGATCGAGATAATCGATGTTTACAAGAATTTCGGCGATAAGCAAGCGGTTAAGGGTGTTACCTTTAACGTGGAAGAAGGAGAGATAATGGGCTTCCTCGGCCCCAACGGCGCAGGAAAGACCACCACTCTCAACATACTTACAGGCTATCTTTCCGCCTCCTCGGGCACCTGCCGTATCGACGGTGTGGACATACTCGAAAACCCCGTGGAAGCAAAGAGAAAGATCGGCTTCCTTCCCGAGCAGCCTCCCCTTTACGTGGATATGACGGTAAAGGAATACCTTTCCTTCGTATATCAGCTTAAAAAGTGCGTGCTTCCCAAGGATGCACACCTTAAAGAGGTTTGCGAGGTCGTAAAGATAACCGACGTATTCAACCGCAAAATAAAGAACCTTTCCAAGGGCTACCGTCAGCGTGTGGGTATCGCTCAGGCGCTTATCGGCAACCCCAAGGTGCTTATATTCGATGAACCTACCGTAGGTCTTGACCCTAAGCAGATCATCGAAATACGTAACCTTATCCGTGTTCTGGGTAAACAGCATACGGTTATCCTTTCCACCCACATCCTGCCCGAGGTTCAGGCAGTGTGCGACCGTATCGTGGTTATCAACAAGGGCGAGATCGTGGCAAACGAGCGCACGCAGGACCTTGTTAACGCCGTTGACGGCTCCCGTAAGCTGGTTGCAAAAATAGTCGGACCCGAAAATGACGTGCTCAAAGCGGTAAAAGCCCTTCCCGGCGTAAAATATGCCGAGGTTCTGGGCAAGAGGGACACCGATTCCACCAGTTATCTTATCGAATCCGAGGATAAAATAGACATCCGCAAGCCGCTGTTCGCCCTTATCGCAAGAAACGGCTGGTATCTTATCGGTCTTGAGGGAATGGAGCTTAACCTTGAGGATATCTTTATCCGCCTTACCGAAAAGAAAAAAGAAAAAGAATCCCGCAAGACTGTAAGAAGAGTAAGAAAGGCAGGGGAAGAATAATGTGGGCTATATATTGTCGTGAGCTTCGCTCCTATTTCACCACGCCTATCGGATACGTTTTCGCAGGAATGTTCCTTGCGGTTTCCGGCGCGCTGTTCTCCGCAACGGTACTGCTTCAGGCAGACACGTCTATGATGTCTATGTACTTTTTGTGCCTGCTGTTCGTGTTTGCAATACTCATTCCCTTGCTTACAATGAAGCTTTTTGCAGATGACCGCCGCACCAAGTCCGAGCAGATCCTCCTTACCGCCCCCATTTCTCTGGGCGCGATGGTAATTGCAAAGTATCTGTCCGCACTCACCGTTTTCGCCGCAGTTCTGGGCGTAAACTCCTTTAACTTCTACTTACTTTATATATACGGCAACCCTTCTTTGTCTTATATATTCCTTAACGTGCTCACGCTGTTCCTTATCGGCGCGGCGTTCATCGCTGTGGGCGTGTTCATTTCCTCCCTTACCGAGAGCCAGCTCAACGCGGCGATCGGCTCTATGGGACTCATTATCGTAATTCTTTTGCTGGGTGTCCTCGTAAACTCCATCCCCGTGGAGTGGGTGCGTACCGTTATAAAGTGGTTCTCCTTTATAGACAGATACTCCACCATGTCCTCCGGCATACTGGATCTCAGCGCGGTAGTATACTTTATCAGCTTTACCGCAGTGTTCCTTTTCCTCACTGTCCGCGTATACGAAAAGCGCCGCTGGTCATAAGGAGGTAACAAAACAATGGCAAACAACAAAAAGAAAATGTCCCTTGCCGAGCTTTTAAAAAGCAAAAAGTTCAGATACGGCTCTCTTTCCGTAGTTTTCACCGCCGTAACTCTGGCGTTTATTATCGGTATAAACCTTATTATCACCGCCCTTAACGCTTCCCATATTTTTTCTATAGATATGACAGCCGAGGAATTCTATTCTATCGGCGATGAAACCGTGGAATATCTTGAGGGCTTGGGCGATGATTTCGAGATCACCGTGCACTTCTGTACCGCCCGCGACAGACTTGAGGAATACGAGCAGAGCGGATACAATTATTTCCGTATGGTACACGAAACCGTCCTCGCCTTTGCGGAAAAATTCCCCGATAACATCAAGGTTGCGTATTTCGACGTAACTACCGATCCCAAATACGTAAACGATATCAAGCACTATACCCAGACTACCCTTACGGCAAGCAATATTATCGTAGAGGGTAAATATCACACCCGTATTCTTAATTTTGATTCATTCTTTATGGTAGCCGAATCCGACGGATCCTTGTATGCGTTCAACGGCGAATCCCGAATGGTTTCCGCTATTACACAATGCTCTATCAAGGAGCCCTATTCCGTTCTGTTCACTCAGGGACACGGCGAAACCGTTTCCTCCTCCTTGGTTTCTCTGTTCCAGGACGCAGGCTTTGCCACACAGTATATCGACCTTGCCAAGGCTACCGACGAGGAGCTGGAAGAAGCATTCAAAAACGCCCGTATAATGGTTATCTGCGATCCCCAGAAGGATCTGGCGGGTTATGATAAAAACAACCCCAACGCAGACGCTGAAACGGATATTATAAACAAGTTCCTTGGCGGCGACCGCGCTCTTATGGTGTTTGTGGACGCTTCCACTCCCGATCTTCCCAATCTCCGTGAATATTTAAGCGAGGTTTGGGGCTTGGATTATGAGCCCAACAATATCCTTGCGGACCAGACCCATTCCCTTATGCTTAACAAGAACAACATTCTTGCTCAGCCCGCAGGTGAAACGGGTACTATCGCCGCACAGCTTCACATCTCCTTTGCGGACGATACGGATATAAAGACCGTGTTTGACGATACCGTAAAGCTGGTTAACGGCAAGGCGGCAAACGGCGCATCCATAGATACCTCCTTTACATCTTACAGTACCGCAACGGATAAAAACGGCGTTTCCGGTCAGTTCCCCATATTTACCATATCAACTCTTATGGATTATGACGATACCAACGCCGCAAAATATCAGTACGTAACTCTCTGCGGAAGTACCGAGTTCGTGTCCGACGCAAGCCTTTCCGCCCAGTACGGCAACCGTGAGGTTATCGAAGCGGCAGCAAGAATGATGGCGACCGAGCGTGTTTCTCCCGATATAGATTACAAAGTATTTGCGGATACCGCCCTTTCCCTTGAAACGGGCGAAGCAAAGACACTTTCCGTTATAGTTATCGCCGTAGCTCCCCTTATAATTCTGGTGCTGGGTGTCGGTGTTTATATTAAGAGGAGACACCTGTAAATGAAGCGCAACGAAATAATTTATACAGATGCGGAAACCTTTACTCCCGAAGAGGAAAATGATGAAGGTATAACCGCGGAAAAATCCACCTTTGCATCCGCAGGGGCGGAAAACGGCAAAAAAAGAAAAACAAGCGTGGCACAGACGGGAATTATCGTCATCGCCCTGCTTGTTGCCGCCGCCGTGCTGATCGGAGGATATTTCATATTCCTTTACGAGCCCGCTACCGATACGGAGGTAGACGAATTTTACCTTCTCACCGCCGAGGGCAAGGATGCTCTGGAGGAAATTTCCGGTACCATCTCCTTTAAGGATGATGAAGACGCCCTGCTTGCCGATACCCTTGGCAGCGTGGTATACAAATTCGCTCTTTCCGTTGGGGAAGAGGGAAAAATAAAGGTTAAAACCGGTTCGGGCAGTCAGTTCTGCACCGTCACCGCCAACGGAAGCGACGTTTCCTTTGAAAAGGAAGAGTTTTTCCGCTTCCTTGAGGACGGCACCGCATACGCTTTTGACGGCGAGAATATGTTTGTAAACTCTTTCCTCTCTCTTTGCGGGGAAGAGAAGATCGAGCTTTCTCTCCGCGCAATGTCGGGCTACGATACGGACGGCGATATGGTCACCACTACGGGCAAGCCCTTTATGTACCCCTCCATTACCAGAAGCGACCTTACTTCCATTACCGTTCAGAACAAAAATACTACCTTTAAGGTTTACAGAGAGAGCAGCTCCTCTTCCACCTTCTATATCGAGGGAGCGGAGGGCGTCCAGCTCAACGCAGAGGCGTTCTCATATCTGGTGGTAAACGCCACCTACACCTGTGCGGAAGGAAAACTTTCAAACCCCAAGGATTTCTCCCAGTACGGACTTGACGGGGACGGAACCACCGCGAAGATCACGGTCGTTACCAAAACCGGCGATACTCACGTGCTTATCATAGGCGATAAGGACTCCACGGGCTCATATAATTACGCCCGTTACGAGGGCAAGCCCCACGTTTACCTGCTCCTTAATTCCGACATTGAGTCTACCTTTGCCGCAGGAGGCGAAGCCTTCCTCACCGCAAATCTGGTATATTCCATTTCGGATACCAACGACATTTACTCCATAGACAAAATGTCTATGTATTTCCGCGATCTGGACCAGACACTTACCATCCGTCTGCGCCGCGCTATGTCCGCTTCCTCCAATCTGGTGCTTTCCAACGAATCGGCAGACGTGGCAACACTCCTTTCCGACCTTAAGCGCGCCCCCGCGCCTTATACGGATTGGACTTCGTCGGATGCGTTTGTGGGCATCGGCTCCCAGGACGGAGGCTCCATTCAGATCGCTATATCCCTTAACCGCGTTTCCGAAAACGGGGAGTACAGCATAAAGCTTCCCTTGGTAAGAGATGAGGCAAAGGGCGCATACCTGCCCGAAAGCATTAAGGTGCTTATTTATACCGATGGCGGAAACTTCAACACCGTACAGACCGAGCTGCCCGACAGTATCAAAAACCAAAAGGACGGCACCTACGTTATCCATACCATCAATTTCAAGAGCGATAAGCCCGTTCAGTACATAAGACTGGATATCGACGGCTACGATACCAAGAAAATGATGGTAACCGATGAGATCCGCGTAATGGCAGACACTCTGGATGCCAACCCTGCGGATGCGTTTATCGGTCTGTGGATGATCACTACCGATGAATTTATCCCCGAAAACCGCAATTACGCATACGTAAACACTACCGCGTACGTTGAATATCTTATATCCCTCTGCACTCTGGTAGGTGACGAGGTGGTTGAGTTCGGTATCGAGGATATGGACCTTGCCAAGTACGGCTTGGGCAAGACCGAGGACGGCGAGGGCACCGACCCTGCATTGACTGTCCACTACGTATACGGACAGTATACAATGGACCTTCTGTTCTCCGATCCTTTGGAGGACGGCTCCCGTTACGCCGCTTCTATGATCACCACTCTGGATTCCGACGGCGAGGAAGTCAAGTTCGTAAACCCCTATATAGCAAAGGTTTATCTTGAAACCGCTCCCTGGATGGATTGGGAGCCGCTGGATTACGTAAGCTCTTCGCTTTTGTATATGTATCTTGATGACGTTGACGAAATGAAGTTTACCTATGACGGCGAAAGCTATAATTTCGTTATCGGCAAGGATGAAGCGGGTATCGCTCAGTCCGCAACCTGCAACGGAAAAGAAATTGATATGTATGCGTTCAGACAGTTCTATATCAAGGTTATCAACGTTTCCCGAGAGGGCGAATATCAGCAGGGCGACGAAACCGGCAGTGAAATGTTAAAGATAAATCTTGTCAGCGAAACCAAGTCCGACGAAATAGTATTCTACCGCGTAACCTCATCGAAGGCGTATTATACTATCGACGGCGCAGGCGGATATTATACCCTCACCTACGAGGTGTCCGAGCTGCTGGATACTCTTGAATCGCTGTTAAAGGGAGAATAAAAATGAGAAAGGCGCTTATACCCATAATTTTAGTACTTTCTCTCGTTTTGTGCTCCTGCAGCGTAGACGAAACGCTTATCACACCCGTAACGGACGGGTTTAAGGATATGAACGACGTTGCCTATGGCTTTACGTTAAGAATTGAGCTTGGCGGAAAAACCTGTGTCCTGCTTGCTGACGGCGACGTTGCCATAACCGAGGACCCTCTGTGTATGACGGGAGAGATAGAAGAAACCCTTATGGGCGATAATATCGGTGTTATGCAGGTAAGCTGGATGGACGGCGTGCTTACGACCGACGGAGCAGAGGAGGAATCCTCCTGGGAGGAACTGCGTTCCTCTCTGATATACGCTCCTCCCATCGTGTTCGATACCGAGCAGATAAGCTCTGCCGAATCCTCCTCCACCCTTGCAGGTACGCTGTACCGCCACTATATTAAGGATAATTCCAAAAATTCTCTTCTTTATTCCCTGCTGGGCACCGCTTTACCCGAGGTTTGCGGTGTTGTAAGCGTGGTTGAGGAGGAAACGGAATTTAAAGATATAGTGTGCGAATACACCTTTGATAAAGACGGCAACCCCGTTGGGTACGCCATATCCTTTACCGTGGTGTATCAGGATACGCCCCCTTACGTTCCCGGTGTAACCCAGAACAAGGATAAATACACCGTTGAGGTAGGAGTAGAGTTTCGGGCAAATTTTAAAAATTAAATATCATTTTACGGGGTGCTGTATAATATATACGGCTGAGAATATACCCGATGAACCTGTCAGATAATGCTGTGGAAGGGAGAAGACGTGTAAAAGCGTTTGGAAATGGTAAAAAATTATCGGCTTGTTCTTAATAAAAAAGGACAAGCCGTTTTTGCGTTAAAAAACAGTAAGTACACGTCGTAAAAAACAATGAACAAAAAACTTAAAGACAGACTTTTGATAATTTGCGAATGCGGTATAACCGTAGCGTTGGCGTTGGCACTTTGCCCGCTGGAGATCGACTTCGCCTGGCTTCAGGGCGGGGGAATAGACATACTTATGGTTCCCCTGGTTATCCTTGCCTTGCGCCGCGGCGGGGGATGGGGTATCGCCACGGGTGCCATCTTCGGCTTGCTCAAATACCTGCTGTGGTCCTCGGGCGGGTACGGAATACCCTCAATTTTATTGGATTACGTTCTGGCATACGCCGCTGTCGGCACTGCAGGCTTCCTTAAAAAAGGTATCGCAGGTACCGCAGTTGCCACGGGCGTGCGCTTTTTGATCCACTTTGTAAGCGGAATTACCATTTACGCCATCACCGCTTCGGAAACGGTCTACGGTATCACCACCGCTTCGCCGTTTATATATTCTATCGTCTATAACGCACCCTACGTTCTCGCAAACGGCGTTATTTGCGCGATAATCGTTGTATTGCTCGAAAAACCTATGAGCAAGATACCTAAAAACTTTAAGTAAGACGTGCCAAAAACGCAAGCAGGACAAACAAAGAAACTCCCGATATAATCGGGAGTTTTTTAATGAGGAATGAGGAATGAGAAATTATGGTTGATTTTTGTTCGCAGAACAAAAATCTTCCGAAATTCCTCATTTAGCATCGCAAAGCGATGCGTCGCATTACTCATTTCTCATTTTATTCAGCCTTGGGCAGACTCCATTTAAATCTTGCTGCCAGAAAGCGTATGGTTATTACAACCACTGCGGAAATCGTCATAGCCGCCGTTGCGCCCAAGGGCTTCCACAGCGCCACGCACACTGCCGCCCCTGCCAGGGAAGCGGAAGCGTATATATGCTTTACAAATATGTATGGCGTGTTGCCCGCCATCATATCTCTCAGCAGTCCGCCGCCCACGCCCGTGACCACACCTACGAACATAAGCAAAAAAATATTTTCACCTTGTCCTGCGGTTATGGCGGTGCGTATGCCGACTACCGTGAATATGCCCAGCCCCACCGAATCGGTAATAAGCAAAAACATATCAAAAACCTTGGGGTTCTTACCCGCAAGCCTTCTTACGGCGGGAATAAAGGTAAGTATTCCCGTGGCGATGGCGACGAGGGCATAAACGGGGTTTCTGAACGTCATGGGCGGTGTGTTGCCCAAAACGACATCCCGTATCGCTCCGCCGCCAACGGCGGTTACGAGGGCGAGTATTACCACGCCGAAAATATCCATTTTCTTTTTAAGACCGGTTATGGCTCCGGAAACGGCGAATGCCACCGTACCGATGATCTCAAAAACAAAAACCAGAGTTTCTATCATTACTTATTAAGTCCTGCAACAACGTCTGCGGTATCGCGGGCGATAACCAGCTCTTCGTTGGTGGCGATAACCAGAATTCTCACCTTGCTGTCGGGAGCGGAAACGTCTGCGGGAACGGGAAGGTCGCGGTAGTTAAGGTTCTTGTCCTCATCCATCTTTACGCCCAGAAATTCCATATCTGCGCAAACTTCACTTCTTACTCTCGCATCGTTTTCGCCGATACCTGCGGTGAATACGAGGCAGTCCAGACCGTTCATAGCGGCTGCGTAAGAGCCGATAAACTTCTTTATTTCATATACGAGGATATCGGATGCAAGATTAGCTCTCTCGTTGCCCTCTGCCTGCGCCTTGCGGAGGTTACGCATATCGGAGGAAACGCCGGAAACGCCCAGCAGACCGCACTTTTTGTTCATCCAGTTGCCCATTTCGGTAACGGGAATATTCTCTGCTTCCATAATATAGGGAACGATTGCGGGGTCGATAGCGCCGCAACGGGAGCCCATAATAATACCGTCAAGGGGAGTGAAGCCCATGCTGGTGTCCATACACTTGCCGCCTCTTACTGCGGAAATGGAAGAACCGTTGCCGATATGGCAGGTGACGATCTTGCTGTCTTCCTTACCCAGATATTCGTTTGCGATAGCGGAAACGTATCTGTGGGAAGTGCCGTGGAAGCCGTAACGGCGGATATTGTATTTCTCTGCTACTTCGTATGCGATAGGATAGGTATATGCCTTTGCGGGCATAGTGGAATGGAAAGCGGTGTCGATAACCAGTACCTGAGGCACGTTGGGCATAACCTCTTCACAGCCCTGAATACCCTCAAGATGTCCCTTGGTGTGAAGGGGAGCGATGGTAAGGCATTTGCGAAGGTCTGCTTTGGACTGCTCGGTAACGAGGGTGGGCTTGGTGAGCCAAGGACCGCCGTGGACTACGCGGTGACCTACTGCGCCGATCATATCAATACTCTCGATACAGCCTGCGTCTTTATCCACAAGTGTTTCAAGCACCTTTTTAATAGCATCTGCGTGGGTGGGGAAGGGAGTGGGAGTGGCGGTCTTTTCTTTACCTATAACCTGATGCTCCAACACGCCGTCAATACCGATACGGTCGGCATTACCTTTTGCCAAAAGCTTTTCGCCCTCCATATCAAAAAGCTGGTATTTAAGGGAAGAGCTTCCTGCGTTTACGACAAGAATATACATTGTTCATTTCTCCTTGCTTGACATTTTAATTATTTTTAATTATACTACCGTTAGAAAATAAATGCAAGGGATTTTTATGGAAAGATTAAAAGGAACAGCCGTTAGTTTATGCGAATTCAATCCGTTTCACTTCGGCCACAAGCATCTTTTGGACGAAGCACATAAATTATACCCAATAGTTTTCGGCATTATGAGCGGAAACCTTGTTCAGCGGGGTATCAACGCCTGCGCCGATAAATATCTGCGTGCTTCCGCCGCCGTGGAGTGCGGGTTTGACGGAGTGTTGGAGCTTCCTTTCCCCTTTTCCTCCCTTTCCGCCCGTGATTTCGCCCGTGCGGGAGTGCATATAGCCGAGGAAGCGGGGTTTGAAGCCCTCGTTTTCGGCGCAGAGGACAGAGATGCGGTTCTCCGTGCAAGGGATATTGTATGCGCACCGGATTTTGAGGAAAAGACCGCCGCCCTCATAAAAACGCAAAAAAATCTTTCATACCCCAAAGCGGCAGAGCTTGTATTGGCGGAAGCGTTGGGAGCGGAAACCGCCCGCAGTCTTTCAAAGCCCAACAATATTTTGGCTATTGAATATATAAAAGCCGCAAGCAAACGGAATTTATTAAAAATAGAAATCATCCCCCGTTCACCCCTCTTTTCTTCCGCAGGCTCTTTGCGGTCGGCGGGCGTGCCGAAGGACGGACTCCCCCGTGAAGCCTCGACCTTTTTTGAAAACACCGTATCCGATACCGCCCTTTACCCCTATTTAAGCGTGGCGGCAAAGCTGTATACGGGAGATAAAGCTATGCTATACGGCATAGACGAGTCCTTGGCAGGGCGCATAACCAAAGCCTGCCGTGAAAACGGCGGAACTGAGGAAATTATTTCCGCTTGTGTCAGCGCCCACGATACGGTTGCCCGTGTCCGCCGAGCCCTTGTAAGTATACTGTTCGGCATAACCAAATACAAGGCTGCGGAAATGCCTTCATACACCACCCTCCTTGCGGCGGGAGAAAAAGGACTTCCCGTAATAAAGCAGATAAGCAAAAATTCCTCTCTTTCTCTCGTGGTAAAGCCCGCTTCCGTTACGGGCAACAAGCAGTTCGAATCCGCCCTGCGGGCAGAACGGGTGTTGAGAGAGGTGTTCGGCACTCCGGATCCTCTTTGCCGCACACCCTATATCAAAGGAGCAAACAAATGAAGCATCTTTTTATATTAAACCCCGTTGCGGGCAGTAAGGACCGTTCCGGCATTATTTCCGAAGCGGTTGAAAAGTTAAATCTGGAAAACAGCGAAAAATACGTTACCGTATGCGCCAAGGACGCTATACGGGAGGTGTGCGAGCAATTAAAAAACACCGATGAACACCTGCGTATTTACGCCTGCGGAGGTGACGGCACCTTTAACGAGGTGGTTACGGGAATTATCCGTTCGGGCAGTAAAAACTGCTCCGTGGCGGTTGTCCCCACGGGAAGCGGAAACGATTTTATAAAGGCGTTTCCTCAGTATTCCCCGTCGGATTTCCGCGATCTCAAAAGGGTTTCCAAGGGAAATACTGTGCCTTTGGACGTAATTTCCGTTACGGATTCGGAAAGCGGCACAGAATACATAAGCGTAAACGTGGCGAGCGCGGGTTTTGATTCCGCGGTGGCAGACGGAATGGGCAAATACCGCCGTATTTTGGGCGGAAAAGGCTCTTACAATATGTCCTTGGTGGAGTGCTTTTTAAAGTACGAAAAATACGAATACACCGTCATTTGCGATGACGAGGACGTTTTCGGCGGTGCCCACCCCTGTATGTTTGCCCTCGCCGCCAACGGAAATTATTACGGCGGCGCATATAAAGCCGCACCTTACGCTAAGGTAAACGATGGATTGATGGATTTTGTCTGTATCGACCGTGTTTCCCGCGCAGGGATTTTAAAGCTGGTAAACATATATAAAAAAGGCGAGCATTTTGAAAAAGCGAAGGATATCGTAACCTACCGCCGCTGCAAGAAATTGAAAATATGCTCTCCCAACCGTATCCCCTTCAACGTGGACGGAGAGATAATCTTAATGCGCGATCCCGAGCTGAGGATATTGGAAAGCGCAGTTGAGTTGGTTTTGCCTAAAGGCAATGAGAAATGATAAATGATGAATGATGAATGATGGTTGATTTTTGTTCACAGAACAAAAATCTTCCGTAATTTCTCATTCCTCATTCCTCATTAAAAAAAGAGCAGATATAATCTGCTCTTTTTTATTACATTAGCATCTTCAGCCATTCCGTTATTGCCGCCACAACTGCGGAATAACCGAACACGGCGGATATTCCCACGATACCGCCAACCAGCACCAAAAGGATCACGTGCAGTATTACCGCACTTAATGCGTGTCTGCGGCGGTTTACCTTTTTGGATGCGCACGCCGTTATAATTGCGATTATAAGACCTATAACGGGGAGCGCAAACAATATCTGGTTTACAAGATATCCGCCCGTGGAAAGGACTGCGTATCTTCCCGTGGGAAGAACGTTATCGCTGTACGAGGTTTTTACCGGCGCTTGCTCCTTTTCCTCTGCGGGCGCGGGGATAGGGAACGCTTCCGTCTGCTCGGGGGCAGAGAGGGGTGCGGACTCCGCTTCCGTCAGAATTTGCGCTATACTCTCTTCCTTTTTTTCTTCCTTTACGGGGAGAATTTCGCAAAGAGTTTTTGTTCCGCAGGAGGGGCAGATCGCCACTCCTTCACGAAGTGCGTATCCGCATTGAGGGCAATATGTCATAAAAACCTACTCCTTTTTTCTTAAAAAAATCATTTTTTCGGCGGCTTTGTAAGTAGTCCGTCAAAATAAGCCTTCCGCTTTTTGAATCCCTTTAAAGTGGTGTAAACGTAATCGTTCAATGCAAGCATATGCTTTCCTGCCGCCGCCAGCTCTTCCTTGGTGCAGACACCGCCGAACTCGGCTTTGCGGAAGTATTCCATTACAAAAGAGGGATTGGGCATATCGGGTGCAGATCTGCGCACACGCTTTATATATTCGGGATATTTTTCGCCCTTAATGGGGGTAAAGCCTTTAAGACGCAAAAGCTTTATGTGCTGTGAATGCATCTCGATCAAGCCTTTTTCCGCATCCCCTTCGCCACGGGAGTATTTTTCCCTCGTTTTAAAGGTGTTTTTGCGCCGTTTTTCGTTGCGGCGGTATATAAGGGCGATAATAAGCGTAACGATTATACCACAGGAAGCGGCACAAATACAATAGATAATCGCTTTTTTATTGTTTTTCGGCACGTCTTCGGATATTTCGCCAACACTTTCAACCAAAGAGCTGTTATCGGATACGTCGGAAACCGCAGAGTCTTCGCTTGATTCCTCTTCGCTGCTCTCGGCTTCGCTTGATTCCTCTTCGCTTATCTCCTCGCTTTCGTCGGCGGAGGGCTCTTCCGTGGAAACCTCCTCGGGGAAATGAGGGCTGTCAAGCAGAGGACCTTCGGAGCCAATGGAGTTTTGCATAGCGGCGTAGGTCATTTCAAAGGGCACCCAGCCGTAGCCGTAAAGCTCAACCTCGCACCAGGCGTGGGAGTTGGAATCGTAAATATGTCTGTTTCCGCTGAAGTCCGCGCCTCTGGAAGAATATCCCGTAACGTAACGGGTATTTATACCGATGGAGCGAAGCAGCAGTGCGGCGGTGGAGGCAAACTGTACGCAGTATCCCTCGCCCGTGTTAAACAGGAAGTTGTATATACTGTCCTTTTCGTGATCGTAATTTTCGTACCGATCGGACATCTGGGGGTTCATTGTGTAATATTTTGTTTCGGAAAGGTATATCTGTACGGCTTCGATAGCGTCTATAACCGAATCCTCCGCAGCCAGCCATTCATCGTAGGTCTGATAACCGCAGTAGCGCATAAGAAGATCCAGCATAAGGGCACGCAATTCCTTATCCAGCAATTCGTCGCCGGAAATAACAAACTCGGGGTTTTGGTAATCCATCATACCAAAGGCTTCGTAGCCCCAGTCGATATCGGTGTTTTTGCGCAGATAATCGAACCACTCCACATCGTACTCAAAATCGCTGAGTCGGTAAGTGTCAGTCGTAACTGCGGGATACCGTTCTACCACACCGTCGCTGTCCAGATCGTAAAATGCTTCATCGTCGCCGTTGGTGATAAGGGTGCTTCCCGCAGGTATGGCAGGGTAAAGAGGCTTTACCACGCCCGCCACGGTAACAAAGCTTCGTATGACATCCGTGCTGTCGGTTCTGTCCTGCGTGTCCGCAAGAAACCTGAAAGCATCATCTGTCAGATCCGTAGAGGTTGAAGTAGACAAAGTCCAGGAGTTGTTGCCGTATTCGTAGTGTATACGGCGGCGGAGGAACATATCGCCGCTGTCATCGGCGCCGGACACGATATATAAAAGCACGTTATCAAACTCTATATCCTCAAGGTCGGTTTTGGATTGCTTTTCCTCAAGGTCGTTCATAAACTGCTCGTATCCGTCCATAGATACGTCGCTGCTGGCATCCCCGAACCCGCCGGGGGAAACCGTGGGCGGCTTTATACCCGTAAGCTGTGAAACCATATTCATTACGGATTTTGAAAACGCCTCGTCGGACGCCACGGGTATAAGCACTATGGCGGCGGCAAGGAAAAACGCCAACGTCTTTACGCCGATTTTGGTTATGGGTATAACGCTTCCCATAGCCTTTCCGCCTTTGCCCTGCACGGCAACGCACAGCATTGCGGCAATACAAAGGATCATTATGAAAAAGTGTATGCTTTCGTTTCGCTCAAGGGAAACGAACAGTCCCAGCGTTACCCCGGAGGTAAGCAAAACGGGGACGAGTGCCTTACATCTTAACATAAAGTGGGTAAGCAGTACTGCGCAGACGGATGCCAGCAGTATTGCAACCAGAGTAAGCTCCCAATCGTGATATGGGATATAGTATTCGGGCTCGAATTTGTATATTTCGGTACCTATTTTGTTTATCTTGTCCGTTATGGCTTCGCTTAAGGGAATAAAGCATAAAAGGGAAATTCCCGCTCCGCCCAAAGCGAGGGCGGGGTAAACTATCCATTCTGCGGAAAACAGAAACGCTGTTCCCGTTGCCGCGATCACCGCCGCGGAAGCGAACCAAACCGTGCCAACGCTTATTTCGGGCAGGATGGTCTGCTCTGCGTATCCCGCAATTCCGAAAACGGTAACCATACACAGTATAAGGCAGGCGAAAAATCCCATTGCCGAGGATGCGGATTCAAAAATACGGTATTTTCTTGTTGCATTGGGACGGAAATTCATACCTTTCCTCCCTTCTCTGCCAAGGAAAATCCTATGATAATTCCTGCGCTTTCCAGCTTTTTAATTATATTTTCGTCGGTTATGGGAGCCTCTCCCTCGGGAGCGCACACCATTACCGCAATACCCTTTATATTGGGTGCTTCGGTCTGCAGAGCGATTATCTGAGCGGCGGTGTCCTCGTTAACGGCGGCTGTAACCAGCGTTACCGCGTCCGCCTCGCCGATAATGACGGGGTCTATACGTTTACCCGTACCAAGGGGTATGTATCCGCTTTTGCAAAGGGAAATAAAGCTTTCCTCCATAGAAGCGGTCACGCCTATATCCTCTTTTCCGTCCCGCCAACCCAGCAAAACGCTGTCCCCCTCCGATGAAAGGGATAAGCACAGCCCGTAGGCGGTTTCCATAACCGCATCCAAAAGGGCGGGGTTTTTATCCTTTTTGTTTTCCGTGCCGCAGGCAAGGTAATCTCCCGTATCGCAAAGCACGCACTGGCACTTTTCCTTGGGAGAAGCAAAGCGGATTATCTGCAGCTCTTCTTCCCTTGCGCTTCTTTTCCAGTGAATGTCCTTAAGACTGTCGCCGGGAACGTAATCTGCGATCTCGAACACCTCGTCACGATCATCGCCGCGGCGGTTTCTGTCCGCCCCTTCGCCCATACCCGTGTTTATTCGGAGCTGTTCCGTCTTTCTGCCCTCTACGGGGATTACGGGCATATCTACCCTGAATTCCGCATTGCTCACTATCCTGAACAAGCCCAGCGGGTCGTGGACGGAAAGCTTTTTACAGCATACGGTAAATCTTCCCGCCAGCCCGAAGGACACCTGTTTTACGGCTGTTACCGCCCGCATTCCACCCATAGTTACACCCGTCTTGTTCTTGACGGGGATACGGGTATAAGCGTACCCGTCCTTTTCCTCTTTGGGAAGATACAGCGCCGCCGTAAGTCCGGGGAGGGGAATGGGGAAATAATTGTATACTGTAAGGGTCGCGTAGGCGCTTTCGCCCTTGCGCAGGAATTGCTTATCAAAGCTCAATTCCGCGCTTATTCCGCAAAAGCATATAAAGGCGTAAATAAGTGATATAACGGGAAGCACCATCAAGAAGGTGGCAGCTATTCCCATAGGTGTGTTTTTACGGATTATGGCATAACAGCAAAGCCCGAACACCGCCGCCCCGTAAAAGGGGAACAAAAGGGTGGGCACGGGGTAAAAGGGTTGTTTTATAAGCCGTGTTTCACCAAACTTTTCGCTTTTTTTCATATTCTGCCTTTTCCGCGGTGGGGGATATCCGTTTCCTTAAGAATAGCGTTCAGAACGTCCTCTACGCTGAGGAACTGTCTTTTTGCCTCCTGAGAAAGAGTAATTCTGTGGTTTATGCAGGGAACGAACATGGCGTGAATATCCTCGGGCAAAACGTAATCTCTGCCCTGCAGGTAAGCGTATGCCTTTGCAAGGCGCACTACCATTACGCTTCCGCGGGGAGATGCGCCCAGAGATATGTATTTGTTGTTACGGGTGGCGGTTATGAGTGAAACCGCGTATTTGTATATCTCCTCGTCCACCGTAACCTTTTTTACTTCCTCACGCATAGCCAGAATAGACTCCGCATCCGTTACGGGAGTAAGTGTGGGCAGGGTGTTTTCGTGGGTCATACCTGCGGCAATACGCATTTCCGCCTCAAAGGTGGGGTAGCCCATGGAAAATCTCATACAAAATCTGTCAACCTGGGCTTCGGGCAGGGGATACGTACCTACAAATCCCATAGGGTTCTGGGTTGCAATAACCGTAAACACCTTGGGGAGAGGGTGTATCTCGCCGTCAACGGTGACGGTGCCTTCGTTCATACATTCAAGGAGCGCAGACTGTGTCTTGGGGGATGCGCGGTTTATTTCGTCGCCCAAGAAAATATCCGTGCTTACCGCGCCGGGGCGGAACACAAAATCGCCGGAGCGTTTGTCAAACATATTAAATCCGGTTATATCGGAAGGGGTTACGTCGGGAGTAAACTGTATACGGGTGTAATCCAGACCCGAAAGTCTTGCCAAAGCGGAAGCAAGGGTGGTCTTACCCACGCCGGGCACGTCCTCGATCAGCACGTGTCCCCCTGCGAGAAATGCGGTAACCAGCAGCACCGCTTCCTTTTCCTTGCCCAGAACCGCCTTAAAAAGACCTTTCGTAAGGGCTTTTGCCTGCTCGTGTCCGTTTGTTAATTGTGACATTAATGTGCCTCCTGTGTCATTAAACCTTTTTTGCGTGTCTTACCTTTAAAACAACTGCCAGAATTATGTGAATGATTATGAATACCACGCCTACCGATGCGGCGATAATGCCCGCTTTAAGAATAGGCTCGAAAATTACGGATAAAACTGTCCTTGCCACCGTCATCATCGTGGCGGGCATAGGTATCTGCGCGATCACAAATTCGGTAATGGTGGAGGAAAGGGCAAATACTGCGGTAAGCGCTCCGCCCAAAAGAAGCGCGGGCATACCGGAGAATACGAACACCGCTTCCTTTCTGCGCAGGAAGGGGATCATAAGCAAAATACATACTGCGCAGACGGCAAAGCAGGCTATGGGGATATAGGGGCTTATCACCACGTTAACGGTGGTCATGGTAGTCTTTACCGCGGGGTTGGCAAGAACCTCGGTCGCCGCCTGATTAATGGTTTCGGTGTGCTCCTCCAGCACCCCTTCTATCTGCTCAAGGTCCGCGTCGGTTATCTCGTATCCCGTTGCATCGTAAATATTCTGCTTGTTGTCCTCAACCAGAACTATTATCTGCTCGGGTGTTATTTCAAAGCTTTCGGCATTTCCCATAAGGTAATCCTGCGCCTGATCCAGCAGATTCTTCATCGCATCGTTAAGTCCTGCGTTTTCCGCAAAAGCACGTATCTCATCGGTGGTCATGGAAGCGAGGGTTTCGTTGCCTGAGGATTTGAGCACCTCTTCTACCTTTTCCACAACCGTAGTACCGCCTATTTCAAGGGAGAGCACGTCGGTCTTTTCCACAACTGTATGTACTATATCGCCTGCAACGGCGTTTCTCAAAAGCAAAAATCCCGTTCCTGCGGCGGCGGAAACAAATACTCCGAACGCTAAAATTAAGCAAAGAGTCACGCCCCACCAGGAATTTCTGCGGCGGCGCTTTTTTGCGGGAGCCTTCTTGGGCGCGTTAACTTCGGGCGCGTTAACTTCGGGCGCGTTAACTTCGGGCGCACTTACTTCGGGTGCGGTTACTTCGGGTTCGCTTGCTTCGGGGGTCTGTGCGGTTTGGTTAGTATCCATTTTCATACCTCGTATATATTTTTTATTTGTTTTCCTGCGTTAATAAGATATTTTCTCGGGTCTGCCATAGTCATCTGCGGGGTAATATCCCCGTGGGAAAGGGGTATATAAAGGTCTGCTCCCAGATTTTTGCCCTCCCCGGTTATCATACCCGAAACACAGATCACCTTTTTGCCCATTTCCTTTGCAAGCGCCGTTACACGCAACGGAAGCTTTCCCATTAAAGTCTGGGAGTCCGTCTTACCTTCTCCCGTAATAATTACGTCTGCGCGGGAAATTCTCTCTTTAAGTGAGCAAAGGTCAGCCAGCACGTCGAACCCGCTTTGTATTTTCGGCTCACATACAGCCATAATTCCACCTGCAAGTCCCCCTGCCGCCCCTGCGCCGGGAATGTGGGAAATATCCTTTCCCGTAGCGCGGAAAAGTAATTCGGCAAACCGCCGGTGGCTCTTTTCCATACGCACGGCAGTTTCCTTGTCCGCCCCTTTTTGGGGTGAAAACACCATAGATGCGCCTTTTTCTCCGTGGTACGGGTTGTCCACGTCGCAGGCGAATATAATTTCTGCTTCCTTCAGGAGAGGGGTGAGGTTTTCAAGGTCAATACCCGTTGCCCATTCTCCCGCCAGGGCGGTAAGTCCTTTTTCACCTTTAATGCGGGCACCCAAGGCGAGCAATGCACCTGCGCCTCCGTCGTTAACGGCACTGCCTCCGAATCCGATTATCAGCTTTTTGCATCCGTCTTCAAGGGCTTTTTTTACGGTGTGCCCCGTGCCGAAGGAGTTGGCGTATATAATATTCGGGTGGTCTGCCCCCACGGTCATAAGTCCGTCCGCCAGCGCGGTTTCGATCACCGCCGTATTGCCTATACGCAGATAGTAAGAGGATATCTCTCTGCCGTAGCTGTCAAAGGTGGGAAAACATATTCTTTTACCTCCGCAGAGGTATTCGACACATTCGGCAAATCCCTCGCCTCCGTCGGAAAAAGGGACAATCTCTCCGCTTCCCAAGCCTTCTTTAATAGCGTCGGCGGCGTTTCGGGAGGATATGCTTCCCTTAAAAGAATCGAGTATAAGCAAACAATTCATCTTTTACCACCTCTTTCCTTATATTATAACATAGAATTAACATATTGTAAACATTTATGCATATCGGGTCATAAAAATTTACATTTGAAAATACGTTGACATTTTTATGCAAACAGCGTATAATTATAGCACATAAAATAATGACACAGGGCGTTTTTAATGAGGAATGAGGAATGCGACGCGCCGCGAATGCGACGCTAAATGAGGAATTTCGGAAGCTTTTTGCGAGGCAGCGCAAAAAGCCACCATCATTCATCATTTATCATTTATCATTCATCATTTCCACGTTGTGTTCAAAAAGGAGTAAAACAATGAAAAAAAGAATCTTAAGCGTACTTATCGTTCTTGCCGTTGTTTGCGCTTTGTTTGCGATTCCCGCAGATGCAAAGGCAAACGTAACCAAGGTTTGGTTTGAGGGCGATAACGTAGCAGTCCGCGCAGGCGCAGACCTTTCCCTTCTTTGCGATAACAAGATCCTTT
This sequence comes from uncultured Oscillospiraceae bacterium, assembly GCA_964485815.1. GTDB lineage: Bacteria > Bacillota > Clostridia > Oscillospirales > CAG-382 > SFLA01. The sequence goes on from CAZAJX010000003.1 coordinate 36,771, forward strand.
CCGATGAAAATGCGGAAGCAAAGGATTTTAAAAAGGACGGTATCGTGCTGGTGCAGAACACCAATATGCACGACACGGAAAACCTCACCCGCGCAACTATGTATATTGAATTGGATTCTCTCCAGAATATCGATTCCGTTTACATCACATGGTACGTTTTCTATAACGCAATTATCGCTTTGCCTGATCAGAATACCCTCATTATCGGCTATTCCGCAGACGGCGAAAACTATAACGAGATCGGTGCATACACTTTCGAGGGCGAGGCTGATCCCGAAACCTCCTCTCAGCTTGAAACCACTATCAGACTGGGTCAGACCGTAAAGGCAAAATACGTTTCCGTTTCCTTTGAATTCGGACCTTACGATGAGCCTACCTGGTACTGTCCCGTTCTGGAATGGGTCGGCTTTACCGAAGTCGGCGCAGGTGTGATGAGCGACGAAGTTCTGGACGGCGGCTATGACGAAGTAAGTCAGGACAACACTCCTCTTGATCAGATCGATCCTATCGTAGAAATTCCCGAAGGACACGTAGCACTCAAGCACGCCAAGTTCAACACCTCCATCACCACCGGTTCTTACACTATCATTACCGATCCCGCAACCATGCAGGACTTTAACGTTAAGTGGACCTCCTGCGCACTTATCAGACCTACCGAAACCGAAGGCGTTTACGAGGTAGTGGCAGTTGAGTGGGTAAACGGAAGCGAAACCTTTGTTTTTGCCGATGCGGCAGAGGGTGATATGGTTCTTTCCGTTCACGGCGATGACGATACCGACGGAACCAAGGCAAACAGACTTGCTCTCAACGCCCTCGTTCCCGGCGATACCGTTACATTTGCAGGCTATGATTTCGCAGAACAGTCCTTTGAAAGAGGCGCGGTTGTTTACTTTATAGATAACACCGCCGCTCCCGATAACGGCGAAGCTTCCGAAGAGCCCTCCGATGACGTTTCCGAAGAGCCTTCCGATGAATCCGAACCCGCAGAAGAGTCCGAAGAAGATACCTCCGTTCCCGCAACCAACAATTCCGACGCTGCTTCCGATAAGGAAGACGGCGGCAACACCGGTCTTATTATCGGTATCGTTGTAGCAGTGATCGCAGCAGCTGCCGTTGTAGTGGTTATCGTTGTTGTAAAGAAAAAGAAATAATACTAAAATATAAACGAAAATGTCCGTAAAACACGGACATTTTTGTTTTTGTTGTTGACTTTCCGCCGCAAATAGTGTATAATCACTTCACCAAGATAATATTTTTTTAAAGGAGCAAAATCCAAATGAAAAAGCTTTTATGCGCAATTCTTGCAGTTGCTCTCGTTTCAGTTCTTTTTCTGATACCCGCAGCAGCAGAAACAAACGTTGTATCCGTTGAATTCAAGGGCGATTATATTAAGCCTCTCGCAGCAGACGATCCCGCTCAGCTTTACGACGGCACTGTGCTTTCTGATGCAGACGCAGCAGAAGGCGACTTTAACAAAGCAGGTATCTTCCTTGTTCAGAACACCAACTGCACTTCCGAAGAGCCCTCCGAATGCACCATCGTTTTCGAGCTTGATTCTCTCCAGAGCATCGATACCGTTTACATCAACTGGTACGTATATTGTAACGCAATGATCGGTCTTCCCCAGGATAACGCGCTTATCGTAGGTACCTCCAAGGACGGCGTTTCTTTCAATGAAATCCCTTGGACTATGGAAGGCGAAGTTGACCTTACCGCTTCCTATCAGATCGAAACCGTTGTTGATCTCGGCGCTCCCGTAGACGCAAAGTACGTTTCCGTATCCTTCTTCATGGGCCCCAACGGTCAGGGTTGGGATAAGGTTTCCTGGGAATGGATCGGCCTTACCGAGCTTGGCGCAGGCCTTAAGTCCGAACAGGGCGACAACAAGTACAATGAAGTAAGCCAGGAAGAATCCGTAGACCTCGACACTATCGAGCCTATCGTTGAAATTCCCCAGGGCGCAAGCTACATCAAGCACGTTCCCTTCAACAAGTCTATCGTAACCGATTCCAACACCATCATCACCGACCCCACCAACCTCGCTACATACAACGTAGCTTGGTCCGGCTGCGTACTTCTCAGACCTACCGAAACCGAAGGTCAGTACTCCGTAGTAGAAGTTTATACCGGCACCGGCGACTATGAATTCGCATTTGCAGACGTTCAGGAAGGCGATATCGCTCTCGCAGTTCACGGCGAAAGCACCGAGCCCGCAGCAAACAAGGCAGCGCTCACTGCTCTCGTTGCAGGCGACATCGTATACTTCGCAGGCTACAACTTCGCAGAACAGACTCACGAAACCGGCGCAGTAGTTTACTACGCAGTTCCCGCTGAACAGCCCGACGAACCCTCCGAAGAACCTTCTGATGAGCCCTCCGAAGAACCCTCCGAAGAGCCTTCCGAAGAGTCCGAAGAAGACACTTCCGTTCCCGCAACCAACAATTCCGATGATACTTCCGATAAGGAAGGCGGCAACACCGGTCTTATCATCGGTATCGTAGTAGCAGTAGTTGTTATTGCAGTTGTTGCAGTAGTAGTTGTTGTTGCAAAGAAAAAGAAGTAATAAAACACCCCAAAAAAGGTTTTTAGGTGTGTAATGCGTAACGGACGAAAGTGTTCTGTTAAAAACGCTTTTTCGGGAATCCCGAAATAAAACACTCCCAAAAATAACAAAGGGAAACTACAAATTAACATAGAACAGAAAAGTCCGTTAAACGGACTTTTCTGTTCTTGGGGGATTAAAATGTTTGACGTTATAATTATCGGCGGCGGTGTTATCGGATCAGCCGCGGCGTATGAACTTACAAAATATAATCTTCGCGTGGCGCTGTTTGAGAAAGAAAACGATATCGCCACGGGCACCACAAAAGCAAATTCCGCAATAATCCACGCAGGGTACGATCCCGTGCCCGGCTCACTTACCGCCCGTCTTAACGTGCGGGGAAACGAGCTTGCCCACGAGATCTGCAAAAAGCTGGACGTTCCCTTCAAGGAAACCGGCTCGGTCGTTTGCGCCTTCGGCGAGGAGGACGATGAAACCGTAAAAGAGCTGTATGCCCGCGGTGTGGAAAACGGCGTTCCGGGGCTTCGTATTTTAAATAAGGACGAGCTTCGCGCCCTCGAGCCCAATATATCCGATGAGGCGACCTCTGCCCTTTACGCTCCCACGGCGGGAATTATCTCCCCTTGGGAATACGCCCTCGCTTTTGCGGAAACGGCGGTGGTAAACGGGCTTGAACTGCACCTTAACGAAGGGGTTACGGATATAAAGGAAAACACGGTCATTACCGAAAAAGGCGAGTACAAGGCAAAATTCATCGTTGCGGCGGCAGGCGTTAACTGCGCCGAGGTAGAAGGCTTCGTGCGTGAGCCCGATTACGTTTTGAAGCCCAACAGAGGCGAATACTTCCTGCTGGATAAAACCGCTTTCGGTATCGTAAACACCGTGGTGTTCCAATGCCCCAATAAAAACGGCAAGGGCGTGCTTATCTCTCCCACCGTCCACGGAAATATTATCGTCGGTCCCAATGCGGAAGCCGCTTCGGATAAAACGGATATTTCCACCACGGCGCAGGGGCTGGATTTCGTCCGCAACGCCGCTTACAAAAGCGTGCCCACACTCAATCTTTCCACCAACATACGCAATTTCGCAGGTATGCGCGCAAATACAAATAACGAAGATTTTATCATACGTTTTGTTTCCCCCTGCTTCCTTTCTCTTGCAGGCATAAAATCCCCCGGTCTTGCATCCGCCCCCGCTATCGCAGAGTACGTGTGCGAGCTGCTGGGTGAAGCAGGACTTACCTTAAACAAAAAAGAATCCTATACGGATTCCCGTTCGGTCATCCGCTTCAAGGAGCTTTCTGCGGAAGAAAAGAACGCTCTCATTAAAAAAGACCCCGCATACGGCAGAGTTATTTGCCGTTGCGAAACAATAACCGAGGGCGAGATAAACGCCACCTTCAAAACCCCCATTCCCCCCGTCAGCATAGACGGAGTAAAGCGCCGCTGTAACGCGGGTATGGGCAGATGTCAGGGCGGTTTCTGCGCACCCAGAGTTCTGGATATTATTCACAAACACACAGGTATCCCCAAGGAAAAGATATTAAAGGACAAAGCGGGCAGTTACGTGCTTTCGGGAGGTGCGCTATGAGAGATGTTATAGTTATCGGCGGCGGTCCCGCAGGTCTTGCGGCGGCTGTAAGCGCCAGAGATAACGGCGCATCGGATGTTCTCATTATCGAGCGCGACACCTGCCTTGGCGGAATACTCAACCAGTGCATACACAACGGATTCGGACTCCACCGCTTCAAAGAGGAGCTTTCGGGACCCGAGTACGCTTCCCGTTTTACCGAAAACCTTGAAAATATCGAGGTTTTAACGGACACGATGGTACTTGAGGTCACCTCTGACCGTATCGTGCGTGCCGTCAGCCGTGAGCAGGGCTATGTCGAGCTCAAAGCAAAGGCAATCGTTCTCGCAATGGGATGCAGAGAGCGTACCAGAGGTGCAATTTCTATCCCCGGCGACAGACCCGCAGGTGTTTACACCGCAGGTGCCGCCCAGAGATACCTTAATATCGAAGGATATATGGTGGGCAAAAACGCTGTCATTCTCGGCTCGGGCGATATCGGTCTTATAATGGCGCGCCGTATGACACTTGAAGGCGCAAAGGTGCACGCCTGCGTGGAATTAATGCCTTATTCCGGCGGACTTACCAGAAATATCGTGCAGTGTCTTAACGATTTCGATATTCCCCTTTATCTTTCCCATACCATCACCCGCATCCACGGCAAAAACCGTGTGGAGGGTGTAACGATCGCCAAGGTGGGACCCGACCGCAAGCCTATAGCGGGCACGGAATTTGATATCGAGTGCGATACGGTGCTTCTTTCCGTAGGTCTTATCCCCGAAAACGAGCTTACCCGCGGCGCGGGAATCCCCATCGACCGCCGTACCAACGGAGCCTTCGTTTATGAAAATATGGAAACCCTTTGCGAAGGCATTTTCGCTTGCGGTAACGTGGTCCACGTTCACGATCTGGTGGATTACGTTTCTGCGGAGAGCGAGCGTGCAGGCGCAGCCGCCGCAAAATACGCTTTGGGCGACAAGGCTTCCGGCAGAGTTATCACCGTGGAAAACGGCGAGGGCGTTTCCTACACCGTTCCTCAATACATCCGTCCCGAAAACTGCGATAAGACAGCTTCCTTGTTCTTCCGTGTGCGCAACGTATACCGCAACAAGCGTATCGTGGTAAAAGACGGTGAGCGTGAGGTGGTGTCCTTTAAGAGAGAGCATCTCGCCCCCGGCGAAATGGAAATTATACCCGTTCCCGTCGCCCTTATGGGGGATGCGGAGCGTCTTACCGTTTCCATAGAGGAGGTAGAGTAAAATGGCAAATATAGTATGTATAGTCTGCCCCAAGGGATGCCGTCTTACCGTAGACGACAAAACCTTTGAGGTTACGGGCAACAACTGTCCCAGAGGCGCCGCCTACGGCAAAACCGAGCTTACCTCTCCCACCCGTGTGATCACCTCTACCGTAAAGGTGGAAAACGGCGATATATGCAGATGCCCCGTCCGCACCAAGGGCGCTGTCCCCAAGGGCAAAATGTTTGATATTATGGCGGCAATAAGAGAGGTTACCCTCGTGTCCCCCGTAAAGATCGGCGACGTGGTCATTCAAAACGTCTGCGATACGGGAATAGACGTTATTGCTACAAGAAATATATAGTAAAAAATCCGTGGGAAACCACGGATTTTTTAATGAGGAATGATAAATGATAAATGAGAAATGATGGGAGTTTTTTGCACCGCAAAAAACAAATTTGTAATTTTTAATGACTATTCTTTTACGGTTAAACTTGCTACGATGGTATCGGATTTTTCCTTGATGGAATCATAATATTCGGGCAGGGTGGTAACCAACACCCAGGCGCAGATATCGCTTTCGGGAATATCTACCAGATAACATACGTAGTAGTTTTCATCCCCGTCCAGCACGGCGGAAAAGACTGTGCGGATAATGGTTTTGCCGTTTTCCGTTTTCTTGGTTTCCTCTTCAAGAACCTCGGTGTCTTCTCTGCGGGTGAAAATATCCTCGTTTTGCAGAGAATATATCTCCTCGGGAGTTATATCGCCCAGCTCTTCGTAGGTAAAGGGCATTACGCTGATATAGGTTTTGTAATTGGTTATCTGCAGGCTCCATTCGCCGCCGGTGTCCTCTGTAAATCCTTCGTCTGCGGTTATAACCATATTATAATCCGCCACTTCAAAATCCTTGGGCGCGGGGTTGAACAAAGAGCATCCCGCCGCGGATAATACCACGCATAAAATCAATGATAATATAAGTGCTTTTTTCATTGTTGTACTTCCTCTGTGTCGGGCGTAGCTTCGGGAGCTTCTGCGGGTTCGGAAACCTCTGCGGGTTCGGCAGCTACGGCTTCAAACTCTGTAACAGGTGCTTCCTCGGGCAAAATTTTAAGCTTGCGGTGGGCAATAATACCCATAACGAGATAGTATATGACCCAAGCGTGGAATACAATATCCACTATGCCGTCAGCGGCAATGCCGTTAAATATCAACATTCCCACGGTGTCCAGCCCAAAGAAAACAAGGGCAAAAATAAGCCAGCCCACGCGGTTTTTCCTTGACATAAACCAAGCAAGCAGATACAAAGAAGTAAGTATTATCGCAAATATGAGCAGGGCTACGAACAGAGATTTATCGTAAAAAATATAATTCTCCAAAGGTTCAGCATAAAACTCGGGAGGCAAAAGTCCGCACTGGACCATTCCTATGGTTGTCAAAAAATAGGGAATAAATGCGGAAAAAAGGAAATATGTATCAGATCCGCTTACGATCAGGAACATATTTATCGCCGTGGCAATAACCACAAGCAGCAGATTTGCTCTGGACGCATTGTATTTGCGCTCATAATTCTGGCGAGGCGTTAACGAAACACCCTGATTAAATAACTTTGACATTTTTTAAAAACTCCTTTTTAAAATAAAACGGTTTGTTTATCTTATTATAACAAACAATCACAAACCATTATACTCAATATATTGAGTATTGTCAAGAGGTTGAGTATGTTAAAATCATTTCGGTGATAAAAATGATTTCATATAGACCGTTTTACGAAACTCTGTATAAGAAAAACATTACGGAATATCATTTGATTTTTAAGCAAGGATTTTCCGCAAACACCCTGCACCGTATTAAAAAAGGCGAAGCGATCAGCACAAAGACGCTGGATGCCCTTTGCTACGTTCTGGATTGCAAGGTAGAAGAAATTATTGAATTTGTAAAAGAATAAGTTTTTTGCGGAGCAAAAAACCGAAATAACCGTTTTCGAAACGCAACGTCTGTAGTAGCCGTGGCTTGGAATGAGCGATGGTAAAACGCTGTAGAAAACGTTCTTTACGAGCGTGCTGTAGTAATCTACAGCTAGCGAAGTAAAGACGTTTAAAAAACGCAAATAAAAAGAAAATTCCGTAGAATTTGTTTTCTACGGAATTTTTACACTATAATATATGCTGTGGGGAGCGGGACGTCGAGGCGCCGTCCCCTACATTCGGTGCAGAACCTTACTACATATTAATCTTTTTTGCGTTTTTGCTCTACAGTGTTTTACCGAGCGACTAATCGAGAACTATCTCACGACCAGACTCGGAGGAGTCATACATCGCCTGCATCATCTTAGCAGTAACAGCAACGGTATCGATATGAGAAGGAAGCTTTTCGCCGGTGTGGATACACTCGATAAAGCGGTCGATCTCTTTCTGGAAGTGAGGCTCATCCTTGTACTTGGGCTTGAAGGAGCAGAGAGAGCCGCAGGAGGTGGTGTATACGGTGAAGTCGCCGCCGTAGTTAAGACGGATACCTGCCTTGGTGCCGATGAAATCGATATAGCTTTCGCCAACGCCGATATTCTGTGCCCATGCGCCGTTGAAGGAAATGGAGGGACCGGAGGTACGAACGAAGCCGGAAACCATATCGTCAACGTCATAAGTACCGTTAACGTCCTTGGTGTCCTCAGCCCACATGCCTTCGTATACGTAGTTGGGCATATCTACGCCCAGCTTGGAGTATGCGTTACAGGTAACGGTCTTGGGAGTGGGGTCGCCGGTGCAGTACATAACGATATCAAGATAGTGTACGCCCCAGTCGATAAGTACGCCGCCGCCGGAGATAGCCTTGGTGGTGAATGCGCCGCCCAAGCCGGGGATGGAACGGTGAGAACGGAAGCTTACGTATACGTGGTAAACTTCGCCCAGATCGCCGCGCTGAATAAGCTCACGAACTTTATTTACAGCGGAGTTAAAGCGGTTAACAACGCCGATATTGAGAACCTTACCGGTTTCGTGCTGTGCCTTCTGCATCTCAAGCGCTTCTGCATATGTTCTTGCAGCGGGCTTTTCGCACAGAACGTGCTTGCCTGCGTGGAGAGCGTCAATAGCGATTCTGGAGTGCTCTCTGTTGGGAGTACAGATAGAAACCGCCTCGATCTCGGGATCGGCAAGAACTTCTTTGTAATCTTCAACAGCTTTACCGCAGCCGTATTTAGCTACGCAAGCTTCTGCCTTGTGAAGCAGGATATCACAGAAATAAACGATCTCTGCTTCGGGATTGTTCATATAAGAGGGGATGTGTGCGCTGTTTGCGATAGTACCGCAGCCGATAATTGCTATTTTCATTATAAAATTTTCCTCCGCTTTTATATAGTGGTTACAATCTGGATTTTACCACAAGATGTAAAGAATGGCAATAGATTTATTAAAAAAACTTGATTTTTTAAGTAACCCGTAATATAATACATTTATGTAAAAATATGAAGGGAAACAGAACATATGAAAAAGATTTTTGCTATTGCACTTGTAGCACTTATGCTCCTTTCCGTGCTTTGCGCTTGCAACACCGTAGATCCCGACGTTCAGCAAGGCGCCTCCGTTACGGACGCTTCCTACGGCGAAGTTGATTTTGACGACCGCGCAAACGTAAAGGACAACCTTCCCGAGAAGGATTGGGGCGGAAAGACATATACCATTCTTCAGCGTACAGAGAACGATTACGAATTCGGTGTTGAGGAATTGGGCTTTTCCACAGTAAAAGACCTTATCTATGAAAGAGATGCGGTTGTTGAAGAGCGTTTCAACGTAGATATAGTTTCCAAGCCTATTAACGGCGGCTGGGGCGTGCACGAGGACTTTATAGATTACGTGCGCGATACCGTGGCTACCGGCTCCGTGGATTACGATATTATCGCAGGCTACGCCGCTATTATCCCTACTCTCATTGCAGAGGGCATCTTTATCGATTGGTACGATATCCCCTACGTTGATCTTGAGAGAGAATGGTGGTCCCAGGACCTTGTTGATGAGCTTACCATAGACGATAACCTTTATCTCCTCTCTGGTGATATTTCCCTCCTTTTCTGGGAAAGTATGCAGGGTATGTTCTTTAACAAGACTCTTGCTGAAAACGCAGGTATCGAAAACCTTTATGACGTTGTACGTGACGGCGACTGGACCTTTGATAAAATGATGGAAGTTATCCGCACCGCCAGCGTTAAGGACGATAACCCCGATACGAAGGTATACGGCTATACCTCCTGCCTTACCACTCAGGTTGACGTATATCAGGACGCATTCGATATCCCCGTAACCACCAAGGATGCGGACGGCAGACCTTACTTCACCATTAATCAGGAAAAGACCTATACCGCACTCCAGATGGTTTACGATCTCGTTTACAGCTCCGACGAATTTTACAAAGCTGCTGACAAAACCGAAAGCATAAAGATGTTCGGCGAAAACCGCGCTCTCTTCCTTCCCACTAAGCTGGGTAACGGCAGTATTATCAATACTTACGATTGCAACTTCGGTATCCTCCCCATGCCCAAGTTTAACGAGGAGCAGGAAAACTACCACTCCACCTGTGAGGACGATTATTCTCTTATGGCAGTTCCCATAACCAGCAAGAACAACCTTGAGTTTATCGGTATGATTACCGAAGCTCTCTGCGCACAGAGCTACCGCGCAGTTGTTCCCGAATGGTACACCGTAATTCTTCAGAACAGATACACCAAGGATGAGGATTCTATCGAAATGATCGAGATCATCCGCGAGGGTATCCTCTGTAACTTCGGTTATATCCATTCCTATGCGCTGGATTGGCCCGCACACCAGTTCAATATCTGCATAAACAACGGCTCTATCGATTTCGCATCCAACTGGCAGTCCAAGGAAGCAACCTTCAATAAAAATCTTGAAGACCTGCTGGACGCTTATTTCGATTAAAAATGAAACAAAAACGGCTGATTATATCAGCCGTTTTTTAATGATAAATGATAAATGATAAATGATGAATGATGAATGTAGGAAAGTTTTTTGCTGTACGCAAAAAACAAATTTAATGTTTTAAAAGGCTATACGATAACCGTAGGGACAGGCGTCCTCGACTGTCCGCCATTAATTTAACATTGCTACCCCGTAAGATAAATATGCTGCAAATGATAACCATATCATATAGGGCAAAAACAGTATTCCCGCAACGGGACGGCACACCCAGAATTCCCGTGTGAGGACGAATCCCACCGCCCACATAACCAGAATTACCAAAAAAGAAAGCATAAAAAGCTGCCATTTAAAAAACAAAAAGGGCCATATAAAGTTTAAAGCAAGGGTTATTACGTACAGCACCTTCCAAAGCTTTCCTTTACAACCCGATGTATATGCAAAATAGCTTGAAAGTCCCATAAGGGCATACAGCACAGTCCACACCGCGGGGAACACCCATCCGGGAGGAGAAAGGGCAGGTAAGGCGATACCCTGATACAAGCCCGATCCTGCCGCAGTAAGCGCGCCCGCAAGCCCGCCCACAAACAGCGGGATAAACAACGAAACCAATAAAACGCCTAATCTTTTCAAGCCGCACCGCTCCTTTTTCCAAAGAGGAATTTGAATTAATATAATTTATGCAAAAGACCGATAAATTATGCAGGCAAATTAATGCGCATCTATTGAAAAAAACGGCAAACTGCTATATAATGTCCGTGTAAAATCAAAACAAGAAGCAATGGAAAGGAAGCAGAAAATGGAACAGAAAAAACTTAAAGTCGCCGTTGTAGGCGTTGGCGGCATATCCGAGGTACATATTAACGGCTATAAAGCCTGCCCCAACGTGGAACTTTACGCTTTTTGCGATATCAACGAAAAAACTCTTAAATGGAAGGGCGAGCGCCACGGCGTAACCAGACTTTATACCGACGAAGCCACTATGCTTGCGGAACTTCCCGAGATCGACGCGGTTTCCGTTTGCACCTGGAACTCCGCTCACGCACCCTGCACCATTATGGCGCTTAACGCAGGCAAGCACGTTCTGTGCGAAAAGCCTATGGCTATGAACACCCGGGAAGCCGAGGCTATGCTGGAAGCGGCAAAGCGCAACAATAAATTGCTTATGATCGGCTTCGTGCGCCGCTTCGGTAACGATGCGGCTGTGCTTAAGGATTTTATAGACGCAGGCGATTTCGGCGAAATTTACTACGCAAAGGCAAACTATACCCGCCGTAACGGATGCCCCGGCGGCTGGTTCGGTGAAAAAGCGCGCTCCGGCGGCGGTCCTCTTATCGACCTTGGCGTACACGTTATCGACCTTGTCCGCTATCTGCTGGGCAATCCCAAGCCCGTTTCCGTTTACGGCGTAACCTATGATAAGCTTAAAAACCGTCCCGGCATTAAGGGAACGGTGGACTATAAGTCCGAAACCGATGCGGCAAAGCCTGTGTTCGACGTTGAGGATATGGCAAGCGCACTCATCCGCTTCGATAACGGCACCACTCTGGCAGTTGAAGCATCCTTCAGCCTTAATATCCCCCACGATGTGGGCAAGATCGAGCTTTACGGAAGCAAGGCAGGCGCGGTGATCGACCCCGAATTAAAGATATACACCCAGCAAAACGGTTATCTCACCAACGTAACTATGCATCAGTCTACAGCACTCAGCTTTGACGGTCTGTTCGAAAACGAGATCTCCCATTTCGTAAGATGTATTACCGAGGGTATCCCCTGCCGTAACCCTGCGGAAGACGGCGTAGAAATGATGAAGATACTGGATGCAGTATATGCATCCGCCTCCACCGGACATGAAGTGGTGATTGATTAGTCGCTCGGTAAAAAACGCAGAACAAAAACGCAAAAAACACATAGTTCTGTTTAGCGCGTTCTCAAATGTAGGGCGGGTGGCTTATCCGGGGTCCCCAAAAAATGCGGCAGCATTTTTCGGGGTGCCCCTTCCCCCCGCCGTTACTCATATTAAAAGGAAAACTTCCGTAGAAGTAAAAAAACATCTACGGAAGTTCTTTTATTTTTATTTTGCGTTTTTTATAAATTTTCGCTTCGCTGGCTGTAGGTTACTACAGCTCCCGCTCGCGAAAATTCATTCTGCGCCATTTTACCATCGCTCACTCCAAACCACGGCTATTACAGACATTACGTATCAAAAACAATTATTTCGGTTTTTGCTCCGCAAAAAACTTCCGAAATTTATCATTTGTCATTCCTCATTCCTCATTAAAAAACGCCCGTATTATCGGGCGTTTTTATCACGGTTTTTGTATTTTCGTTATCTTTTTGCCTATTTTATTCAGACCGGTAATAACCGTATCCGTAGTAAGTCGGATCTTCTTTTTGGGGTTTTCCTTGTTAAGGGTAGTAATGGTGTTGTAAATGTGGGGCAGGTTATCCGTACCCTCCTCAAACACGCGGCTGAGAGTGGCGCGGGCACGCTCGTACCCGTCCTCCAGCATTCTGTCCACGCTTTCGCGGGAGATGACGAAGGATGTCTTTGCCCGCGTGGGATCGGGGAAAAATATTTTTACTATCTTATTATCGAAATAGCTGTCCTCAAAGGTGTACCAATAATCGTCAAAATAAATACAGATAATATAATCCAATTTATGCTGCATCAAGGGATACACGGGGATATTGTCTACCAAGGCGCCGTCAAAATAATAATCGTTTTCTATTCTTACGGGGCGGTTGAATACGGGCAAAGCAATTCCCGCCCGCAAGGATTTTCTCGTGTGCTGGCGCATGGAATTAAGCTCGGAATACTCCATCTTCATGGAGTTTATGTTGAGATGGGCAACATACAGCTTGCTGTAAAGCTTATCCTCGGGGGAGGCGAGGTCTGTAATTATCTGCTGCAGTTTATCACTGCGAAGCAGGCGCATTACGTTGGTACCTGAGTTCTCGCCGCAAAATCCCTGCCACATTTCCTGCGCCTTTTCCAATTTTTGTGCGGCGAAGGCATATCCGTTCAGCGCGCCGATAGATGCACAGCTTATATATTTTATATCTTCGATAGGGATAAATTCCCGTATCGCCTTCAGCGCACCTACCTGGTAAGCGCCTTTGGCAAATCCGCCTGCAAGAACTATTCCGATATTCATTGTGCGCCCACCCTTCTGTTTAAAAAATATGCGCAAGGCAACAACATATTATACAACGAACGATCAGCAAAGTCAAGAGGAAAAAGCCTTAACGGTTTTTCCGTTAAGGCTTCTTGGGGTTAATTAAATTCTACCAGAATTTCCAGAGTTTCTTCCATATCGCTTTGCGCCTTGTCAGCCACCGCCTCAAAACGGGATGCGTAGTTGGGGTCTGCGTTATACATCTGTCCGCATACTGCGCCCCAATTATATATGGCGCCGAGGTCGAACACGCGGGAATCGAAGATTATATCAAGCATTCTTCCCGATTCATCATCGCGGGTCGCCTGAAGCTTCAGGGTTCTGTCATAGTATTCGGGGGTAACGAGCTGCTTGCTCAATGCGCCGAGAGCCTCTATTACCAAGCCCAGATCCTCGGGATTTTTAGCCGAATAGGGGATGGCGAGAGAGGATGTCTGGTGGTAGGAAACGGAATGGTAATATCTGTCCTGATCGGGGTCACCCTTGGGAATGGGAAGCATACCGAAATCGTCCTCCATTGCGCGGAAGGCGGTAAGGTTCATAAGTCCGCCCATATAGAAAAGCTCTCTGCCGTCGGTAAAGGCTTTTACTACCGTCGCTTCGAACACGTTGGAGTATCCCTTGCCGGAAAATCTGCCGTCATCGGCGATCATAACCGTGCCTTTATCGCTGTAGAAATTGCTTATTTTTGCAAGGGCATCGTACATACCCTCGGTCTGGAAGGAGAAATAGGGGATATCGTCCGCATCCTTGGAAACTACCTTTTCCCCTGCCGCAAGGGCGTGAACGTATATGTTATAGGTTTCTGTGCCCAGCGCCCAAGTGTCGAATTCATCAACCGTGCCGTCACCGCTGCTGTCAAAGGTTATACCCTTGCAGATGGTAATGAAGTTGTCCATATTCCACTCGTCGTTATCAACCATTTCGTAAAAGTTGTAATCCGAGCACATTTCACTTGCCAAACGCTTGTTGAAGAAGATGAGCCAGGTGCCGTCATTATCCTGAGTGTTAATATCTCCCAGAGCAACGAAAATTCTTCCCGCAACGGAAAGATCGTTTACCGCCTGCTGGTCCCACCAAGGGTTGGAAAGGTCGATAGTATCAATAGAATTCAAATCTCTGTATACGCCGTCAAGCCACGAAGCGGCGGTGTAGGTTATGTTTTCAAACAACAGATCGTATGCGTTATCTCCCGAAAGTCCTGCCGCCATCTGGTCTACGATGATCCGGTTTAATTCCGCTTGTTCGGCGGCGGTTATGACGCCCTCAAGAACACAGTTGTATCTTTCCTCGATAACACGTCTTGCTTCTGCTTTTGCTACGTCAACTGCGGAAGCCGTGTCCTCGGAGTAATCCTCTCTCTGGATTATCTCACCGCCGAATCCCAGTATAGATCCGCTTCCGTTGGCGTTCCAGTCCCTGCAGAGAATACGGATCACACGTCCGCCAAGGTCCTTTACGGGCAGATCTGCGCCGTAGCCGCTGTCGCTTAAGTCTGCGCCGCTCTGTTCGTCTGCGGGGGTGTTGTCATTACACGAAACCAGCACACCGCACAGCAAAAGGAGAATAAGAAAAACAGATAAAGCCTTTTTCATTTTTATAAGCCCTCCGTATCGTTAGTGGTTATTATATATTATCATATTTTCCGTTTCAAGTCAATAAAGAGTAAGCACCATGGAAATGAGGAATGATAAATGAGGAATGATGGAAAGTTTTTGGTCAGCAGACCAAAAACATCATATTTTCTCAAACTCACCAAACTACCGTAGAAGAAGGTAAAACTCACGGTTTTCGATACGTAAAATAGGAGAAGGTAGGACGCCGGGTATTTAGCGCAGAAAACGATTTTTAGGCGTGTGGGGCTGTACAAAGGTACTGCCCACCGACTAAAAACGTTTAAAAACGCGAATAAAAAAGGAATTCGTGTTTTCACGAATTCCTACATTAATAGTGCCTCAAACAAATGTCAGCGAAAACAGTGACGGTTTTGCGGTACATCTTCTTTTAACTTTTTTCGCGTTTTGTTCTGCGGTAAATAACCAAGTCCTACAGATCGGCGGTGTCGTGGGACTTGTAACCCTGCCCGAGTATCTCCGTAGCATTTGTTACTATAAGGAACGCACCGTTATCCTCCGCACGTATAAGCTCTTTTGCTCTGGGAAGCTGTTGCTTTTTAAGCACGCACATTATTACGGGCTGATTTCTGCCGGTGTATCCGCCGTGGGAGTGAACGATGGTTGCGCCCACGTCCAGCTCCTTCAGAAGCCGCTGGGTGATAACGTCGTTTTTCTCGCTCATTATATATATCATCTTCGCGCTGTCAAAGCCGTAAAGCAGCTTGTCCACCACGATGGTCTGAACAACTACGCAAACGCCGGCGTATATGGACAATTCGAACCGCTTAAAGGAGATAGCGGATGCGATAATAACCATAATGTCGAATATCATAAAGATAGTGCCGGTGGAGATGTGCTTGAATTTAAGACGCATCAATTTTACCAGAATATCCGTACCGCCGGTGGATGCGCCTGCGTGGAACATAGTGGCAATTCCTATGGAAACCAGCACGGGACCCGCGAAAGCGGCAAGCATAGGATCGTTGGTGGCGGCGCCGATATATTGGGATCCCAAATTCATAAAAAGGGAAGACATTATTATGGCGTATATGGTGGTAAAAAGGAACTTGAATCCGAATTTCCACGTGGCGATTATCAGCAGGGGCACGTTAAGTATGATTATCCAGGTACCCGTGGGGAAAAGTCCGATCAAGTGGCTGAGTATAATGGATACACCCGAAATTCCCCCCGATGCAAGGGCGTTGGGGTCCAAAAACAGGAAAACTCCCGCCGCGTATGCCGCACAGCCGATGGTTATCATCACCATGTTCACGAGAAACTGTACTTTTTTATTTTTGAATCTGTGAAAAATATTCACCTTTTTCACCTCTGTATATATTTTGGGGCGGAAAATATTATATCACCCGAGTAAAATTTTGTCAATAAAGAGGAAAATACAGTCAATCTTTTTTCAAAGTTTTACAGCTTGATATCAGCATTCTTCTTATCCGTCCGCAGAGATTTCTGTTGTTTTTGAAGGTTTGCTCGTCAATGGCTCCGGTGTTCAAAAGAATCTGAAGCCAGCCTTCCGTTTCGGTGCATTCTTTTATGGAAATCTCGAATTTCGAAATCATATCGGCTTTGCTGTGTCCGTAATTTGCCTCGCGGATATTTGCATAAATACTGCTTGAACTTTTGCGGATTTGAAAAATCGTGTTTGAAGGAGCCTTTGTGCTTTGACAAAGCAATTCTATATCGGTTGCAAGCTGTTCGGAGTAGATCAATAAATAATTTTTTGACACAACTAACCCTCCGTAAAAATCAACGGCGCAAGCCGTTGTATATCATCAAGGCGAAAGCCTTGTATATCATCAAAACGAAGTTTTGTATATCATCAAGCCGCAGGGAATACACGCTGACGCGTGATGAGATACAAGGGCGGTTTGCCGCCCTTGATGATATACACCGCACTTCGTGCGTTGATGATATACCAAGCCTTATGCACCCCGAAAAAAACGCTTTGCGTTTTTGGGGGACCCCGCTGCGGCTTGGATAAAAAAATCCTCGTTCTATTGAACGAGGATTTTTTTGGTGGGGGCTACAGGACTCGAACCTGTGACCCCCTGCTTGTAAGGCAGGTGCTCTAACCAACTGAGCTAAGCCCCCGTGTTCGACTTGTAAAGTATATCACAAGTCTTTTCGTTTGTCAATACCTAATTGAAATAAAAATTAGAAATTATTTTATCAAAATCAGCGCTCACGCTTTCATAGTCGGTTTCGCTGGCGGTGAGGGTGATTATGTACGCAGAATAACCGCCTACAGCTACTACCTGAACGAAATGATAGGTGCTTCCGTCTACCTTTGCGGTGTAGTGGTATTTACCCGCAGTGTTTCCGTCCACCTTTATCTCTTCGCTCTTTACAGCCTGGTATTCGTTAAGCTCTTCGGTAAGTCTTTCCTCGTAGGTCTTCCAGTAATCCTTGTAATTCTGGGCGTCGGTACCGTATTTGGTAACGGAAAGGCTGGCGTATGTGCTTACCATGGAAGAAGAGGAGGTGTCCTTAAGGAGGGACAGCATACCGTCGTTTCTGTCAACGCTCCATTCCAGAGGATAGCACATAGAAACCGCAAGTATTTCGTTTTTAACGTATGTCATTCCTTCGGGCACGTTAACGTCAGGCGTTTCGCCGCTTCCGCAGGCGCAAAGAGAGAATATCATACAAGCCGCAATAAGGGCAAAAATTATCTTTTTCATTTGTTCTTCCTCGCTTTCTCCCCGTATTATATACCACCCTTTCAAAAAAGGCAATAGACGGAATGTGAATTTTTTATGTTTTTAGGGGAAAAAGACACGTTTTTCCTCTCTTTTTTAAACGAATTCATCAAAAATACTTTATTTTTTCACCTTTTCGTGTTAGAATAAAATGATAAGTTATTGCTTTTAAGGAGGCGGGGAAAATGGATAAGTTCAAGCTGGTATCCCCCTTTGCGGCGACGGGTGACCAGCCCGAGGCGATACGCGCTCTTTGTGAGGGGCTGGACAAGGGTTATACCGACCAGACTCTGGTAGGCGTTACCGGTTCGGGAAAGACCTTTACCATGGCAAACGTTATTGCCGCGGCAAACCGTCCCACGCTGGTGCTTGCCCACAACAAGACTCTTGCAGCCCAGCTTTGCTCGGAATTCCGCGAATTCTTTCCCGAAAATGCGGTGGAATACTTCGTTTCCTATTACGATTATTACCAGCCGGAAGCCTACGTTCCCGGCAAGGACATTTATATCGAAAAAGACGCTTCCATAAACTCGGAAATAGACAAGCTCCGCCATTCCGCCACCACGGCGCTTATGGAAAGGCGCGATGTTATCGTGGTTTCTTCCGTTTCCTGCATATATTCTCTCGGCGATCCCGAGGAATACGGCAGAAACGTTATCTCCCTCCGTCCGGGAATGATATTCCCCCAGCGTGACCTTATAAAACGGCTGGTGTCCCTGCAGTTTTCCCGCTCCGATATCGGCTTTGACAGAAACAATTTCCGTGTGCGGGGCGACGTTATAGAGATATTCCCCCCCAATTCGGACAGATACGCATACCGCGTGGAATTGTTCGGGGACGAGATAGACCGCATCTCTCAGGTGGACACGGTTACGGGTGAGATAAACGCCCGCCTTTCCCACGCCGCCATATATCCCGCATCCCATTACGTTACCTCCGAGGAAAAGCGGGAAGCGGCAATACACGAAATTTTAGAGGAATTGGACGAAAGAATAGAATATTTCGAAAAACAGCAAAAGTACGTGGAAGCACAGCGCATCCGCGAGCGTGTGCTGTTTGATGCGGAGCAAATACGGGAAATGGGCTTTTGCTCGGGTGTGGAAAACTATTCCCGTGTGCTGGCGGGCAGAAAGCCGGGCAGTACGCCTTATACCCTCCTTGACTTTTTCCCCGCAGATTATCTGCTTTTAATTGACGAAAGCCACGTTACCGTGCCTCAGGTACGGGGAATGTCGGGCGGAGATTACGCCAGAAAGAAAAATCTTATAGATTACGGCTTCCGTCTGCCCTCGGCGTTTGATAACCGCCCTCTTAATTTTAATGAATTTTTGGATAAAAAAGGGGCAACCCTTTACGTTTCCGCCACACCTGCCCCCTTTGAAAAGGAGCGTTCACAGCAGATCGCGGAGCAGATAATCCGCCCCACGGGACTTTTGGATCCCGAGGTGGAGGTGCGCCCCGTAAAAGGTCAGGTAGACGATCTGCTTACCGAAATACGCGCCCGCGCGGAAAAAGGGGAGCGTGTGCTGGTTACCACCTTAACCAAAAAAATGGCGGAGGACCTTTCGGAATACCTTATCTCCGCCGACGTAAAGTGCCGTTATATGCACCACGATATCGACGCTATGGAGCGTATGGAGCTTATACGCGACCTGCGTAAGGGCGTTATCGATGTGCTGGTGGGAATAAACCTGCTCAGAGAGGGCTTGGACCTGCCCGAGGTTTCCCTTGTGGCTATTCTGGATGCGGACAAGGAAGGCTTTTTGCGCAGCGAAACAAGCCTTGTTCAGACAATCGGCAGAGCCGCCCGCCACGTAAACGGCAGGGTAATTATGTACGGGGACAAGATAACGGGCTCTATGGAAAGAGCCATAAACGAAACCAACCGCCGCCGTAAGATACAAAAGGAGTATAACGAAAAGCACGGTATCACTCCCAAGAGTATTGTAAAAGAGCTTCGTGATCCTATCGCTATCACGGGCGCGCCCACCGAGCAGGCGGACCCCAAGAAGATGAGCGAAAGCCAAAAGAAGAAGCAAATAGAAGCGCTTACAAAGCAAATGAAGGAAGCGGCAAAGGTGCTGGATTTCGAAACCGCCGCCGCTCTGCGTGACAGAATTAAACGTTTAATGTAAGGAAAAATATATGGAAACAGAAATTAAGGTAAAAGGCGCACGAACACACAATTTAAAGGATATTTCCGTTACCGTTCCCCGCAATAAGCTTACCGTTTTTACGGGGCTTTCCGGTTCGGGTAAATCCTCCCTCGCCTTCGATACCATTTATGCGGAGGGACACAGACGGTTCGTGGAATCTCTGTCCTCTTATGCAAGACAGTTTTTAGGTCAGCTTGATAAGCCGGACGTGGATTTTATCGAAGGTCTTTCGCCTGCTATAGCTATCGACCAAAAGACCACCTCCAAAAACCCCCGCTCCACCGTGGGCACGGTTACAGAAATATACGATTACATCCGTCTTATGTACGCCCGTATCGGTGTGCCTCATTGCCCCGTGTGCGGAATTCCCATAAAACAGCAGAGTATAGACGAGATCGTTTCCCGTGTGCTCACTATGGAGGACGGCACCCGTTTTATGGTGCTTTCTCCCGTGGTTTCGGGAAAAAAGGGTATGCACGAAAAGGTGCTTGACGATGCCCGCAGAGGGGGCTTTGTCCGCGCATACGTGGACGGGGAGTTGTACGATCTTTCCGAAGTGCCTGCACTCGATAAAAATTTGAAGCACGATATAGATATAGTTGTTGACCGTCTTGTTATGCGGGCGGACGGTATTGCCTCCCGCCTTACGGACAGTATCGAAACCGCCGCGGGACTTTCAAACGGTATTATAAAGATAATGCTGGCAGACACAGGGGAGGTTTTGCGCTTTTCCCAGAATTACGCCTGCCCCGAGCACGGTATTTCTCTCGGAGAATTGGAGCCAAGGCTGTTTTCCTTTAACAGCCCCGTAGGCGCTTGCGAGGACTGCTCGGGTATCGGGATGAACTACGTGGTTTCTCCCGACAGACTTATTCCCGATAAATCTCTCTCCCTTTTTTCGGGTGCGGTAATATGCAACGGATTCAAGACCTTTGATCCGGGCAGCTATACCTACGAGCTGTTCAATTCCGTGGGCAAGCATTACGGTTGGGACGTTCATACGCCCATTCAGGATATGACCGAGGACGGCTTGCACGTGCTTTTGTACGGCAACAAATATGCCCGCAGAAGCTACAGTATACCCAAGTTCGAGGGTATTGTTAATATGGTAAAGCGGAGATACGATTCCAACACATCTCCCGAATCCCGCGAATATTACGAAGCGTTTATGGATAACGTGCCCTGCCCCTCCTGCGAGGGAAGAAGACTCCGTCCCGAAGCGCTGGCGGTTACCGTGGGAAATAAAAATATCCACGAGCTGTGCGAAATGTCCGTGTCCAAGCTCCGTGAATTCTTTAAAAATCTTGTCCTTACCGAAACCGAAAAAGCGGTTGCCAAGGAGATTTTAAAGGAAATAAACTCCCGCTTGGGCTTTCTTGAAAACGTGGGGCTTGAGTATCTCACTCTTTCCCGCGCCGCAGGCAGTCTTTCGGGCGGTGAAGCCCAGAGAATACGCCTTGCCACTCAGGTAGGAAGCGCGCTGGTAGGAGTTATGTACGTGCTTGACGAGCCCAGTATAGGACTTCATCAGCGTGATAATATCAAGCTTATCAACACCCTTAAATCCCTGCGGGATCTGGGCAATACCGTGCTTGTGGTAGAGCACGATGAGGAAACTATGATGAGCGCAGACCATATCGTGGATATCGGTCCGTACGCAGGCGTAAGGGGCGGGGAAGTACTGTTTTCAGGCACGCCCGAGGAATTGTTAAAAGCGGAAGATTCCATTACCGCCGAATACCTTTCGGGCAGAAGAAAAATTCCCGTACCCTCCACCCGCCGCGGCGGAAACGGGCTGTATCTCACCGTTAAGGGCGCAACTCAGAACAACCTTAAGAATATAGACGTGGATTTCCCCTTGGGCAAGCTTATTTGCGTAACGGGAGTTTCGGGAAGCGGTAAATCCTCTCTGGTAAATTCCGTGTTGTGCGAGGGCGCCGCCCGCGCTCTGGGCAGATTAAGCGCCCATCCCGGCAAATGTGCGGGCATTGAGGGGCTTGAGAATATAGACAAGGTCATTCAGATCGACCAATCCCCCATAGGACGCACTCCCCGTTCCAACCCCGCCACCTATACGGGTATGTTTACGGATATCCGTTCTTTGTACGCCTCCACTCCCGATGCAAAGGCGAGAGGCTATAAGGAAGGCAGATTTTCCTTTAATATAAAGGGCGGCAGATGCGAAGCCTGCGAGGGCGACGGAACCATAAAAATAGAAATGCATTTTCTTCCCGACGTATACGTTAAATGCGATGTGTGCAAGGGCAGACGCTACAACAGAGAAACCCTTGAGGTAAAATACAAGGGCAAAAATATTTATGACGTTCTGGAAATGACGGTTGACGAGGGTATGGAGTTTTTTGCAAACTACCAGTCCATCTACCGCCGTCTTAAGACTCTTTCCGAGGTAGGCTTGGGATATATCAAGATCGGTCAGTCCTCCACCACTCTTTCGGGCGGCGAAGCCCAAAGAGTAAAGCTGGCTACCGAGCTTGCCCGCCGCAGTACGGGAAAGACTCTGTATATACTTGATGAGCCCACCACGGGACTCCACAGCTATGATGTGGACAAGCTTAACGACGTGCTTCACCGTCTGGTCGATGCGGGCAACACCGTAGTGGTTATCGAGCACAATCTCGATCTTATCAAAACCGCAGACCATATTATAGATTTAGGTCCCGAAGGAGGCGACGGCGGCGGAACTATCGTTGCCACAGGCACTCCCGAGGAGATAGCGGCTTGCGAAAACAGCTATACGGGACAGTTCTTAAGAAAGGTGCTTTGAATATGAAAAAGCTTATAATACTTCTCTTGGCTTTGTGCCTTCTTCTCGCTTCCTGCGAAAGCGAGGGAGGCGTATCCGTGCCGGATGTTTCCGTGGAAAACGAGAGCAGCGAAGTTTCCGATACTTCCGTTCCCGAAGAAAGCGAAATAAGCGAAGAGAGCGTGTATATCCCCGTAAATCTGTTTGAAAAAACGGATGCGGTAAAGGAAGGAAGACTGGAATACGATTTTGATTCTTCCGCGGCGGATTTTGAATTCCAAAACCTTAAAACCTTTATGGAAACCCTTTACAGCACGGGCAACAAGTTTGCTTTCCCTACAGACGAAAAGTATATGCTTGAGGGCTACACCGGCAACGCTTCGGATAATTTTGCTTTCGTATATATAGATCTGGAAACGGGCTGTCAAATGGCGTATAACACCACTACCATTTACCAGACCTGCTCGGTAATAAAGCCCTCCCTTGCCGTATTTATACTCAAAAGCGGCGCTGATCTTACGGAAGAGATCGCCATAACCAAATATTACGGCGGTTCGGGCGTGCTTAAAAGCGGCGACGTGGGTAAATCCTTTACCGCAGAGCATCTTATGGAAATAATGATCACCGAATCGGATAACACCGCATACGTGCATCTGCTCAAAAAGTACGGTCAGCAGGCATTTTCGGATTACCTTGCGTCTATCGGCAATAAAAACACCAACGTAGGCGCGCCCACCTGGTATAAATTCGGTCTTATCTCCGCTCCCGACCTTGCAGTTATGATGCAGGATGTCTATGAATATTCCACACAGGACGAAAAAGGCGTGTGGGTGCTTGAGCTTATGCAAAGAACCACATATAACGAGCTTATCACCTCTGTAGAGGGCGGTATTCCCGTGGGCCACAAGTACGGAGAGGATAACGGTATCGAGCCTTCTCTCCACGATGGCGCGGTGTATCTGGGCGAGCATCCTTACGTGCTTGTAATATTGAGCAAGAGCGACGTAAGCAAGACCGAATCCTATGATAAATTCAAGGCGATCACCATTCTTGTAAACGAATTCCACGCCGCAATGCACGGCGGCGCCGATATATTTACCCCCGAAAGCGAGGTAACCCAATAACTATGAATACAGACAGATATTCCCACCTGCTTTCCCGCGTGGAAAAGCCGGGCAGATACACGGGCAACGAATACGGCGAAACACGGAAAAACCTCGATGAAGTGGATACCCGTATGTGCTTTTGCTTTCCCGATACTTACGAGATAGGTATGTCCAATCTGGGCATGAAGATACTTATGGGCTGTGTAAACCGTCTTGACGGTGTGTGGTGCGAAAAAGCCTTCGCTCCCTGGGTGGATATGGAAGAGTTTATGCGCCAAACGGGCACGAAGCTGTTTTCCCTTGAAACGGGAGACCCTCTGGATAAGTTCGATATAGTTGCTTTTACTCTGCAGTATGAGCTTTGCTATACCAATATGGTAAACATGCTCTCTCTGGCGGATATCCCCCTTTACGCCAAGGACAGAGGGGAAGAATATCCCCTTATAATCGCGGGCGGTCCCTGCACCTATAACCCCGAGCCCGTGGCGGATTTTGTGGATGTTTTCTCTATCGGCGAAGGGGAAGAGGCTATTCCCGAGCTGGTGGAGCTTTACAGAAAATGCAAAAGAGAGGGCAAGACGAAAAAAGAGTTTTTGTTCCTTGCCGCCACCACCCTTGAGGGATTTTACGTTCCTTCTCTTTACGATGTGGAGTATAACTCCGACGGCACCATACGCTCCTTTATGCCTCGTGACGGCGTGCCCGCAAAGATCACAAAGAGAATAATAAAAGATCTGGATAAGGTATATTACCCCGTGAATTCGGAGATACCTTATATCGAAACCGTCCACGACCGTATCGTTATGGAAATATTCCGCGGCTGTATAAGAGGATGCAGATTTTGTCAGGCGGGTATGGTCTACAGACCTTACCGCGAAAAAACCCCCGACGTTATCAACGCCTGCGCCAAGGAATGCTTTGAAAACACGGGATATTCGGAAATGTCCCTTTCCTGCCTGTCCGTTTCGGACTATACCCGCCTGCCCGAGCTTATAGACAAGCTCCTTTTATGGACGGATGAAAAAAAGGTTTCTCTTTCCCTCCCCTCCCAGCGTATAGACGCGTTTTATGAGGAATTGATGGAAAAAGTAATGAGCGTCCGCAAAAGCGGTATGACCTTCGCACCCGAGGCGGGCACTCAAAGACTTCGTGACGTTATAAACAAAAACATTACGGAGGAAGAAATACTCTCCGCCTGCCGCAAAGCCTTTGACGGCGGCAGAAACTCTCTTAAGCTGTACTTTATGAACGGTCTTCCCACCGAAACCGACGAGGATATCGTGGGTATCGCTAACCTTTCCCAGAGCATTGTGGACGAATTTTATTCCGTAAAGCGTCCCGGCAGAAAGGTGGAGGTGGGTATATCCGTTTCCTGCTTCGTGCCCAAGCCCTTTACCCCTTTCCAGTGGGAAAAGCAGGATACTATGGAGGAATTGCGCAGAAAGCAAATGCTCCTTCGTGATAACATAAAGACCCGTAAAATAAGATATTCCTGGCACGAATCCAAGGTTTCCCACGTGGAAGCCATATTTGCCAAGGGCAACAGAAAGCTTTCTGGCGCCCTCGTTGAAGCAAACAAGCGGGGACAGCGCTTTGACGGCTGGGACGAATGCTTTGATTTCGAAAAATGGATGGATATTTTTTCTTCCGTAGGGTTAGACCCCGCCTTTTACGCCAACAGACAAATGTCCTATGATGAAATTTTGCCTTGGGATCATATCGATTGCGGCGTAACCAAGGAATTTTTGATACGTGAAAGCGAAAAAGCACGCGGCGGCGTTACCACGCCCGATTGCCGCACTCAATGCTCCGCCTGCGGTGCAAATAAACTGGGAGGTGAGAGAAAATGCTGTCGGTAAGAATGTTCTTTTCCAAAAAAGGCACGGTGCGATATATTTCACATCTTGATATTTCCCGCGCCATTTCCCGCGCTCTGGTAAGAAGCGGATTGGATATAGTGTATACCGAGGGATATAACCCCCACGTGCGTCTTGTGTTTATACAGCCCCTTTCCATTTTTCAGGAAAGCGTCTACGAGGCGGCTGATTTCCGCATACATAACGAGGATATTTCCTTTGAAGATATCACCGCGGCGATAAACCGCGCCCTTCCCGCAGGACTTGAGGTGCTGTATACCGCTTCCCCCGTTATGGATATTTCGGAGTGCGCCTACGCCACATATTCCATAAAGCTGGATACGGATATGTCCGATGACGAAGTGCGTGATGAACTTTCCGGCGAAATGGTTATAAACAAAAAGACCAAAAGCGGATATAAGGACGTGGATATTTCCGAATTCGTAAAGAGCGTGTCCGTAAAAGACGGAACCGTGGAAATGACGGTATGCGCCGCCTGCAACCGCTGTCTTAATCCCGCTCTTGCTATCGGTTATCTGGGGGACAAAGTGCGCTCCCATCTTATTACCAGAACCGGTCTTTACAATGAAAAAATGGAGAAATTCGTTTAAAAGGTTGATTATATTCAAGTATTCTGCTATAATTAACTGATTAAGTATATATTTCTCTTTTCCCCTTAGTTTTTTGGAGTTGATTTATTTGAAAAAGCTTTTAGTTTTAATTTTAATATGTCTTGTCTGCCTTTGCTCCTGTGTCAACACGCCGGAGGATACGTCCGATATTTCGGATACCTCTTCGGCGGAGGAAAACGTTTCCGATACCGCTTCCGATGAGGATTATTCCCCCGTGGGAATGGAGGAGCTTGTTTCCCGTGCGCAGCAGCTTGTAAATGACGATATAGTTCTTATGGGCATTTTTGCGGGAGGAGCGCTGGCAGACGGCAGCGAGAAAAACGCATATACTCCCGCCCGCGGCGATTACGAGTATTATGAGGTGCTTTCCGTTATGGCGGACAATACTTATTCTTCCGCCGACGTAAAGGAAAGAATGCTGTCTTATCCCGATTACGGACCGGATTCGGTTATAAACAACGAGGGCAAGACAGAATATAATTACACCTATATAAACGATTTCGCCAAGTCGGCAAAAAACGCAACGGTTTCCGTTACCTCCTTTGATGATACCGAGGCGGTAATATCCGTAAAAATTTCGGGCAAAACGCTGGAATTGGGGCTGGAAAACGTTGACGGCAAATGGAAGCTTAAAAACAGTCTGTATTTCGCATATCTCCAGAGCGAAATAGATTCACAGCTTTCTACCGGCTGGTCGGAGAGTATATATCTGGGCACACGGCAGAACGCGGGAAGTATGCCCAAGCTTACGGGAAAAATACTCATTTTGAACGTTTTTCTTAACGATACCTTTACCTCCTGGACGGAAGCCAACCGCAAAACCGTGGAGGAAAATATAGACCGTGCCTGCGAGTGGATAGTAAACAAAAGCCGCGGCTTTGCTTCGGCAAACCTTGCCATAGACACTCAATCCCTGTTTTACGTTCACAGCCATACCGTGCCTCAGAATTACGAAATGGCGTTTCTGGATATTATGTTTCAGGATACCGTGTACGTCGATGTTAACGGGTATATAGAGAAAAACACCCCGAGCGGATACGACGGAGTGTGCGTTTTGTTCCACGTGTGGAAAAACGGCGATGATTACTGCATCCCCTGCGATAAGGAAAACACAGATTACCTCACCTATTACGGCGAGCGGGCTATGTTCTATTATTCCAAAAACGCGGGACACGAGCCCTCCAGCTACGTATATATGCTGCTTCAGCTTTGCGGAGGAGAATTGCTTTACGGCAGAGAAGACACTGCAGATATACAAAAGCTGTTTCCCGACGATATACTGCTGAGCAAAAAATACTTATCCCTTCCTTTGCAGGATTATTCGGTAAGCCCGCTCACCGCATTTATGCTGGGCTGGAACGAATATATTGATATACAGCTAATTCAGTTTACAGATACACAGGGGGAATAAAGGCAATGAAGTACAAACGCATTTTATTAAAGCTTTCCGGCGAGGCACTCTCCGGTAAGGACAATATTCTGGATCCCGTATTTTTAAAGGAAACGGGCGAGAATATTAAAAAATGTATGGACGAGGGTATGCAGATAGCCATTGTCTGCGGCGCGGGAAATATCTGGCGCGGCGGCAGACAGCACGGACATAATATCGACAGAGTCCGCGGCGACCATATGGGTATGATGGGTACTATGATAAACGCTCTCGCCATTCAGGATGCCATAATCAAAGCAGGTGCGCCCTGCGTGGTTATGAGCGCCGTTCCCATGACACAGATATGCGAGGTATATTCCCAGTACAAGGCGATCGAGCATCTGGAAAACGGCAAGGCGGTAGTGCTTGCCTGCGGAACGGGATATCCCTTCTTTACCACGGATACGGGCGCTTTGCTCCGCGCGGCGGAGATCAAGGCGGATGTGGCTATGTTTGCAAAGAATATAGACGGTATCTACGATAAAGACCCCGCAAAACATCCCGATGCGGTTAAGTATGACCGTATCACCTATGCGGAGATGCTGGAGAAGGATCTCCACGCAATAGATACTGCCGCAGGCGCGCTGGGCAGAGAAAATGACCTTAAGGTACTTATGTTCAGGCTGGATAAGCCGGACAACATATACACCGCGGCTATGGACGAAACCGTGGGAACAATTCTTGAAAATTAAAAAAACATAAACGGAGGAAACAAAAATGAAGCTTGACCTTAAACCCTATGAAGAGAAAATGAAAAAGAGTATCGCCATTCTGGAAGACGAATTCGGCGGTATCCGTGTCGGCAAGGCTTCCGCCAAGCTCCTTGATAAGATAAGAGTGGATTATTACGGCTCTCCCACGTCTATCGATGGCGTTGCTACCGTAAAAGCTCCCGATCCCCGTACGCTGGTTATCACTCCTTGGGAAGTAAATATGCTTAAGCCTATCGAAAAGGCAGTGCAGGCTTCCGATCTGGGCATCACTCCCCAGAATGACGGTAAGTGCATCCGCCTTGCGTTCCCTTCTCTCAACGAGGAGCGCAGAAAAGAACTGGTTAAGCAGGTTACCAAGATGGGCGAAGAGGGCAAGGTTGCTCTCCGTAACATCCGCAGAGATGCTAATGACGCTTGCAAGACTATGAAGAAGAACGGCGAAATGACCGAGGACGAACAGAAGTCCTCCGAAAAGAGCGTTCAGGATCTTACCGATAAGTACATCAAGGAAGTTGATGCTGTGGTAAGCAAAAAAGAAAAGGAAATAATGGAACTTTAATTATGGCGGATGATATAAAGATCCCACGTCATATCGCAATAATAATGGACGGCAACCGCAGGTGGGCAAAGCGAAAATTCTTGCCCACCGGCTACGGCCATAAAAAAGGGTTTGATACCTTTGTGTCCGTTGCCGATGCTTGCGGTAAATTGGGTGTTGAATATCTTACCGTCTATGCTTTTTCTACGGAAAACTGGTCCCGCTCGGCAGACGAGGTGGATACCCTTACGGGAATTATAAAAGATTCCGTAAGCAGTTATATCCCCAAGCTTACCGAAAACAACATCCGTCTTCGGGTGCTGGGTGAAATGCACCGCTTCGATGAGGATACCCGCAAAGCGCTGGAGGAAAGCATAAAGGCATCGGAAAACAACACCGGTCTTAAAGTTAATATATGCCTTTCCTACGGAGGCAGGGCGGATATAACGAGGGCGGTAAACAAACTTATCGCTTCGGGTAAAAAGGATGTTACGGAAAATGACATTTCCGAATATCTGTATACCGCATCTATGCCCGATCCCGAGCTGATGATCCGCACGGGTGGGGAAATACGCATTTCCAATTTCCTGCTGTGGCAGTGCGCCTACAGCGAAATGTATTTTACAGACGTGCTTTGGCCCGATTTTAATAAGGATACCCTTATGGATGCCGTTAAATGGTATTCGGGCAGATCGCGCCGTTTCGGCGGAACGGAAGGAGAAACAAAAAAATGAAGCGAATACTCACGGCTTTGGTGCTCCTTGCCGTTTTCGTGCCCGTGCTGGTGTTTTCCCACACACCCGCATACCCCATCTTTTTAGCGTTGGCGGGGGTTATGTGCGTATGGGAAACGAGCAGATGCAAAGGGCTTAATAAAAAATATTATCTTTGGGTGCCCTCTGCCCTTTACGTGGGCTTTGCACCCTTCGCCGCAAGAATAGACCTTAAATGGTTTTTGGCGGCAACCCTTGTCTTTTTGGTATATATCTGGTTTTCCGGCGTATTTTATTATGGAAAAACAAATATAAACGATCTTTCTTTTATCGGCTTTATGGGCTTTTATATCGCCTTGGGTGTATACAGCGTAGTGGCGGTACGAGATGCGTGGTCTTCTCTTTATCTCCTTGTGTTTATCGCCCCTTGGGTCAGCGATGCTTTAGCTATGTATACGGGAAAGCTGTTCGGCAAAAAGAAGCTTTGCCCCAAGATCTCTCCCAAAAAGACGGTTGCGGGCGCTATCGGCAGTATGGCGGGCACTATGCTGGTCACGCTGGTGTATCTGTTTATCGCAAACACTTGGCTGGGCTGTGATTACAGCTATCTTTTGTTCGGTCTGCTGGCAATTCCCGCAGGAATTATAATTCAGCTTGGCGACCTTTCCGCATCCGTTGTAAAGCGCAACTGCGGCGTGAAGGATTACGGCAACCTGCTTCCCGGCCACGGCGGTGTTATGGACAGGTGCGATAGCATTCTTCCCACCGCAATATTCGCATTTTTGCTTACGTTTTTTGTGGTATAAATTAAAAATATGAAAAGCTTGATAATTCTGGGAGCCACCGGCTCTATCGGAACACAGACCTGCGACGTGGCTCGCCGCCACGGATTCAGAGTCACCGCTTTGAGCGGACATTCCAACGTAAAATTATTAGAATCCCTTTGCCGTGAATTTTCTCCCCTCTATGCAATAGCAGGGGAGGAATATCTCTCTGACCTTAAGACCCGCCTTGCGGACACAAGCGTTAAGGCGGTGGGAGAGAGTGAGCTTCACTATATTGCGGCAGAGTGCGAGGGAGATACCGTGCTTAATGCCGTAACGGGTATTGCGGGGCTTCGCTCATCTCTTTCCGTTCTGGAAGCGGGCAAGACACTTTGCCTCGCCAACAAGGAGAGTATGGTTACGGGGGGCGACCTTGTAAACGCAGCCGCAAAAAAAACGGGGGCGAAAATTCTCCCCGTGGATTCGGAGCATTCCGCTATCTTCCAGTGTCTTGACGGAAACAAGGTCAAAAAGATACTTCTCACCGCATCCGGCGGACCTTTTTACGGTTGGAGCAGGGAAAGACTGGATACGGTCACTCCCGAGGATGCTTTAGCCCATCCTACCTGGAATATGGGCAAAAAAATAACCATAGATTCCGCAACACTTATGAACAAGGGGCTGGAATTGATCGAAGCGGTACAGCTTTTTGATGTGCGCCCGGATCAGATACAGGTGCTTGTCCACCGCCAATCCATAGTACATTCTATGGTACAGTACGAGGATAACGCCGTGCTTGCCCAATGCGGCGCACCGGATATGCGCACCTGCATACAGTACGCCCTTACTTACCCCGAAAGAAAAGAAGGACTTGCAAAGGAATTGGATTTTTCTACCCTTTCCACCCTTACCTTTGCTTTGCCCGATGAAGATACATTTACCCTGCTTCCCCTTTGCCGTGAAGCCATTACCCGTGGCGGAAACCTTCCCGCGGCGGTCAACGGCGCAAACGAGGCGGCAGTAGATGCGTTTTTACGCAAAAAAATTGGCTTTACCGAAATTTTCCGCGTGGTGGAGAAGGCGTACCAAAAGGCGTCATTTATTGAAGATCCCACCGTGGAAGATATTTTTGAAACAGACCGCGCGGCAAGAAACGCGGTCGCGGAGGAATACTGATATTGGCTAATACTCTTATTACGGTAGTGGTTACCGTTCTTATGCTGGGAATACTCGTCCTCGTTCACGAAGGGGGACATTACCTTGCCGCCCGCGCCTTTAAGGTGGGTATAATGGAATTTTCCATCGGTATGGGTCCCGTGCTCTTTAAAAAGAAGGGCAAATACAACGATTTTTCTATCCGCGCTCTGCCTATCGGCGGTTACGTAAGTATGATCGGGGAAGAGGATACCGAAATTCCCGAGGAACATCAGGGCAAGCCCAGCATTAACGATAAAAAGACATGGCAGAAAATGATAATTGTTCTGGCAGGTCCCTTTATGAACGTGCTTTTAAGCGTGCTTTTAATGGTGGGACTTGTGATTTCCACCGATGTTATCGGCTCTACCACCGTAGCCCAGCTGGTTGATGAGGCGGTAAGCGAGGAAAAAGGACTTCCCGTGAATATATCGGGCGAATACGGTCTGCAGGCAGAGGATAAGATTATAAAAATAAACGGAAAGAGAATTTTCGTTTATTACGATATGGCGTATTATCTCACTACTATGGGCAACGAGCCCGTTGACCTTGTGGTCGAAAGAGATGGCGAAGAGGTTGAGCTCAAAGGCGTTTGCTTCCCCGTGGACGAGATGGACGGCGTGAAGTACGGCTCTATGGACTTTTTGGTCTACCGCAAGGATAAGACCTTTGCCAACGTGTGCTATGAAGCCTTCTGGCAGCCCATTTCCACCATACGCACCACCGTTCAGGGCTTTTTGGATACAGTTACGGGCAGATACGGAATCTCGGGCGTATCCGGCGTAGTCGGTATGGGCGACGCTATGAACGACGTTATCTCCACGGGAGAGAGTATCGGCGTTATTGTGGAAAATCTGCTTAATTTTATGGTGCTTATATCCCTTTCGCTGGGTATATTCAACCTTATCCCTCTTCCCGCGTTGGACGGCGGACGGTTTGTCATTTACGCTATCGAGGGCATTATCGGCAGAAGACTGCCCGAAAAAGCGGTTACCATTGCAATTTCCGTAAGTATGGGACTTCTTCTCCTGCTTATGGTGCTTATAACCTTTAAGGATATTATAAAACTATTTTAAAACAGAAGGATTTTTATGAAGAAAATTCTTATGATCGCCACGGGCGGTACTATTGCCTGCCGCAGAACACCCGAGGGGTTAAAGCCCCTTTTGGGCAGCGCTGACCTGCTTAAATACGTGCCCGATGTAAAGAATGTCTGCGTTGCGGACACTTTACAGCTTTATAATCTGGATTCCACGGATATCCGCCCCCATCATTGGGTGGGAATGGCAAACGCGGTAAAGGAAAACTACGAAAAGTACGATGGATTCGTCATCACCCACGGGACGGACACTATGGCGTATACAGCCGCCGCGTTGTCTTATCTCCTGCTTTCCTCTCCCAAGCCCGTGGTTATAACGGGCGCACAAAAGCCTGTGGATATGGAAAACACGGATGCGAGGGTAAACCTTTACGATAGCTTCGTCTACGCTTCGGATGACGATGCTTCGGGGGTGAATATCGTTTTTGACGGCAAGGTGATCTTGGGTACCCGTGCAAAAAAGACACGCTCCAAAAGCTACAACGCATTTTCTTCCATAAATTATCCCGAGGTTGCCCGTGTTTCCGAAGGGCAGGTCCGCCATTATATAAAGCGGGAAAAACGGGAAAAAGAGTTTTTTGATTCACTCAACACCCGCGTTTCCGTCTGTGCTCTCGCGCCTTCTATGGACAGCGGCGCACTTAAATATATGATGGATAACAGCGATGCGGTAATTATCGAAACCTACGGCGTGGGCGGTATTCCCGCAGAAGGCGGCTTTGAAGAGGTAATACGGGAAGGCGTTAAAAAGGGCGTTACCGTAGTTATCACCACTCAGGTGCTTAACGAGGGAAGCGATATGGCGGTCTACCGTGTGGGCAAGCAGATAAAAGAGGATCTCGGTCTTCTGGAGGCCTATGATATGACCCACGAATCCGCATTGGCAAAGCTGATGTGGATACTGGCGCGGCACACAAAAAGAGAAGATATAATCAGGGAATTTTACACTCCCGGAAACTTTGATATTTACGAAAAGAAGATATGAACGAACATAAACGTATTTCCCGCGCCGTTAAGGTAGGGCGACTTACCATAGGCGGAAATAATCCTATTGCCGTTCAGTCTATGTCAAATATAGACACGGCAGATACGGAAAGAGTAATAAAGCAAATAAAAGAATTAAAATCCGCAGGGTGTCATATCCTGCGCTTTGCGGTTAACAGTATGGATGCGGTGCGGGCTATCCCCGTGTATAAAGCGGTTACGGATATGCCTCTGGTTGCGGATATCCACTTCGATTACCGCCTTGCATTGGAGGCGGCGGAAGCGGGAATAGACAAGATCCGTATCAACCCCGGCAATATCGGCGCAGAGGAAAACGTAAAAGCCGTTGCCCGCGTGTGCAACCAAAAGAACATACCCATTCGTATCGGCATAAACGGCGGCAGTCTTGAAAAGGATATGCTTTTAAAATACGGCGGTCCCACGGCGGAGGCTATTGCCGAATCCGCCCTGAACAACGCCCGTCTTTTGGAAAAATACGATTTTAACAACATAGTCCTTTCCGCAAAAAGCTCCGATGTTTCCAAGATGATCCGCGCAAACGAGATTATTGCGTCCGCCTGTGATTACCCTCTGCATTTAGGTGTTACCGAAGCGGGCGGGGAAGCCAACGGAACTATACGAAACGCTATCGGTATCGGCGCATTGTTGGCAAAGGGAATAGGAGATACCATAAGAGTATCTCTTACCGCAGACCCCGTGAAGGAGGTTTATGCGGGTCACAGAATTTTGCGTGTAATGGGCTTGGAAAGCGGTATAAACGTGGTTTCCTGCCCCACCTGCGGCAGAACGAAAATTGATCTTATTCCCCTTGCTTCCCGTGTGGAAAAACTGTGCGAGGGAATAGAAACCTCAAAATACGTTACCGTCGCCGTAATGGGCTGTGTGGTAAACGGTCCGGGGGAAGCAAAGGAAGCTGACGTAGGTATTGCGGGAGGAAACGGGGAAGCCGTCCTTTTCCGCAAGGGAGAAGTTATCGGAAAGATAGACGAACAAGAGATAGAAACATTACTTAAACAGGAGATAATGAGGATTATCAATGAATGAACGGTTTTACAAGCAGTTCGCCAAGGTAGATTTTACCGAAGAGCAAAGATCGCTGCTTAAAAATGCCACGGATTATAAGCTGCAGGTAGACCGCGCAGGTAACGGTCTTAAAATGGAGCTTTATTTTCCTATGCCCGTTTCAGCAGACAGACTGTTTGATATAGAAAAAACCGTTACCACCGCTTTGCGCCTTAATTACTGCCTGGCTTTGCCCGTTTACGAGGGCTGCACCTTCGCCACCGACTATATGCCGGAATTGGTAAAGCTGTACGCCAACAGAGCGAATATCACCTTGGGCAGAGGGGGAATGGATAAATACGATTATTCCTATGACAGAGAAAAAGCGTTAGTTACCATAAAGCTCCGCAAGGGCATATCCTCCGCTTTAATGGATATGGCGGGGGCTGGAAAATTCTTTTCCGAATGTGTTTTTGCCCAGTTCGGACAGAATATAACCTTCGTTTTCGAAGAGGACGAAAATTACGATTACGTCCCTATTTTCGATACAAAGGCTTTGGAGCAGCAGGCGAAGGCGGATTACGCCGAGTACGAGAAAAACCGCGCTCCCAAGGAAGTTGAAACCAAGGACAGCTTTTTCAAAACCGTGGAGGATACCGAGGATAAATACGATATCGGCGGAACCCGTATCGGCAATATGCATTTTGATCTTTCCGAGCGCGCTCCCATTTTCAAGGAGCTTATCCGCAAAGAGCCCTTTGCCATAAAGGAGATACATATAGAGCCCACCGTAAACGCCGAGGGACGCACCTATTCCAAGCGTATTCCCGTGTGCATATGCGGTGAGATGTTCCAGATCGAGGATAAAGAATCCCGCGACGGAAGCAAGACCAATTACAAGGCTTATATAACTGACGGAGAGGCTTCCGTTATGCTCCGTTTTTCCGTAAACAAAGAGGATACGGAGTTTTCCGCTCCCAAGCCCGGTGCGGCACTGCTTATAGAGGGCAAGGCGGCTTATGATGATTACGAAAAAGAAACGGTTATCCGTGTAGAAAAAATAAATAAAATAAAGCGTCTGCGCCGTAAGGATAAATATCCCCGCAAGCGTACGGAATTGCATCTTCACACCTCAATGTCCGCCAACGACGCTTTATCCGACCCCGAAACGGTTATGGCTACCGCCTCCGCCTGGGGCTGGAACGCCGTTGCCATTACCGACCACGGCAACGTGCAGGCGTACCCTATGATAATGAAAGCGCGGAAAAAATATCCCGATGTAAAGCCCATTTACGGTATGGAGGGATATTTGGTAGACGATACCGCCCGCGCGGTTTTCGGAGTTAAAAATCCCAAAGAGTGCGTCTTTGACGAAACCGAGTTTATTATATTCGATATAGAAACCACGGGACTTTCCCCCGTGGACTGCGCCATAACCGAAATCGGCGCATCCCTTTACAAGGGCGGGGAGATAATAGATACCTTCGGCACATACGTTGACCCCGAAATGCCCATTCCCGAGAACATTACCCGTCTTACGGGAATTTCCGCGGAAACCGTAAAGGGCGCACCCAAGGTAAAGGAAGCTGTAAAAGCGTTCCTTGAATTTGCGGGAAACCGAATTTTGGTTGCCCACAACGCAAATTTCGATATCGGCTTTATCCGCAAGGCGTGCGAAACCCATAAGATAAAGTTTACAAACCCCTATCTGGATACTTTACCCCTTTCCAGATATATAAATTCCGATCTTAACAAGCATACTCTTGATTCTATCGGAAATTATTATAACCTCGGCGAATTCAACCACCACCGCGCTACCGACGATACCGCAATGCTGGGCGCAATCTTTTCCTGTATGGCGGAAAGACTCCGCAAGCAGGGTATAAGAAACGTGGAAGAAATGAATATGGCAATGGCGGCAAACAGCGATCCCAAAAAGCTCCGCGCATACCATATTACCATACTTGTTAAAAACCTTGCGGGACTTCGCAATCTGTACCAGCTTATATCCCAGTCTTATCTGGATTATTACCACCGCAACCCCCGTATACCCAAAACCGTTCTTGACGCACACCGTGAAGGACTTATTATCGGCTCTGCCTGCGAAGCGGGCGAATTATTTAGAGGCATACTTGACGGCAAGCCCAATTCCGAGCTTGAGCGTATCGCAAAGTTTTACGATTACCTTGAGATAATGCCAAAAGCCAACAACTCTTTCCTTATAGACGAGGGCACCCTTACGGATTACGGCAGATTAGAGGAGATAAACAAGCAGATACTCCGTATCGGCGATAAGCTGAAAAAGCCTGTCTGCGCCACGGGGGACGCTCATTTTATAGATCCCGATGATGAGATCTACCGCCAGATAATGCAGGTGGGGCTTAAATACAAGGACGCTATGCACGAAAGCAAGCTGTATCTCCGCACCACCGAGGAAATGCTGGAGGAATTTGCCTATCTTGGCGACAGAGCAGAGGAAGTTGTTATTGATAATCCGCAGAAAATAGCGGATATGATCGACGGCTCCATAAAGCCCATTCCCGACGGAACCTATACTCCCGAGATCGAGGGAGCGGAGGAGGAGCTTACCACCTCCTGCCATCAGACCGCTATGGATTGGTACGGCTACGAGGGCGTAGTTCCCGAAATAGTTCAAAACCGTCTTGACAGAGAGCTTACCTCCATTATCAAAAACGGATTTTCCGTGCTTTACGTTATAGCCAGAAAGCTTGTGCTCAATTCCGAGCGTACGGGATACCTCGTTGGCTCCCGTGGTTCGGTTGGTTCTTCCGTAGTTGCAACCTTTTCCGGCGTTTCGGAGGTTAACCCCCTGCCTCCCCATTACAGATGCCCGTCCTGCAAATACAGCGAATGGTTTACCGACGGCTCTGTGGGCAGCGGATTTGACCTTCCCGATAAGATCTGCCCCAAGTGCGGGGAAATGATGATATCCGACGGACACGATATCCCCTTCGAAACCTTCCTTGGCTTCCACGGAGAAAAAGCGCCGGATATTGACCTTAACTTTTCATCGGACAACCAGTCCGAAGCCCATCATTATACCGAAGTGCTGTTCGGCAAGGAAAACATCTTCCGCGCAGGCACGGTAGGTACTATCGCTTCAAAGACCGCATACGGTTACGTTAAAAAGTTTTTGGAGGAGCAGGGCAAGCACCTTTCCAAGGCAGAGGAAAACCGCCTTGTAAACGGACTTGTAGGTGTAAAGCGCACCACGGGTCAGCACCCCGGCGGTATCGTGGTTATCCCCAAGCAGTACGAGATATACGATTTCACTCCCGTACAGCACCCTGCGGATAAGGACGATTCCGGTGTTATCACCACCCACTTCGCGTTCGAATATCTTCACGATACCCTGCTTAAATTGGATATTCTGGGACACGATGTTCCCACCATTTACAAATGGCTGGAAACCTTTACGGGCAAGGACGTGCGCACCGTTCCCATGAACGACAGAGCCACAATGGAGCTGTTTGAATCCACCCGTCCTCTGGGAGTTGCTCCCGACCAGATCGGCTCGGATTTCGGCACCTTCGGTCTGCCCGAATGCGGGACTCCTTACGTTCGTGAAATGATACGCGACGCACACCCCACCAAATTTTCCGACCTTTTGCAGCTTTCGGGACTCTCCCACGGTACGGGAATATGGCTGGGCAACGGTCAGGAGCTTATTAAAAACGGCACCTGCACCATATCCGAAATTATCGGTACCCGTGACAGTATAATGGTATACCTTATGTACGCGGGAGTTGAAAAGGAAAGCGCCTTTAAGATCATGGAGTTCGTCCGTAAAAACAAAAAAGGTCTTCCTATTCCCGAAGCAATGGTAGAAACCATGCGGGCATCAAACGTGCCCGAATGGTATATAGAATCCCTTGGCAAGATACGTTACATGTTCCCCAAAGCCCACGCCGCCGCCTATATGATATCGGCGATCCGTCTGGGCTGGTACAAGGTGCACGAGCCCTTGGCGTTCTATGCAACCTATTTTACCGTAAAATGCTCCAAAAATGCGGGATTTGACAGCGAGCTGGCGTTATCATCGCCCTCCGTCATATCCAAGCGTATAGAAGAATTGGAAGCCCTTTCGGATACCACCGCCAAGGACGAGGACACCATCACCGTAATGCAGATGGTGCGTGAGATGTACGCAAGGGGTATAAAGTTCTTACCTGTTGACGTGTATAAATCCGAAGCCTACGTATTCAAGCCCGAGGACGGCAAGATACGTCTGCCGCTGTCCGCGCTTAACGGTCTTGGCGATACTGCGGCGGAAAACATTTACAAAACCATACACGAAACCGATTGCGCCACCTTGGAAGAACTGCGCATAAACGCAGGACTTAACAAAAACGTGGTGGAAATACTTAAAAATAACAACTGTTTGGGAGATCTTCCCGAAACCGATCAGTTATCTCTGTTTTAGGAGTGAATAAAAATATGAAAACAAAGCTTCTTTCGATTATCGAAAAAAATCCTCTCCTTTGTGCGGACGAGCTTGCAGTAATGCTGGATACCGACGTTAACACCGTAAAAAACCTGCTTGATGAGTGCAAAAACGAAGGTATTATTCTGGGCACAAAGACCATTATCAACTGGGACAAGGCAGGCAAGGAAAGCGTTTCCGCTTTTATCGAGCTCAAGACAGTTCCCCAGCGTGACAAGGGCTTTGATGCGGTGGCAGAACGTGTCGCAAATTACGAAGAGGTAAAAAGCGTGTTCCTTATGTCCGGCGCATACGATCTCGCTGTGCTGGTGGAATGCCGCACTATGCGTGACGTTGCCGTGTTCGTAGCGGAACAGCTTGCCACTATCGACGGAGTTACCGCAACGGCTACCCATTTTATAATGGAACGCTACAAGGATTGGGGCGTAAACTTTGAAAAAGACCCCGTGGACCTGAGAGGTAACGGTTGGTAATGGACTACAGCAAAATCCTTTCCGGCAGGGCTTGCTCCTTGCAGCCCTCGGGAATAAGAAAGTTTTTCGATATGCTTGAGAACCGCAAAGACGTGGTCGCCCTCACCGTAGGTCAGCCCGATTTTATCACTCCCTGGCATATCCGTGAAGCAGGTATACGCTCTCTTGAAGAGGGCAGGACCTACTACACCTCCAACAGCGGTCTTATGGAACTGCGTGTGGAATTATCCAAATATGCACTCCGCCGCTTCGGTCTTACATATGATCCCAAGGATGAAATTCTGGTTACCGTTGGCGGAAGCGAGGCTATCGACCTTGCGCTCCGCGCTATCGTGGATCTGGGGGATGAGGTTATCGTGCCCCAGCCCTCCTTCGTGTGTTACGATCCTCTGGTTACAATGGCAGGGGGAGTACCCGTTATACTTCCTTTGAAAAAGGAAAACGGATTCGTTCTCACGGTGGAAGAACTGGAAGCACACATAACTCCAAAGACAAAAGCTCTCGTTTTGCCCTTCCCCAACAACCCCACCGGTTCTATAATGACAAAAGAACAGCTTGAGGCTATCGCCCCAGTGATCATCAAGCACGATCTTGTGGTTATTTCCGATGAGATATATGCAGAGCTTACATACGGCGCAAAGCACGTTTCCATCGCTTCTCTTGATGGTATGCGTGAACGCACCATCGTGGCAAACGGATTTTCAAAAGCCTATGCTATGACGGGCTGGCGTATGGGATACACCCTTGCCCCCCGTGAGATAACAGCGCAGATGCACAAGATACATCAGTACGGTATAATGTGCGCCCCCACCACCGCCCAGTACGCCGCCGTTGAAGCGGTCAAAAACGGGGACGGGGATATCGAATATATGCGTGACGAATACAACGGCAGACGCAGACTTATCGTAAAGGGCTTGCGTGAAGCGGGCATCGATTGTATGATGCCTGACGGAGCGTTTTACGTCTTTGCGGATATTTCCCGCTTCGGTATGTCATCGGAGGAATTCTGTGAACGGCTGTTAAACGAAAAAGGCGTGGCAATAGTCCCCGGAAACGCATTCGGCGAAAGCGGAGAGGGCTATGCCCGC
Organism: uncultured Oscillospiraceae bacterium; assembly: GCA_964485815.1. Classification (GTDB taxonomy): domain Bacteria; phylum Bacillota; class Clostridia; order Oscillospirales; family CAG-382; genus SFLA01. Next base: position 77,575 of record CAZAJX010000003.1, read on the forward strand.
ATTTCCTACGCATACTCCGCAACCCACATTAAAAAAGCGATTTCCCGCATAAACGAATTCGTTAAGGACCTTTCCAAATGACGTTAACAGCATATGCAAAAATAAATCTGTTTTTGTCCGTCGGAGAAAAGCGTGAAGACGGGTATCACCATATAGATACCGTAATGCACACCATAAGCCTGTATGATGAGGTATCCTTCGAAAAGTGCGATACATTGCGCGTTTTTTGTGATATGGACGTGCCCGAACAGGATAATCTTGCGTACCGCGCGGCGCAGGCGTTTTTCGGTTATACGGGCATAATTCCGTCCGTTAAAATAACCGTAAAAAAGCACATTCCCTCCAAAGCGGGGTTGGGCGGCGGCAGCGCAGATGCGGCGGCAGTCCTCCGCGGGCTTAATGAAATGTATAACGCGGGGCTGGATACGCAGACCCTTGCAAGCATCGGCGCGCCTCTTGGCGCGGATATACCCTTTTGCGTTTACGGCGGCAAGGCAAGATGCGGCGGTATCGGTGATATTGTCACCCCAATGGAAAAGGAGCATCTTCACCTCGCCATAGTCAAGCCGGATGTTGATTGCCCTACGGGGAAAATGTACTTACTGCTTGACGAAACGCAAAGAGAAACGGTTTCGTATAAAGAAAACCTGTTTTTCAATTCTTTTGATACAGTGTGTCCGTCGGAGTGTAAGACCGCAATAAAACGCCTTTTGGCTTTGGGCGCAAAAAACGCAATGTTAAGCGGAAGCGGAAGCGCAGTCTTCGGCGTTTTCGAAACGGAAAGAGAAGCGGTTTCCGCCGCAAAAGAACTGGAAAAAGAGTACCCTTTTTCCGTCTACGCCCACACAATATGAATTTTACGGCAAATTATTGACAAACGCGTGCACCGTATGTTATAATTTGCCCAAACGGGGCATTAGCGCAGTTGGGAGCGCACAACACTGGCAGTGTTGGGGTCACGGGTT
>CAZAJX010000004.1:0-72846 GCA_964485815.1 uncultured Oscillospiraceae bacterium
TGCGACTTTTGCAAAAAAAATAACCGCTGACTTTATCTTTGTCAGCGGTCTGAAGGAACTTTTGCTGTACAAAAGTTCCTTTTTTGTTGGTGCGGCTGATGGGACTTGAACCCATACGGTTGCCCACACGCCCCTCAAACGTGCGCGTCTGCCTGTTCCGCCACAGCCGCGTGAACGTTTACTATTATACACAAGATTTTAAATTTGTCAATACCTTTTTTAATTTTATTTTATTTTATATTTTTGTGTATTTTACGTCCTGCTTAAATAATAAAAAAGCACCCGAAAGTGCTTTTAAAATATTGTTGTAAAAAACTATTTACAGCCCGAAGCTTACGTTTAGAGCCTCGTTTACCTGTTGCATCGTGCCGTCGTCCAGATGCCCCATTTTGTCTTTCAGCCGTTTTTTGTCCAGAGTACGTATTTGCTCAAGTAGAATTATGGAATTCTTTGCCAGACCGCATCCGGGCGCTTTTCCCGTGCCGATACTGTCGCCGGTAACCTCAATATGTGTTGGAAGCCTTGCTTTTCCTGTCTGTGAAGTTATTGCGGCGGCTATGACCGTGGGACTGTGTCTGTTTCCAACGTCGTTCTGCACGATCAGAACGGGTCTCACACCGCCTTGCTCGGATCCCACCACAGGTGAAAGATCCGCATAATATATATCTCCGCGCCGTATTACAGTTTGTTCGTTCACTTTTGATCATCGCCCCGTTTTCAGTTTATTCCGGCAGGACTATTTTTGCCCGCAAGGGAGATGATTATGCACGGTAAAAAATAAAGGGCTTACTTTTAACGCAAGCCCAATTATTGTCGGGGTGACTATCAGATTTCGGAAAGAAGCTCTTTAAGCTCGGTAACCGTATCGTCAAATACCTTCATAGCGCTGCTTACCGCCTCGGGCTTGGTGAGATCGATTCCTGCGATCTTAAGCTCGTTGAGAGGATAATCGCTTCCGCCGGTGGTGAGGAATTCAAGGTATCCGGATGCATCGCCGGTTTCGATAATGTTTCTTGCAATAGCAACCGCGCTGGAGAAACCGGTTGCATACTGGTAGACATAATATGCCGTGTAGAAGTGGGGAATATACGCCCATTCGTACTGCATAATATCGTTTATACCAGCGCCCTCGTAGTAAAGGGAAATAAGACTGTGATAAATTTCGCACAGCGCTTTGGGTGTGAGAGGTACGCCTGCCTGCGCCATATCGTGAGCTTTACGCTCAAATTCAGCAAAAAGTGTCTGTCTGAACACGGTTGTGCGGAATCCTTCGAGGAAATGATTGAGAACATAAGCCTTACGCTTCTTGTCCGTTTCATTTTTAAGCAGGTACATGGTAAGCAAAACTTCGTTTACCGTGGAAGCAACTTCTGCAACCATTATACGGTAATCGTGGTTAACATAATCTTGCTTTTCGGAGGACAGATAAGAGTGCATTGCGTGTCCCAGCTCGTGAGCCATTGTGAACGCATCGTCAAGACTATCGGTATAATTGAGAAGCACGTAAGGGTGAACACCGTATACGCCGCAGGAGAACGCACCGGAACGCTTGCCCTTGTTTTCGTATACGTCCATCCAATGCTCGGAATAGGCTTTATCAAGGAGAGTCTGGTACTTTTCGCCCAGAGGAGCAAGCGCCTTTTTAACCATATCCTTTGCCTGCTCATAGGTAACCGTGTAGTCTATATCCTCGATCATAGGGGTATAAAGATCGAACATATCTATATTCTCAAGGCCGAGCGTTTCCTTGCGGAGCTGTATATATCGCTTCATAGTGGGAAGCGCACCGTGTACCGCTTCAATAAGAGAATCGTATACGGAAACGGGAATGTTTCCGCCGAACAACGCTTTGTGGCAAGCACTTTCGTAGCCTCTTACCGCCGCAAAATAGTTGTCTATCTTTACGTTACCGGAATACATAGCGGCAATAGTGTTAACATACTTTTTGTATGTTCCGAAGTATCCCTCGAAGGTTTCTTCACGTACGCGTCTGTTCTTGCTTTCGCGGTAAATTCCCATATTACCGTTGGTAAGCTGTACCTTTTCACCGTTTTCATCGGTTATTTCGGGAAGCTCCATATCAACGTTGGTGAACATAGTAAAGCAATCGTCGGGAATGTTGTTGATCTCACCCATCTGCGCCAAAAGCATTTCGCTCTTTTCGTCAAGAACGTGTGCTCTGCCTCTGGAAACATCCTCGAGCATATGACGGTAAGTAGCGAGTCCCTCGTGCTCCATATATTTCTTTAACGTTTCTTCGGGAATAGCGAGGATCTCGGGCTCGATAAAGGAGCAAGCCGTACCCAGCTTTACCAGTAAAGACATTGCTTTTGCTTCCATTTCCTGCGCTTCGTTGTTGCCGTTGTCCGCACTCTTGTAAAGCATTGCGTAAAGATAGGGAAGCTCTGCGGCCTGGTTTGCCTGAGCCAGCAGGTCCATAGCCTTCTTAAGGCTTTCTGCGCTTTCGCCCAGAGTACCCTTCACGGCGGGAATGGTATCGGCTATTTTGTCCGCTTCGGCAAGCGCATTTTCCCAAGCCTGCTTATCGGAATAAATGTGGGTAAAATCCCACATAAATTCGGGATTCATTTCATTTCTGCTTTTCATTTTAAGCTCCTTTTCAGTTATATAAGAATTCGTCTTTTATAAAATACCTGTCAAGTCCTGTCTGCAAATGTGAAAATACTCTTCCGCAGTTGTATTTCACCTTTGCGGTGTCAAAAGGAATATGGGAATATACCTCTTCCATAGGATACATACCCAATCCGCCGCCGCGGAAAACAATTTTTTTCGTATCAATTCCTGCGTTTTGCAAAGCCTTTCTGTAGTCATCGGCTGTGCGCAGGAAACCTTCGCTGTCGGTAAGTGCGCCCAAGTATACGGAAAACACCATTCGTCCGCTTCTGTCGATACTTTTATCGGGATAAGTTATACTTCCGTCGGGATAACCGTATATTTTTTCGGAAACCACGGTAAAAGAACCGTCGGGGAAAGCGTCACGCAGAATATTTGCTATTTTCGCTCTTTGCTCGCTCATCAGCAATCTTTCGGTCTTTTTTGCGTATCCGTCAAATACAGTTTTGTCAAAAACTATCAGCTTTCCGTTGGCATCGGAATACTCCTTGGATATTACCTCTCTCTGCCACGTGCGGGTGACGTAATCGTATTCAAGACCTCCGATAATTTCATTTTCGCTGTTCTCGTAATTGTTCTTTATATATTCGTCAGAAACCTTAAGGGCATTGGAATAGGATATGATATTTCCACCGAAAACGAGCTGTATCGCTACTACAGCTCCGAGGGGAATAACGGCCCAAAAAGCGGTCTTTTTGTTTTTGAACAGCGTTATGCAGTAATCGCACAAAAGCGCCGTCAAGCCGCAGATAACCGTGTACACGATAATATTCAACACGTCTGCGGAATATCCTGCCGCAAGAAGGCCGCCGCATACGGCAAAAAATGCGGTTTTGGTGCCTCGCTTAAGCTTTAAAAATCCTGCGCCGATTCCGCATAAAGGAAGCAGGGGAAGGGCGGTGAGTATTCCGGAGAAGGGAACGATACACGCCGCACCGATAAATCCCAGCACAGCGCACAGGACGGGACTGCCCAACGAGCCGTATATCTTTTTGAATTTTACTTTCATCGCTTGCCTCCACGGGGGATATTGTAAGGGTTAGTGTATTGTATAAGCAGACGGGTGTCGTCATCGTTCTGGCTTCCGTTTGACCGTTCAAATCCGCATTTACGGCATTTGTGTTTTATTACAAAGCCCCGCTTTGCTTCGGTGCGCACCTCGATCGGGTCCATTACCGCACCGCATTCGCTGGATCTGTCGCCGGGGTTAACGTCAACGTGCCTTGAGCACAGACAGAACGGACAATGATTACGGGAGGAGTAGCCGAGAGGCGGAACCTCTTTTCCGCAGTTGAGGCATATAAAACCGCTGTCGTTTTTTGCAAACAATGTGTTTTCCATCATAATCCTCCAAATTTGTTTACAAAATACTGTTTACTTTTGCTTTTATTTCTATTATAATATCAAATTGTTAATAATTCAAGTCGGGAGGCAAAATATGTCAAAGAAATCCGATAACAAACTTTCTTGCCGTTTGGGAAGAGTGGGCGGAAGCGCTCTTATGGAGGGCGTAATGATGAAAAGCGGTCCGGACGTGGCAATGGCTGTCCGCCGTACCGATAACGGAAAAATTACCGTTCGTAAAAAGAAATATAAATCCGTAAAAGAAAAAAGCGCGTTTTTGCGTCTTCCTCTTATTCGCGGTATAGTCAACTTTGCGGAAACCATGATACTCTCTATGGGCACGATGACGGAAGCGACGGAGCTTTTGGGAATTGACGATGCGGAGCCCGAAGGAAAGTTCGATAAATGGATAACCGAAAAATTGGGCGACAAAATGATGCAGGTTATTTCTGCCATAGCGGTAGTGCTCGGTGTGGCTCTTGCGCTGGTTCTGTTTATGTGGCTGCCCTCGTTTATATCCGACCTTATCTTCAAGGTGGATGCGGAGGAGTTCAATTTCGCATCCCGTTGTGTTGACGGCGGGCTGAAAATACTTATCTTTATCGCCTATATCGGCTTGACTTCTCTCATCCCCGATATAAAACGTGTTTATATGTACCACGGCGCAGAGCATAAAAGCATTGCCTGCTACGAATCGGGCGATGAGCTTACCGTAGATAACGTACGCAAGCACACCCGTTTCCATCCCCGTTGCGGTACTTCCTTTATGTTTTTGGTGATTATCGTTTCCATACTCGTTAACTCTCTGCTTTTGTGGGGAATCAGCGCATTGTTTCCTATGGCGCCGGTAGGGGAAAGATGGTTTATCGTTCTCGCAAAGCTTGTGGCGCTTCCTCTTGTAGTCGGTATCGACTATGAGTACGTTATGTACGCGGGCAAGCACGATAATTTCTTTACCAAGATTTTTTCCGCACCCGGTCTGTGGATGCAGAGAATTACCACCCGCGAGCCTGACGACAGTATGATGGAAGTTGCCATTTGCTCCATAAAATCCGCACTTCCCGAGGAATTTCCCGAATTCGAGATTCCTACCGAGGATGTTGTGAACGCCGAAGAAAAGGCTGAAGCTCAAACCGATATACCGGAGGAAAACGCATGAACATAGGCGAATACAGATACGAGCTTAAAAAAACTCTCACCGAGGGCTGTTCTGAGGACAGTGCGAGAGAGATAACCGAAATAATAGATATTTTGCTTTGCCATCATCTGGAGATCCCCAGAAACCGTTTGTATCTCAAATTGGAGGAAGCCGTTCCTTCCACTCTTCCCGCCAATATGTCCGATAGTCTTGGACAAATCGCTATGGGAGTTCCCGTACAGTACGTTATGGGAAGCTGTTGGTTTTACGGCAGAGAGATAAAGGTGGGTCCCGGCGTGTTTATCCCCCGTGCGGATACGGAGATTTTGGTGCAAGCGGCAATAAAGGCTATACCCAAGGACGGTTGCTTTGCCGATATTTGCTCGGGAAGCGGCTGTATTTCTGCGGCGATAGCGTCCGAGCGTCCCGACGTTCGCGGATTCGCTCTTGAGCTTTCCCGTAAAGCCATTCCTTATACGGAGGAAAACCTTAAGGATCTTCCGTCGGTAACCGTAAAAAGATTTGATGCGCTGGATCCCGAGGATTACGAAGCTCTCGTTGCCGCCAACGGCAAACAGTTCGATCTGGTGCTCAGCAACCCTCCTTACATTCCTACCGACGATATTTCGACTCTGGATGCCAACGTGCTGTCCGAGCCCGAAACCGCCCTTGACGGCGGCGAGGACGGATTGCGTTTTTACCGTGAGATAACCAACTGTCTGCCTATAATCCTTTCTCCCGATGGCGTTATTTGCTATGAAGTCGGTATAGGTCAGGCGCAGGACGTTTCCGAAATTCTCAAGTCCGCAGGCTTCTCCGTAGCGGTGCTGAGAGATCTTCACGGTATAGACCGTGTGGTTTTAGGAAAAAAGTCTTAACAAAAGTGTTGACAATAAAAAAAGAATGTACTATTATTTAATATAATAATAGTATATTTTTTGTTTTGGATAGGAGCGCAAATGAAGGTCATTACCTCCAGAAACAATGAACGGATAAAAGAGATCGTCCGCCTGCGTGACCGTAAGGCGAGAACTCAGTCGGGTCTGTTCTTCATAGAAGGTATACATCTTGCCGAGGAGTATGTAAGACATTGCGGCATTCCCTGCGAGGTGTACTTTACAGAAAAAGCGTATGAAGCATATTCCGGCTTTTTTTCCGCCCTGCCCGAGGATATAAAATATTCGGTCAGCGACAGCGTGTTTGAGAAGATTTCAACGGAATCCGCACCTCAGGGCGTGTTGTGCGTTTGTAAGGCGTTACCGTTTCCCGCCGAAGTTCCCGAGGGCGGTTCGATTTTATTTCTGGAATCGGTAAGAGATGCGGGAAATCTGGGTACTATAATCCGTACTGCGGTTTCTCTCGGTGTGAAGGGGATAGTCCTTTCTCCCGATTGCGCAGATATATATAATCCGAAGACGCTCCGCGCCTCAATGGGCGCGGTGTTTGCCGCAAATATCTTTATGCCCGCTGATTTTCACGCGGCGATCGTATCCGCAAAGAAATACGGCAAAGTATACGCTACCGCCCTGCACGAGAATTCTCTTGAGCTCGGCAGATTCGGAATAGCAAAAACGGATAGCTTCATAATCGGCAACGAGGGGCAGGGAATTTCGGAAACCGTAAAAGCCCTTGCGGATAATACGGTTATTATTCCCATGACAGGTAAAACCGAGAGCCTTAACGCCGCTGCCGCCGCTTCTATAATTATCTGGGAAATGACACGGAGTTACAATGGACGTTAGGTTATATTATATATGGCTTCAGCGTGTGTGCGGAGCAGCCAACAGACTTACAGACCTTTTGTTTGATAAATTCTCTTCTGCCGCAGAAATATACGAATGCAGAGATTTTTCATTCTTACCCAAGGGCTATGCCCGTTATGAAAATCAGCTTTGCAATAAGGATCTTTCCGCATCATTTGAGATATACAAAACCTGTATAAACAGAGGTATACGCTTCGTTACTTATCACGATGCGGATTTTCCCGAAGCGTTGCGCAATATACCCGATCCGCCGGTTATGCTGTTTTACTACGGAGATATCTCCCGTCTTAAGGGAAGACAATCGGTGGCGATGGTGGGTACACGTACCTGCACGGATGCCGGTCTGGAATACGGCAAAACCTATGCGGAGAGCTTTGCGAAAGCGGGTGTTACCGTTATAAGCGGTCTTGCAAAGGGGATAGACAGCGCCGCAAACAGTACCGCTTTACAAAACGGCGGTGTGTCCGTAGGCGTTTTGGGTACACCTATTGATAAGGTCTACCCGCCCGAGAACGTACGTCTTTTCCACTCTATGTATAAAAGCGGAGTGGTCATAAGCGAATATTCTCCCGGCGCAGAGGTCGGCAGATATTCATTTCCCGCCCGCAACCGTCTTATCAGCGCTCTTTCCGATTGCACCTTGGTTGTTGAGGCAGCAGAAGGAAGCGGCGCGTTAATAACCGCAAAGCGGGCTATACAGCAGGGAAAACCCGTGTATTTCGTAGCAGGCAGGGTTACCGCAATGCTTGAGGGCGCGGTTTCCGTTTCCTCTCCCGCAGAGGTTATGGAGCGTTTGCAGTTAAACGATCCTACCTTAAGAATTCCCACTACCGCTTATACCGTTACAAAAACCAAAAGCTACGGACGGCGCATAACGCACCCCCGTGAGAATAAAACCAAGGAAACAGACGAGCTCGGCTTGCTTGAAATAATAAGCCGCGGTCCCGCTACCGCATCCGAGCTTTCGGAAAAGACCGGAGTTTCCATAGACAGAATATACGAACTGCTTACCACCCTTGAGCTTGACGGCGCGATCACAGCCGCCGCAGGAGGAAGATATATTAAAGCCGGTAAGCAATAAGGAGAATATATGAGCACACTTGTAATACTTGAGTCGCCTACCAAGGCGCATACCGTCAAAGGCTTTTTGGGAAAGGGCTATAAGGTCGTTGCATCCAACGGTCATGTCCGCGATCTTCCCAAAAGTAAGCTGGGTATCGATGTGGATAATAATTTCGAGCCCCAGTATATAAACATCAGAGGAAAGGGCGAACTTATCAGCGACCTAAAAAAAGAAGCCAAAGACGCCGATAAGGTTTTACTGGCTGCCGACCCTGACCGTGAAGGAGAGGCTATAAGCTGGCACCTCGCCGCTGTTCTCGGCATTCCCGAAGAGAAAATAAAGCGTATTACCTTTAACTCCGTAACAAAAGCGGCGGTTAAAGAAGCTATAAAGAACCCCAGAAGCATAGATATGGATCTGGTCAATTCCCAACAGGCACGCCGTATTCTTGACCGTCTTGTGGGTTATAAGATAAGCCCGTTCCTTTGGAAAAAAATCAAAAACGGCCTTTCTGCGGGACGTGTTCAATCTGTAGCTACCCGTCTTATCGTTGAACGCGAGCGCGAAATACGCGCATTCGTGCCCGATGAATATTGGACTGTTACCGTCAAGCTTTCAAATTCCGATGGAGATACCTTTACCGCAAAGTATTTCGGCGATAAAAACGGCAAAAAGGACCTTCATAACGAAAGCGATGCTTATAATGTCGTTAACTCTGTAAAGGACTCGGATTTCACCGTTGCTTCCGTAAAGCGTTCGGTAAAGCACCGCCGTCCTCAGCCTCCTTTCACTACAAGTACTCTCCAGCAGGAGGCAAACCGCAGATTATCCCTTCCCACCCAGCGCACTATGATGATCGCGCAGGAGCTTTACGAAGGTATAAATATCGGCGAAAGAGGCACGCACGGTCTTATCACCTATATGCGTACCGATTCACTCCGTGTTTCCGATGAAGCGAGAGATGCCGCAAAGGAATATATAGTCGGCAAGTACGGCGAAAAATATTATCCTTCCACACCCAATATATACAAGGTGAAAAAAGGCTCCCAGGATGCTCACGAAGCTATCCGTCCTTCCGATCCCACTCTTGCGCCAGAAATGATCAAAAACCGTCTTACTGCAGATCAATATCGGGTTTATAAGCTCATATACGATCGTTTCATCGCAAGCCAGATGAAGCCTGCGGAAATAGATACCGTTTCTGTCGATCTGGATGCTGCAGGTAACGTGTTCCGCGCTACCGGCGCAACCGTACGATTCCCCGGTTATCTCGTTATTTGCGACGATTCCGATACCGGCGATGACGAGATCGCAAAGGATAAGCTTCCCGCACTCAGCGAAAACGAGCATTGCCTCTGTTCCGGAATTTTGCCCGAGCAGCATTTTACCGCACCTCCCTTCAGATATACCGAAGGATCACTGGTTAAAATGCTGGAGGAAAAAGGAATTGGCAGACCTTCCACCATCGTTACGACCATTACTACCATAATTTCCCGCGGATATGTGGTAAGAGAGGGCAAATCCCTTGTGCCCACCGAGCTTGGCTTTGTTACCACCGATCTTATGATGAACGCCTTTTCGGGAATTGTTGATTATAACTTCACTGCGCAGATGGAAGAAGATCTCGATGAGATCGAATCCGGCAACAAGGATTATATAAAGGTTTTGGAAAGCTTTTATGCGGATCTTATGGCGGAGCTCAAGACCGCCGAAGAGCAGATAGGCAACACAAAAATAACGGTTGAACCCGAAAAGACAGATATGATCTGCGAAAAATGCGGTTCCGTAATGGTAGTCCGCAACGGACGTTTCGGAAAGTTCGCAGCTTGTCCCAACTATCCCAAGTGTAAAAACACAAAACCTCTTGAGCCCGAAAAGAAGCCTTTGGAGGCAAAAGAGATAATTTCCGATGAGAAATGTCCCACCTGCGGCGGCGAAATGGTATTGCGCAAGGGCAAGTACGGAAGCTTCTTCGCTTGCCGTTCTTATCCCGAGTGTAAGACCACACTTCCCGTTATAAAAGACAGCGGCGTAGTGTGCCCCAACTGCGGTAAACGTATCGTTGTCCGCCAGAGCAAGAAAAAGACAACGTATTACGTTTGCGAGGATTCTTCCTGCGGATTTATTTCCTGGGATATACCTCAGACAAGAAAGTGTCCCCAGTGCGGAGATATAGTTTTAAAGAAAAAGAACAAAGATCAGTATTATTGCCGCAGTAATTGCGGCTGGACAGAGGAAAGCAAAAAATGAGAACGACAATCGCAGTTGATGCAATGGGCGGCGATAAAGCCCCTCAATCGGTTATAGGAGGCGCGTTGCTTGCCGCCGCACAGTTGCCTATAGATATTATTCTTGTCGGTGACAGTGATACGATCTACACCGATATCAGTAACAGAGGCGCAATGCCTTCCAATATTTCCGTGGTACACGCAAACAGCGTTATAACGATGGAGGATTCACCTGCATCCGTACTCAAGGAAAAATCAGATTGCTCTATGGCAGTTGCGGCAGAGCTTGTTAAGGACGGAAAGGCAGATGCACTTGTGTCTGCCGGAAACACCGGTGCGCTTTTCACTGTGTCCTCCCTTAAGATACGCCGTCTTCCCGGCATCCGCCGCGCGGCGCTCGGCGCAGTGGTTCCCCTTGAAAATCCCGTACTCATCGTGGATTCGGGCGCAAATACGGATGCTACTCCCGAACTGTTGCGCACCTTTGCTCATATGGGGAGCCTTTATGCCAACCTTGTAATGGGAATAGATGTTCCCCGCGTAGGACTTGTTAACAACGGCAGTGAACCCACCAAGGGCACGCCTCTTTATTCCGAAACCAACGCGTTGCTTTCAAACGAAAAGGAAATTAACTTTATCGGCAACGTAGAGGGCAGGGATATTCCTTGCAATACCTGCGACGTAGTCGTCTGTGATGGTTTTACCGGCAACATATTGCTTAAAACCATCGAAGGTATGGGATTGTTTATGAAGAGCAAGCTTAAGAGCATCTTCTATGCAAACCGTATGACAAAAGTTGCGGGCGCTCTTACCAAAAAGCAAATTACCGCCCTCAAAAAGCAGATCGACCACCGTGAGCACGGCGGTGCGCCTTTCCTCGGTTTGGCAAAGCCTGTGGTTAAAGCTCACGGCAGCTCCGATGAAAAAAGCATCTTCACCGCCATCAGACAGGCAAAGACCTTCCACGAAAGCGGTCTTGTACAAAGACTAAAGGAGGCGATACAGAATGAATCATCAAATTGAACCGTTGCCTTACGTTGAATTGGAAAAAAGAATAGGCTACGTGTTCCGCAATAAAGATTTTCTTCTCACCGCACTCACTCATTCTTCATTTGTAAACGAAACAAAGCAAAAAACCTCACTTCGTTCCAACGAACGTCTTGAGTTTTTGGGAGATTCCATATTGTCCGTTATCGTTTCCGAGCATATATACCGTTCCTCTCCCGAGCTTGACGAAGGCTATCTCACAAGAATAAGAGCAAACATCGTTTGTGAGAATTCACTCAGCGAATTTGCCCGCGAGATCGAGCTGGGAAGCTATCTCCGTATGGGACACGGCGAAGCCGTAACCAACGGAAGGGACAGAAAGAGCACGGTGGCGGATGCTTTCGAGGCATTGCTTGCCGCAATTTATCTTGACGGCGGTATAGATCAGGCAAGAAGATTTCTTATGCCCCGTGTTAAAAAGGCGCTTTCCAAAATATCCAAAGGCGGAAACGAGGATTATAAATCCCGCTTGCAAAAGATCGTTCAGCAGACTCCCGAAGAAATACTTGAATACGTACTTATCGGCGAGGAAGGACCTCCTCATGACAGAGTGTTTACATTCCGCGTAATGCTCAACTCAAACTGCTTGGGTGAAGGCGTAGGCAGAACCAAGCGTGAGGCAGAGCAAAACGCCGCAAGAGAAGCTCTTTCGGTTTTGGGTGAGCTTGATGAAGAACCATCGTAACATACCGGTTTTTATCCCTCAGGAGGGATGTCCCAACGCCTGCGTGTTTTGCTCCCAGAAAAAAATAACGGGAGTAGACCGTCGCGCCGAGCTTGATACTTTTCGTGCTACCGTGGATAAAGCCTTGGAAAAGGAGTGGCAGGAAAGCGAAATAGCCTTTTTCGGCGGAAGCTTTACCGCTATTGACAAAGGGCGTATGATCTCTCTTCTCGATGCGGCGTATGAATACGTTCATATAGGAAAGATCAACGGAATACGCATTTCCACCCGTCCCGATTTTATTGATGAGGCGGTGCTTGAAATATTAAAAAGCAGGGGAGTAACCTCTATCGAATTGGGAGTGCAAAGTGTTTCGGATAAAGTGCTTTCGGCTTCCGGAAGAGGACACACCGGTGAAGACAGCGAAAAAGCTTGTAAATTAATTAAAAAATACGGTTTCCGTCTGGGCGGACAGATGATGGTTGGCTTGCCTTTGTCAACGGCGGAGGATGAGCTTGCCACCGCTCAAGCCATTTGTGATTGGGGCGCGGACGAAACCCGTATTTATCCCACTGTTGTTTTCGAAGATACACCCTTATACCGTATGACGTTAAACGGAGAATATACACCTCTTTCCTTGGATGATGCCGTTTCCCGTTGCGCCGATTGTATGGATATATTTTTATCCCGCGGGGTAAAGGTTTTGCGTGTAGGACTGCACGCTTCAGAGCAGTTGGTCTCCGCTCCCTTCGGCGCTACGCATCCCGCTATGGGTGAATTGGTGGAAAGCGAATTATACCGCAGGCGGATAGATGCCCTTATCGGAGAAACACGGGGAAAAAAGCTGTCGGTCTACGTTTCTGCTTCCGCTTGCTCAAAGGCTGCGGGACAGCACAGAAAGAATACTGAATATTTTAAGAATACATACGGTTTTTCCAATGTTTCGGTTTACGGAACCGATATGCCGGACTATACGGCGAAAATATGTATAGAGGATTGATTTTTTGAAACTTAAAAGTATAGAAATGCAGGGGTTCAAATCGTTCCCCGATAAAACGCGAATAACCTTTGATGACGGTGTTACCGCCATCATAGGACCTAACGGAAGCGGTAAATCCAATATTTCCGATGCGGTTCGCTGGGTGTTGGGCGAAATGTCCATGAAGAGTCTGCGCGGAAGCAAGATGGAGGACGTTATTTTTAACGGTACGCCCAACCGTCCCGCCGCAAACTTTTCTTCTGTTTCTCTTACCCTTGATACCACCGCAGAATACGACCGCCACGCACAGACCTTTATGTCTATTTCCGAAGAAGAAAAAAGTACAGAGGAAAAAAAGGACGAATATAAGCTTCACGACGGTACCGAGGTAACCATTACCAGAAAGTACTACAGAAGTGGCGAAAGTGAATATTATATCAACAAAAAGCAGGTCAGATTAAAGGATATCTACGAGCTGTTTTACGATACCGGTATCGGCAGAGAAGGATATTCTGTTATCTCTCAGGGTAAAATATCCGAAGTCCTTTCCCAGAAGGGGCACGAGAGAAGAGATATCTTTGAAGAAGCCGCAGGTATTTCCAAATTCCGTTATAAAAAAGCAGAGGCGGAAAGAAAGCTTGCGGAAACCGAAAATAACCTTGTAAGAATCAACGATATATTGAGCGAGGTATCCTCCCGTATCGGTCCTCTTGAAAAAGAGGCTGAAAACGCAAAGAAATATCTTGTGCTTTCCGAAGAGAAAAAAGGTCTGGAGATCACTCTCTGGCTGGATAAGATAGATAAGCTCCGTGTGGATCTGGAGCGTAACGCAACAGAAACCGCAGGTGCCCGTCTGACACTGGATAACTGTGAAAATGACGTGCGAACCCTTGACTATAAGCTTGATAACGCTCTCCGCGAGGGATACGATATCGGACGTGAGCTTTCCGAAACCGAGCGTCTTATTTCCGAAAGCGAGAAGAATATCGCCGCCGTAGAATCCGAAAAAGCACTTCGTATGAATGATGCGGAGCATTACCGCCGCATGGCAAGTCAGTACGCGGAAGATGTTTCCAGAAATAATCGGGAGCTTTCCTTGGCATCCGATATGCTCTCTGCCGCCTTGTCGGTTGGTGAAGAGCTTAAAAACGAACAGGAAAAGGTCAGATCCGAATTCGAACTGGCAGAACGCGCTTATGCAGAATACCGCGATATAGCAGTGTCCTGCACCGAGAAGGAGCAAAAGGCCGTTTCCGATCAAACTAACGCATACGAATACGTTTCCGGCTTGCGTGAAACTTACGCGGCGCTCAAAGCTAAATCAGAGGAAACCGTTCGTGCCCGCGATGAAGCGGAAGCACAACTTAACGCCTCTGCCGCGCGCGTGTCCGAGCTTTCTTTGGCTCTTGAGAAGGCAAGTGCTGATCTGGCACAGGCTGAAAGTAAAGTAAACGAGAGCGCCGAAAATAATCTTGAGGCAAACAAAAAGTGCGAAGAAAACAGAACTGCCAGAAATAAGCTTAACGATGAGCTTTCGGCGGTAAATCTTGATATTTCCGCCCTTGAGCACCGCAGAGAAAATCTGCGCCGAATGGAAGCGCTGTTTGAAGGGTATTCCGATGGCGTTAAAAACGTAATGAGCGCATCCGGCAAGGAGCTTAACGGTATAGTCGGTACGGTTTCATCCGTTGTTTCCACCGATGAAAAATATGTTCTTGCTCTTGAAACCGCTTTGGGTGCATCCGCACAGTTCATAATAACCGAAAAGGAAGAGGATGCAAAAAAAGCCGTACGGCATCTTAAAAATACCGCAGGCGGCAGAGCAACCTTCCTTCCCATAGACACGGTAACGGGCAACAGAGTAAATGAAGAGCCCTTCAAAAATGTAAAGGGCTATCTCGGTATTGCTTCCGATCTCGTTAAGACAGATAAAAAGTTCCGCAAGGTGATCGATGATCTTCTCGGCAGAACCATTCTTACCGATAATATGGATTCCGCTACAGCCGCCGCAGCGTCCTGCGGTTATAAGGTCAAAGCTGTTACTCTCGATGGACAGGTAGTCAACCCCGGCGGAAGTATTACCGGCGGCAGTACCCATAAAAAAGCAGGTCTTTTCACCCGCGCTATGGATATTGACCGACTCACCGGCGAAATAGGCGCAAAAAATACTCAGGCGGAAAAGCTGTCTGCTGCTCTTGCGGAGCTTGATTCCGCATACGAAGAGCTTTGTTCTTCCCGCGTCAATACCGAGGAGCAGTATAACTCTGCCGTAGCATACCGTAACGATTGTATTCGTGCGTGCGATGGCGCCAAGGTGCGATTGGAAGAAGAAAACAATCATAACGAGTCGATCAGACTTCAGGCTTCCAGACAGGAGCAGGATGCGGTCGTTGCTCTTGAAGCAACCGAAAAACAGCTTACCGAAGCCGAGGAAAAGCTTGCTTCCCTCCGCGCATATGCCGAGCAATGCTCTGCGGAAAACGCATCAGCTAAGGAAAACGAGCAATCCTCCTTTGACGAATGTAACCGTATACGTGTTGCTCTCTTTGAAAAGACTTCTTCTTACGAAAGACAGAGCGCTCATATACGTTCTCTTACCGAAAAGAAGGAGGGTATTCAGAACAGAATAAGCGATATTGAGGATGCTATCCGTCAGGCTGAGCAAAGCGCTTTGTCTGCGGAAGCGGCGCTCGCCGAATATGATACCCGCAAGCTTGCCATCGCCGAGGAAGCAAAGCAGCACAGAGAAAAGCTGGCACAGCTTCTTAATTCCCGTGATGAATCCGAAAAGAGTGCGGTCAGTATCCGCGGACTTGTTAAAGAAGCGCAAATCAAAAAAGAAGAAGCGCTGCGCAGATTTACCGAGCTTGAATCCCGCGGACAAAATCTTAATACCGATTACGATTCTGTTTCGGCTAAGCTCTGGGATGAATACGAGCTTACATATACCAACGCCTGCGCTTACAGACTGCCTGCCGAGCAAATGACTTCTGCGGCAACCCGCGTTGCTTCTCTCCGTGCAAAGATCCGCGCTATGGGACATATCAACGTAAACGCTGTTGAGGAATACAAAACGGAAAAAGAACGTTTCGATTTCCTTACTGCTCAAACAGACGATCTTAATAAGACACGCCGTCAGCTTGATTCTACCATCGAAAAGCTGTCCCGCACGATGAAGGATACGTTTATCGATTGCTTTGAGCGCATAAATTCTGCTTTCGGCAGAACCTTTGCCGCACTGTTCGGCGGCGGTTCCGGCAGAGTTGAGCTTGAAGACCCCAACAATCCTTTGGAATGCGGCATAGATATTATCTTAAGACCTCCCGGAAAGAGTGTAAAGAGTATATCTCTTCTGTCCGGCGGTGAGCAGTCCTTTGCCGCTATCGCTTTGTATCTTGCATTGCAGGAGATCAATCCTTCGCCTTTCTGTATTTTCGATGAGATCGAATCCGCATTGGACGATGTGAACCTGGCAAAATTCGCAGATTACGTTCGTGAACACAGCGAATCCACCCAGTATATTCTTATTACTCACCGCCGCGGAACGATGGAGCGTGCCGACGTGTTGTACGGCGTTACCATGTACGAAAGAGGCGTTTCCAATTATCTGCGTCTTAACGTGGATATGATGGAAGAGAATATCAAAAAATACAGTCATTCATAAAAAGGAGCAACAATGGGCTTTTTTGATAAATTAAAACAAGGTCTTGCGAAGACAAAAGCCGCCTTTATCACTCCGCTTGAAAAGCTCTTTTCATCTGCGGAAAAGGTGGATGAAGATTTTTACGATGAGCTTTTGGATGTGCTCATAATGGCAGACGTTGGAGTTGAAACCTCTGATTATATCGTTGAAACTCTTCGTAAAGAGCTTAAAGAGAAAAACATCTGGGAGGCTGATAAGGCTCGTGAAGAGCTTCGCAGAGTGATGTGCGAAACTATCGGAGAATATATGCCTCTTGAGATAAAAGACGGACTTAACGTTATCCTCGTTATCGGCGTTAACGGCGCAGGAAAGACCACCTCTATAGGCAAGCTTGCGTCTATGTATAAAGCCGAAGGCAAAAAGGTCATTCTTGCCGCCGCAGATACCTTCCGTGCCGCCGCAATCGATCAGCTCGGCGTATGGGCTGACAGAGCAGGCGTGCAGATGATCCGTCAGTCCGAGGGTGCGGATCCCGCCGCAGTTGTTTTTGATGCGGCTGCAGCCGCCCGCAAGCAAAAGGCGGATGTGCTTATCGTAGATACCGCAGGCAGACTTCACAACAAGAAGAATTTGTTGGATGAACTTGCAAAGATCAACCGCGTACTTGACCGTGAGCTTCCCGAAGCCCACAAGGAAACCCTTATAGTTCTGGACGCCACCACCGGTCAGAACGCTATTATGCAGACACAGGAATTCGGAAAAGCCGCAGGAATTACGGGACTCGTGCTCACAAAGCTTGACGGTACCGCAAAAGGAGGTTTCGTGCTTGCTATCAAGCATACTCTTGATATTCCCGTGCGCTTTATAGGCGTAGGCGAGGGAGTTGATGATCTGCGTCCCTTTAACCCCGTTGATTTTGTTAAAGCTATGTTCGGAGATTAAGATATGGAACTTGTTTTTGCAACCAATAACAAACATAAAGTCAGCGAACTTCGTGAGCTTTTTCACGGATATTTCGGCGATAAGGTAAATATACTTACTCTTAAAGACGTCGGTTTCCAAGGTGATATTATCGAAGATGCCGATACCTTCGCAGGGAACGCTTTTATAAAAGCCGATACAGTCTGCCGTTTTTGCGGAAAGCCTGCCGTTGCGGATGATTCCGGTCTGGTTGTGGATGCTCTCGGCGGAGCGCCGGGGGTTATGTCCGCCCGTTATTCGGGAGAGGATTCGGATGATAAAAGGAATATCCAAAAATTACTCGGCGAATTGAAAAACGTACCTTTGGAAGAACGTACCGCACGTTTCGTTTGCCATATTTGCTGTGTATTTCCCGATGGGAAACGCATTGATTGCGAGGAAAACAGCGAAGGAAGAATTATCTTCGAATGTAAAGGTGACGGTGACTTCGGATACGATCCCGTTTTCCTGAACGAGGAGTACGGACTTACCTTTGCGGAAATGGATATGGAAACCAAAAACAAGGTCAGCCACAGAGGCAGAGCGGTAAGAACTTTTGCAGACATATTCGCTTCATCAAATGTTGACATAATACAGTAAATATGTTATCATAATATGATGAATTAATTATACTTTACCGGGAGGGAACGGCGTGAGCGATTTTCTTTATTACGTTAAGGAAACTCTGTTAAATATTACAGTAATAGATGTTATTGATATTGTTATTGTTTCATTTTTGCTGTATTACACTTTCAAATTCATACAAGAGCGCCGTGCCGCCAAGCTTGCCATCGGTCTTATATTACTGCTGGCGTTGCTGCTTGTCAGTGAAGTGCTTAATATGCATGCGCTCAACTTTATACTTTCGAATCTTTTCAGTGTCGGAATTATTGCGCTTGTTATCGTATTCCAACCGGAATTGCGCAGCGTGCTTGAGAAGGTGGGCGGTGAATCCCTGCGGAGTATAAGGGGAAAAATGGATGACGAAACTGTTTCTCTGTATACCGAATGTATTACCGAGGTGGCAGTAGCCGCAGAACAGCTTTCTCAATCCAAAACGGGTGCTTTAATGGTATTTGAGCGTTCCACCAAGCTTGGCGACGTTATCCGTACAGGTACTGTGCTGGATGCAAAACCCACGTCTTTCCTTATCGGCAACATATTTTTCAACAAAGCGCCTTTACACGACGGCGCGGTTATATTCAGAGAAGGCCGTATCCACGCCGCAGGCTGTTTTTTGCCTTTGTCCGATAATAACGAGATCGTAAAAGACCTCGGCACCCGCCACCGAGCAGGTATAGGTATGAGCGAAAACAGTGATGCTATCGTACTTATTATATCCGAAGAAACGGGAATAATCTCCGTTGCATCCGATGGCGTACTTAAAAGAGGTTTTTCCCGCAAGAAGCTGGAAACTTATCTCGAATCTCAGCTTATAGTAAAAGAGAACTCTTTGAAGAGCAAGGTTAAAAACCAGCTCACCCGTATTACAAAAAAGAAAAAGGGGGATGAAAAGGTTGATCAATAAGCTTAAAGACGTTTCCAATTCAGTCCCTCGTCCCAATAAAAGAAAACTTGTTACCTTCTTTACAGCGTTTCTCGCGGTTGTTTCCGCTGTTGTGCTTTGGTTTTTCGCTATAGACTATGACAGCCCCGATTACACCAAGACCTTTTCAAATATCAAGGTTGAAGTTACCGGGTTGTCCGAGCTTCGTCAGACGATGGGTTACACCCTTCTTGAGGAGCCGGATCTTACCGTTGATGTAACCATCGCAGGCAAGCGTACCGACGTTAATCAGGTGCGTTCCTCCGAAATCACCGCTTCCATAGACTTGTCTACCGTGGCGGCGGCAGGGGAGAATAAGTTTTCCGTGCAGATATCTTCTCCCAACGGTACGACTGTGGCTTCCCAAAGCATAAGCGAAGTAAGATTGTATGTCGATAATTTTATTTCAAAGCAATATACTGTCAAGGTGCGAAATCTTGGTTACACTTTGGCTGAGCATTTGCATATCGATACCGTAAACTGCAGTCCCGCTACCGTTACGGTTTGGGGACCCGAGAACGAGCTGGCGAAAATATCCGGCGCGTACGTTGATCTTGAACTGGGTGAACTTGTAAATTCCGTTAAGGTTACTGCAAGCGCCAAGCTTCTTGACATTAATAACGCAGAGGTTAACAATCCTTATATAATGGTTGCAAACAACTCTGTTACCGCATCCGTTTCCGTTTACGCAGAAAAAGAAGTGCCTGTCCGCGTAAAACTTATCGGAGGTATGTATTCCGACCTTACGGCTGACATCCGCTGTGATATCGACACGGTCTTGCTCCGCGGAACGGTAGAGCGTATGGCAAATATCAGTGAATACGTTATTGAAATCGATGAAACCGATACTCAGTTTGATTTGCCTGTAAAGATACTTATAACGCCTCCTGCGGGAAGTATAAACGTAGGGGAAGAACAGTATGCAACCGTTCTTATTTCAGTTCCGGATATCGGCAAGCTGGATATGGTAATACCCTCGAAAAACATCGAATTTATCAATATGCCGAAGGAATTCAGCGCAAAAGCGCTCAAGGACGTGGTGATTGAGCTTCGCGGTCTGCAGGATGTACTTAACACCCTTACCGAGGAGGATATCAAGCTGAGCGTGGATATGTCCCTTTTGGGAGATCTGTCTGCGGGAAGTATGACCGTTCCGGTAACGGTAACCATTTCAAACGAAGACGTTTCGGGTATATTCGTTTACAACCGTAACGCATATACCGTTGAGATAATTATAAAATAAATTTTAGGAGATGAAGGCCTTGACTTCAAGGAAGTGGGTCATAAACGGCGCCAATACTACCGCCGCTGCATTACGGGCGGAAAGCGGATATTTGCCTCTCACAGCAAGATTGCTTTGCTCCAGAGGATTTGATACATCCGCCAAGGTTGCCGATTTTTACGATACAGAAAAACTTTCTTTTTACGATCCCTATCTGCTTAAGGATATGGATAAAGCGGTTGACCGCATAAAAAAAGCAATACAAAACAAAGAACGCGTTTGTATTTACGGCGATTACGACGTGGATGGTGTTACTTCCACCACTATGTTGTATACATATCTGCGTTCTCTCGGCGTGGAAACCACATATTTTATTCCCGAGCGTATGAACGAGGGGTACGGACTCAGCCGTACTGCCATTGAGCGCTTTGCGGGCAATGTGGATCTGCTTATCACCGTTGACACGGGTATAACCGCCGTTGCCGAAACCGAATACGCAAAGCAGTTCGGAATGGATATGATCATAACCGACCACCACAGTTGCAGGGATATCCTTCCCGATGCGGTAGCGGTTGTCAACCCTCACAGAGAAGATTGCGAATATCCCTTCAAAAAGCTTGCGGGGGTAGGCGTAGTGTTCAAGCTTCTTTGCGCCCTTCACGGTAACAGCGATGATATATGCAAACGCTACGGCGAAATTGTTGCTATCGGCACTATAGCCGATGTTATGCCTATCGTTGGCGAAAACCGTCTTATTGCGGCAATAGGTATCGAAAACCTTTCAAACACCAAGTATCACGGTTTACGTGCCCTTATGGAGCAGGTAGGTATCTTTAAAAACGGCAAAAAAGTAAAAAAGATAACCTCTTCCACCATAGGATACGTGCTTGCGCCCCGTATCAACGCCGCAGGCAGAATTACCAGCGCTGTGCGTGCGGTTGAGCTTTTGCTCGCGGATAACGAAAACGATGCAAGCCGTATCGCCGCAGAACTTTGCGAAATAAATAAGCTTCGTCAATCCACCGAGCTTGATATTTATAATCAGGCGCTTTCCCAGATAACCGAGCAGCATCCCGATAACACGGCGTACGTCCTTTCTTCCGATGGCTGGCATCAGGGTGTAATCGGTGTGGTTGCATCCCGCATAACAGAGAAGTACTCGCTTCCCAGCGTATTGTTCTCCTTTGACGGCGATATAGGAAAGGGAAGCGGCAGAAGCATTAAAGGATTTTCCCTTATGGATGCCTTGGCTGAATGCTCCGACCTTTTGCTTGAATACGGCGGACACGAGCTTGCGGCAGGTCTTTCTATTGAGCGAAAGAATCTTGAAACTTTTTCTGCCCGTTTGAACGATTATGCTGAAAAGCATATAAAGAAAAACGAGCTTGTAATTCCTCTTGAGATCGACTGCGAAGCGGCATTTTCCGAGCTTACTCTCCGTCAGGCAGAGGATATTCAGCGCCTTGAGCCCTTCGGATTGTCAAATCCCGTTCCCGTATTTATTCTTAAGGGTGCGGTTATAAAGAACGTAACCCCTCTTTCCGGCGGAAAGCATATGAAGATACGAGTTTCCGATGGCGGCAGAAGCGACCTTACCGCCGTGTACTTCGGAATGAGCGCAGAAAGCTTTTCTCTCTGTGAAGGGGATCGGTGTGATATAGCCTTTTCTCTTGAAATCAACGAGTTTATGGGCACAGCAACGCCCCAGCTTCTCGTTAAGGATATAAGACTTGCAGAAGGCGAAAACGATAAGCTTGACAGCGAATACGAAGCATATCTTCGTGCTGTTGATTTCGAGGATCAGTGTCCCGTATCTGCGGATTGTATTCCCACTCTCGCAGATTTCAGAGAAGTGTTCCGTTATCTTCGCCGCAGCTTTGACGGCACTAAGCCTTCATCGGTACGCCGCCTTGTCAGCAATATCCGCGAGGAAACCGGCAACGATATAAACGTGTGTAAAATTTTAATTATCAGCGATGTTTTGCAAGAGCAAGGTATTGCAGAAGTAGAGCATATACCCGGTATGATGATCCGCATCGGCTTAAAGCCCTTCAGCGGAAAGATCAATCTTGATAATTCCAGACTTTTGGGAATGGTAAAAGCAAAACACGCGTAAAACAGGTGTAATATGTCTGTAAGTTTTGAAAGCTTTATAGAAAAGTTAAAGCAAAACGGAGGCTACGATATAGCCAAGATTATAAAAGCATATGAATTCGCATACAGGATGCATGATGGACAGACCCGTATTTCAGGTGAGCCGTACATCATTCACCCTCTTTCCGTTGCGGATATCGTAGCCGATCTTCAGCTTGATACAGATTCTATATGTGCTGCCTTTTTGCACGATACCGTAGAGGATTGCGGTGAAAAGGTTACTCTTAACGTTATAAATAAGGAATTCGGAAGCGACGTTGCCGATCTTGTTGACGGCGTTACCAAGCTCGTTCACATCCGCTTTGAAACTAAGCAGGATGAAAGTATCGAAAATTTGCGTAAAATGTTCCTTGCAATGAGCAAGGATCTGCGTGTAATTTTTATAAAGCTTGCCGATCGTCTTCACAATATGCGTACTCTTGACGTACGCCGTGAGGAAAAACAGCGTGCCGTTGCATTGGAAACGATGCACGTTTACGCACCCTTGGCTCACCGCCTCGGTATCCAGAAGATAAAGCAGGAGCTTGAAATGCTTGCCCTCAAATATCTGGATCCCATCGGTTTCCGTGAGGTTGAGGTAGACGTTGAAAAACGTTACGGCGAAAATAAAGGCTTTTTGGATCATTACAAATCTCTGGTCGGCGCAAAGCTTGATGAAAACCATATCAAGTACCGTCTGGAAGGCCGTATAAAATCCATATATTCCATATACAAGAAAATGTATTCCGGTAGTAAAAGCTTTGAAGAAATCTACGATTTTTATGCTATACGTATAATTGTTGATACAGAGCTCGATTGCTACACCGCCTTGGGTATCATTCACGAAGCATTTAACTTTATTCCCGGCAGATTCAAGGATTATATTTCCACGCCAAAGCCCAACCTTTACCGTTCACTTCATACCACGGTTATAGGTAAAGAGGGTATTCCCGTCGAAGTACAGATCCGTACTTGGGAAATGCACCGTGAAGCCGAATACGGTCTTGCCGCCCATTGGAAATATAAATCCGGCGAGCAGGCGAAGGAGATCGTAGATCAAAAGCTTCAATGGATACGTACTCTGTTGGAAACCGAAAAGGATACCGACGATCCCGACGAATTCTACAGACCTCTTAAAATCGATCTTTTCGAAGACGAGATATTTGTGTTTACCCCCAAGGGCGACGTTATTAACCTTCCCACCAACGCAACTCCCATAGATTTTGCGTATGCAATTCACTCCGCCGTCGGAAATAAAATGGTAGGCGCCCGTGTCAACGGTAGTATCGTTCCCATAGATTCCATTCTTGAAAACGGTCAGATCGTCGAGGTTATTACTTCTTCCGCATCCAAAGGCCCCAGCAGAGATTGGCTTAAAATAGTTCGCTCCGGCGAAGCAAGGAATAAAATACGCCAGTATTTCAAAAAGGAAATGCGGGCAGAGAATATAATTGTCGGTAAAACAGAAGTTGACCGTGAGCTTAAGCGTTACGGCAGAAGCTATTCGGAAGCGCAAAAGAACGAGATAGTTTCAAACGTCGCTGCCCGTATCAGCCTGCCCGATCCCGATGATCTTTATAATAATATAGGCTACGGCGGACTTTCTATCAGCAAGATCGCCGCAAAATTGAAAGATGAATTTACCCGCGTGGTGTGTCCTCCCGAGCCTGTGGAAGAAGTGCCGGTACCCGAAAAGCCTGCAGCTCCCAGAGGAAGAATCACAAATTCGCAATCCGTAATTATTGACAGCGTTTCGGGATGTGAAGTTAAATTTGCAAAATGCTGTAATCCTCTTCCCGGCGATAGTATTATCGGATTTATCACCAAAGGCTACGGTGTTTCTATCCACAAGTACGATTGTCCCAACGCGCAGGCGGGCTTGCAAAAGCCCGAGGATAAAGACAGATGGGTGGTCGCTTCCTGGTCCGAGCAGATCGAAAAGAGGGAAGTCGGTAAGTTTGATGCGGTGTTAAACGTGTATGCGGATTATTCTTCCGCATTGTTTGCGGATATTTCCGTTCAGCTCAAAAATATGTCTGTTGATATTATTTCCATATCATCAAAGGAAAATATAGGCAGTTGTCTGCTTACCGTTGTTATCAAGTGCAGCAGTATCGACCATCTGCACAGCATAATGTCCCAGTTGCGTAATGTACCTAACGTGCGCGACGTTACCCGCGGCAGTGAAGGCAGGGGAGTATAAATGAAAATTGTCATTCAGCGTGTGCTTTCCGCCTCTTGCGCTGTGGAAGGAGAGCATATATCAAATATCGGTATAGGTCTTTTGGTGTTTTGCGGTGTAACCGCAACCGATACCGAGGAGGATATTAAAAAAGCGGCGAAAAAAATATCGGGAATGCGTATCTTCCGCAATGATGCGGGTAAGATGTCATTGTCGGTCGGTGACGTGGGAGGAAGTGTAATGCTTATCTCCAATTTCACCCTTTGCGCCGATTGTTCACACGGCAGACGGCCCGAGTTTTTGTCTGCCGCACCCGCCGCCAAGGCAGAGGAATATTACAATAAATTAGCCGCTATGATCGGGGAATCCCTTCCCGTTGTGTGCGGCGTTTTCGGAGGAGATATGCGTATCAGTGCGGAAAACTTCGGTCCCGTTACTGTATACCTTGATACTGCTTCTTTATGAAACTTACAATAAATAATTCCACAGGTCTGTTAAACGATTATTATTTTCAGACACTTTCTCTACTTTATTTCCCCGGTGAAAAATTCCCCACCGGGGTCGATTTAAGTCCCAACAGCGCGGAATATTACTTGGAAAAGCGGGGTAACGGTTATTACGGAAAAGCCGTGTTACATACCGCTTTCGCTTGTGAGCAGGGTGAATTTTGTACCGATGGATACGATTTTTCCGTTCCCGTACACGATGAACTCAATGCTCAGTGTGCAATCGGAAAAGCGTTTCTCGTTGCAGGCGAAAAGCTGTTTGGGTTTTCACTTCCTTGGGGTTATATTACCGGTCTTCGCCCCGTAAAACGGGCAAGATTTTACCTTGATAAAGGATACGATGACGAAACCGTAACCCGTCTTTTTGTAAAGGACCATAATATTTCCAAAGAAAAAACCGAGCTTTCCATTCGTACTGCTCATAATGAGATCCGTATGCTTAAGGACGTGGGCGAAAAAACGGCAGGACTTTATATTTCCATACCTTTTTGCCCCACAAGATGTCAGTACTGCTCTTTCGTTTCGTATTCAACTCCCAGACTTTTAAAAATGCTTCCCGAATACGTTGAGCTTCTTATAAAGGATATTAAGTCTACCGCCGCAGTGCTGTCGGAAATAGGAGTAAAGCTTTCCGCAATTTACGTTGGCGGAGGTACACCCTCCATTCTTTCGCCGGAGCAGACCCGCCGTGTTCTCGGTACCGTTACAGATAATTTCGATCTTTCGTCTTTGCGGGAATTTACCTTTGAAGCGGGCAGACCGGATACTATTACCGCAGACAAGCTTATAGCGGCAAAAGAAAACGGCGTGTCCCGTGTAAGCATTAATCCCCAAAGCCTTAACGAGAACGTCCTCCGCGCCATCGGACGACAGCATACCACACAGCAGTTTTTTGATGCGTACGAGATTGCCCGCGATATCGGGTTTGACAGTATCAACGCCGATCTTATCGCAGGACTTCCCGAAGATACGTTCGAAACCTTTTGTTCCAGTTTTGAGAAGGTGCTCTCTATGGGCTTCGAGAATATAACTTTACATACCCTCAGCATAAAAAATGCCGCCGCATTGCGTTTTTCCAAGGAAAACGTTTACGATCCTTCGGGAAAGCTTGCGATTTCCTGCGTGCAATATGTTTATGACCGTATGCTTGAAAGCGGTATGGAGCCTTATTATCTGTACAGACAGAAAAATACCGTCGGTAATGCGGAAAATACGGGATATTCCGTTCCCGGTAAAGAGAATTTGTATAATATCCTTATGATGGAGGAGCACTCCAGCGTCTTTGCCTGCGGTGCGGGCGCAATAACCAAGCTGGTTTCTCCCGATGAAGAGATAATCGACCGTATCGCCCACCAGAAGTATCCGTACGAGTATCTTGATACTCCTAAGGGAATCGGTGAAGATAGGATAAAAAAGTTTTATGAGCAGCATTTTGGGTGCTGATATGTTGTGTTTCGTTTAATGAAAGGACGTTATGAGTAATATAGACAAGTCTTCCAAAAGCTTTGTAGCGGAAGCCGCCATAATTTCTGTTTCAAATTTTGCCGTCAAGCTTGTAGGCGTGCTTTTTAAAATTCCTCTTGCCAATCAGCTCGGGGAGTTTATGGGTGTTTTTAACGCCGCATATTCCATATACGCAATGCTTTTTATGATCTCCACCTCGGGACTTCCCGTAGCGGTATCAAAGCTCGTTGCCATTGCAAAGGAAAAGGGAAGACGCCGTGAAGCCTCTCAGGTATTCCGTACCTGCGCCTTAACCTTCGGCACCATCGGCTTTCTTTGTTCTTTGGGAATGTTTTTGGGTGCGGATATAATTTGTGATATCACTGCACATCCCGGTGCGGAGATACCTATGCGTGTTATCTCTCCCACTTTGTTTATTATTTGTATAACTGCATCTATACGAGGTTATTTTCAGGGACTTCGCAAAATGGTTCCCACCGCCGTTTCCAATTTTATCGAAGCGGTGTTAAAGCTCATTCTGGGCTTGGGCGGTGCGGCGTTTGCCGCTTCAAGAGGTTGGAGCGGACCCGTGCAGGCAGCGTTTGCGGTTTCGGGAATTTCTATCGGTGTTGTCGTAGGTACTGTTTATCTTGCTATTTGCTATTACAAACAGCGCAACGCCAATATTCCCGATACAGATCCTACCGTTTCTCCCCGTTCAACTCTCGCAAAAGCAGCCCTTCGCGTTGCTATCCCCGTAACGTTGGCAGGCTCCGCTTTGTATTTCTCCACCTTCTTCGATACGGTTGTTATCAATAACCGCCTTATCGCATCCGGCTTTACAGAAGAAATGGCAGATAGACTTTATACCGCATATACGACCCTTGCGATCTCTATATCGGATCTCGTTCCGTCCACGCTGGTGTATCCCATAGCGTTAAGTATACTTCCCGCTATGACCGCCGCTTTGGAGGGAAAGCGTACCAAAGAGGTAAGAGGATACATACATTCCTCTATCCGAATATCGGGAATTATCGCTATTCCCAGCGCCTTCGGCCTTGCGGTTCTTGCCCGTCCCGTTATACAGATGATATATTTCGGCTCTCTTTCCAAAGAAATAACCCTGCTGGACGGAACAACGGTTATGCCCATTGACGTAGGTGCAGCGTCGCTTGCAATTTTGTCTGCGGGAATAGTATTTCTTTCCCTTATGTCCACTACCAACGCATTACTCCACTCTTACGGCAAAAATTTCCTTCCCGTAGTTTCCATAACCGTAGGTATAGTATTGCTTATAATCACGGAAACGTTGTTGGTTGGAATCCCCGCCGTGGGAATATACGGTGCGCCTATCGCTTCCTTGATATGCTATATGACCGCTACCTTCCTGAATATGCGCGCTGTACGTAAGGTTTCGGGAATGCGGCTCCACCCCGTAAAACTGTTTGGCAAGCCCGTGATCTGCTCGGTGCTGTGCGCCCTTGCGGCATTTGGCGGATATTCTCTGTCCAAGCTGTTTGTTGACGGTTCTTCCCGTCTTGATAACATAGTAATGTTCGTTTTCGGCGTTATCCCCGGTGTTGTGGTCTATGTAGCGACTATGCTGGCGTTCAAGGGAATTACCGCAACAGAGGTAAGATTGCTTCCTTTCGGCAATCGCATTGCCGCAATATTTATAAAATGCGGCTTTCTTAAGGAGAGTGTAAAATGAACGAAAATGCAAAACAGTTTGTAAATAAAGAAAGATATACCGTACAAGACCTTTGCGAGATCGTAAAAATACTTCGCGGTGAGGACGGTTGCCCTTGGGACAGAGAGCAGACCCACCAAAGTATAAGAAGAGATCTCATCGAAGAATGCTATGAGGTAGTGGAAGGTATCGATAATAACGATCCCGTGCTTATGTGCGAGGAGTTGGGAGATCTGCTTTTGCAGGTGGTTTTCCATGCTCAAATAGGCGCTGAAGATAAACAGTTCGATATGAGCGACGTGGCAGATGGAATTTGCCGCAAGCTCGTTCTCCGCCATCCCCATGTGTTTGCAGACGTAAACGCAGATACCTCTGAAAAAGTGCTGGAAAATTGGGATAAGATAAAAAAGCAGGAAAAGCAGAGGCTGTCTGTTTCCGACGAAATGTACGCTATTCCTCCCGCGCTTCCCGCACTTATGCGTGCAAATAAAGTAGGTAAAAAATCCGGCAAAGCAAATTTTGATTTTCCTACGGACGAAGAAGCCTTTGCCAAGGTAACCGAAGAGCTTAACGAGCTTTACGAAGCACATACGAGCGGAACCAAGGAGCAGGTTGCTGACGAAATGGGAGATCTGCTGTTCTCCGTGGTCAATGTTTCAAGAAAAGTAGGGGTGGAACCCGAGGAAGCCTTGACAAGAGCTACCGAAAAATTTATGAAGAGATTTCAAAAACTCGAACTTGCGGCTTCGGAAAGCGGTAAGTGTCTTGCGGATATGTCTGCCGAAGAGGCGGACGAGCTGTGGGAGCGCATAAAAAACCACGATTAAAAGTACTTTTTTTCAAAAAAAGTCGAAAATAGCTATTGAAAAATCAAAAAAATAATGATATACTGTGTCAAGCGAAAGCAAAGGACATTATGAAAGGAGTTCATTTTATGAACAAGATCACATTGGCAGACGTTGCAGCAAACGCTGCAGGTATTAAGAAGAAGGATGCAGAAGTAGCAGTTAACGCAATTTTCGCAGCTATGGCTAACGAACTCGCAGCAGGCGGCAAGGTTCAGATCGCAGGCTTCGGCAACTTCAAAATGAAGGAAAGAGTAGAGCGCGTAGGCAGAAATCCCAAGTCCCACGAGCCCATCGTTATTCCTTCCGCTAAGGTAGTTAACTTCACTGCAGGTAAGCAGCTTAAAGAGCTTCTTAACAAGTAATCAGTGTTTATGAGGTATGAGGTCTTATGCGGCTGGATAAATTTTTAAAGGTTTCTCGTGTAATAAAGCGCAGAACAATCGCCAACGAAGCGTGCGACAGCAGCTATGTGGCTGTTAACGGTCTTCCCGCTAAGGCCTCCTACAATGTTAAGATAGGGGATGTTATTACCGTTTCATTCGGTAACAGAACCACTTCGTTCCGCGTTCTCGGTCTTAACGAGCACACCACAAAAGCAGAAGCAAGTTCAATGTACGAAATAACGGAATGATATTTATCGGTGCTTCATATATTTAGATTATGGAGCGTGAGAGATATTGAACGAAAGAAAACATTCCGTTACTTGTACTGCGCGTGATATTACTCTTGTTACCGCAGTATACGATATTATCAGTTTTGATGATACGCAGGTCAGCCTTTCTCTGGGAGAGGATACCATCCTTTCCGTCAGCGGAACGGGCTTGACACTTCGCCGCCTCTCTCTTGAAACGGGCGAGGTGGATATTTCCGGCAGGATAGAAGCTATAGTTTATCTTGATGGCGGCATAAAACAAAAGAAACGCCGTCTGTTCGGCTGATGGAAGTCGATTACCGCGCACAACTGCTCTTGGCGTTGTATTCCGTTCCCACGGGTTTGTTTTTGGGAGCGGTATACGATATACTCAGGTTGGCGCGTTTACCTTTCGGAAAGATCGGCGTGTTTTTTACCGATATCCTGCAAACATTTCTGTGCTTTTTAGCGGTGCAGATATTGCTTTTTAATTTTTGGAACGGCAAAATTCGCGTTTATCCCTTTTTTATTTGTTTTTTAAGCTTTGTTTTATACAGAGCTACCATTGGCAGACTCACTACTGCCGCATATTTGAAATTGAGTTCGTATATAAAACCGCGGTTCTTATATAAAGTCGCCGTGGTTAGAGGATATATTTATAAAAAGCGGTTGCTTAAGCAGGCATCCGTCGGATTCGGGATCAAACTCCCGCGGAGGAAAAGAAGTGGCAAAAAGAACACGGCCTAATATGGTTATGAAGCTTGCCTTTGTTTGCGTTTTGGGCTTCTTGGTTATTTCGGTTATACAGCTTCAGGTCGAGCTTAAAGAACTGCGCCAACGCAAGGCGGAGCAGGAAATTCTTGTGCAAACACTTGAGGATGATATTACCGAGCTCACCATAAGACTCAACACCCCTATATCCGATGAATATATTGAGCGTGTAGCCCGTGCACACGGTTACCGAATGCCTAACGAGATCATTTTTTATAACGATATTGCGGATTAGAGGTTGAGCCGGTGGTACTTGATGAAATTGTAAAAGGCAAAGTAACGGGAATAACCAAGTTTGGCGCTTTCGTTTCTATGGAAGGCGGCAAGAACGGAATGGTACATATTTCCGAAATAGCGGACGGATTTGTTAAAGATATTAACGATCATATTCACATCGGTGACGAAGTCGAAGCTATGGTCGTAAGCATTGATGAAAACGGCAGGATAGGTCTGTCTATTAAAAAGTGCTTGGCTTTAAAAGCACGCACCGCCCCTCCGCCTATGTTTGACGAAGGTATGCCCGCACCGGATACCGATTTCGAGAATATGATGAAACGGTTCAAGGCTGTGAGCAACGATAAGCAAGCGGATATTAAGCGCGGCTTTGAGTCCAAGCGCGGCACCGGAAAAAGAGGAAGGAAATAATTTAAATCCCGTATATGCGGGATTTTTTTATTTTGATAACAACTTGATAACAACTGTGTTTTATTATATAAAGCATAAAGGAGCGTTGTAAAATGGCGAATATTCTTATTGCAGAAGACGAAATGAGTATAAGCAACCTTATAAAAATGAATCTCGCTTTGGTGGGGTACAGTTGCGCTCAGGCTTTTGACGGGAATTCCGCTTTGCATATGGCAAATTCTTCCCGTTTTGATCTCATAATACTGGACGTAATGCTTCCGGGAATATCCGGCTTCGACCTTATTACTCGGTTAAATAATACACCCGTTATCTTTGTAACCGCAAAAAGCGGGTTGGAGGACAGAATTCGGGGCTTGCGGTTGGGAGCAGATGATTATATCACAAAACCCTTTGAAATACTTGAGCTTGTTACACGGGTAGACGTTGTGCTGAGAAGAACAAAGGCAGTTTCTCATTCCTTTGAATTTGATGATATCCGAATAGATTTCGATTGCAAAAAGGTTTTTAAGAAAGGAACAGAAATAAATTTAAAACCCAAAGAATTTGATCTTCTCGGTGCGTTGGTAAAGAACCGAAATATCGCGCTTTCGAGAGAAAAACTCCTTGAAATAGTGTGGGATTATGACTATGAAGGCGACACCCGTACAGTTGATGTACATATTCAAAAACTACGCAAAAAACTGGATATAGAAGAACGGTTAAAAACCGTATATAAGACAGGATACAGACTGGAGGTGTGATATATGCGCTTTTGGCACAAAATATATATATTAACGCTGTTGCTCTTTCTGATTTGTCTTAATACGGGAATTATGACGCTTGCCGTTTATACTTATCAAAAAAACGTTGAATCCATAGAAGCGTCTGCGACCGCGGAACAGCATTATATCACCCGTTCTTTTGAAAACGATTATCAATCTATGCTTGATGCAGGCGGAATGGCGAACCCTTCGCTTTTGATGCAGTCATACGGAAATCACTATGAAAGCAAAGGAATATATTTGTCTTTTGAAAAGGACGGTAAAAGCATATATTCAAATTTTAATCGTGAGTATTCGGTCGGCAAAAACAGCATAGTGCAAAAAAAGATCGATGGTATCCGATATATTTTTATATCTTCAAAGATATGTAACGGTGAATACGATATAGTTTATGTAAAAAGCGTTTCCGAATTGGACATCGAGTTCAAAACTCTTATGGCGGTATACATCTTGACTGCCCTTGTCGTTTCCGTCTTTCTTGCGTTAAGCTTGTTTCTTGTGTTAAAACGCTTGTCCGTTCCCTTGGACAAGCTGCGTTTAACCACAGAAAAAATAGAAAAAGGCGATTTCTCTGTCAGAGCGGAGGAGAAGGGCAAGGATGAATTCGCTCTCCTCGCAAGAAGCTTTAATGAAATGCTTTCAAAAATCAACGAGCAAATGAGCTTTTTGGAAATAGACGCCGAAAAAAAGCAAATGCTTGTTGAAAATATGGCGCACGAATTGCGAACGCCCCTCACAAGTATACACGGCTATGCGGAATATTTGGAAAAAGCGGCTTCAACCGAAGAAGAACGCATACTTGCGGCAAAATATATTGTTTCCGAAGCATCCCGTCTTAAAAAAATATCCGATATTTTGCTTGATACGGCTTATGTCCGCGAAAATCGCTTTGAATATACAGAAGTATCCTTGGGGGAATTAGTGTCCGATACGGTATACCGTCTTTCCCGTAAAGCCGAAGAAAACGGCATAACTCTTGAGGCGGATATTACGGAATGCAGTGTTAACGGAGAAAAAACGTTGCTGTCTATGCTGCTTTACAATCTGGCAGAAAACGGTATTAAAGCGTGTAAAACGGGAGGAAAAGTTAAAATTTGCTGCGCCCGCCATCGTTTAACGGTGGAGGACGACGGAAAAGGTATGACACCCGAACAGCTTACTCATATTACCGAGCCCTTCTACCGTACCGATAAATCCCGTTCTCGCTCTGAGGGCGGGGCAGGTCTGGGGCTGGCATTGTGCAAACAGATAGCGGAGGCGCATAATGCGGTTATGACCTTTGAATCGGTTCCCGAAAAAGGTACGAAAATTACGGTAGATTTTACAAGTTGATTACAACTCGAAAACAACTTAAATACAACGGAGCTTTATTATATATTTGCAGACGAAAAAACTGCAAATATTTTCCGAAACGGAGGAAATCATTTTGAAAAGCAACAAAAGAACAGTAATTGTTGCATTGTGTCTTGTTTTGGCTTCTGTGTTGACACTTACCGGATGTATGTATGCCCTCGCCGCAGAAACCGGTGATGAAAAGCCTTATACATCAGAAGATTTTGAAAACAGCTTTGGCGATGCGGTTATCGAAGATGCTCCCGTATCCCAGGACTCAATGCAAGAAAAACACGGAGCATACCTGCACGTTTCCGAAGACGGCAAAAAAGTTACCGTTTTCAGCGACACACAGTTGGAGGAATTGCTTTCCGTTAGAGCAAGCGGTAAAAGAAACGCCGTCACATATGATGATATTCTTTATGTCATTAATGATTCCGTGCGTATTTATTCTACCTATGACACCGTAGTTTTGAATGCGGATCTTGCAAAACAGTTGGATCTTAACGTATTTACCTGCACCGATACCGGTGTTATCACTACCTGCGAGCCCGATTCCGATATCAACTACAGCAAGATGGTAAGAGATATATATTCCATAATCGTTTACCGTCTGTATGCCCTTGATTCAGGCTTTACCCATATGTATTTCGGCTCTTTGTGGAATCACGAAACTCTTAGTGCTGAGCATATGTTCAGCTACGAAGGCGACGGTATTAACGATCGTGAGAATTTCTTTAAGACCAAAAACTGGTTTGTACTTTCGCTTGACGGCGGCACCGAGATCGGCACCGAATATAATCAGAAATTATCCTCGGATTACTCTGCCATCGCTTCCGAGCATATGGCTATGTCAAATCCCGATCCCGATTTCGTATTTGATTTTGAGGGTAATTCCATTTCCGCGCCTTACTTTATAATCGAAGCGCCTCTTGTGGAAGATCCTTATAACTACAGATACGTCGATTCATATAAAATGTACCACATAGGCGAAGACGCCTCCACCTATACAACTTTGTACCCCACTGCGGAAATCAATTCTTTCAAGCGGGAAGGTTATTTTGACAGAGTTTTCAATTTCCCTGTTGAAAGCGTTACCATTCACGCAGGCGATTACTCCCAGTATCAGGTATGCTCCGAGCTTTCCGAAGAAGACAAGGCTGCCCTTATCGCCATTCTTAATTGTGATACACCTTGGGAAAGCGGACTTTCTCTCGATCCTGTTATATGCAGATTCAATCTGGACGGAGCGGGCTTCAATTACAGAGATGGATTTATTTATTCCACTTCACGCACCTATCTGCCTCTTACCGAGGAACAGAACGAAATAGTTGCCGCTATCGTGGAAAAATACGATAATTATTTCGAAGTTTACCACGGCGAGATCAAAGATATCGAATTTTATCCCTTTAATCCTTTCGTTCAGGATGAATTGGTTTGGGCAACAGATATCACCGAAGAAGAGTTTAACAGAATATGCGAAATTCTTACCCGCGATGAGCCTTGGCAAAAGCGTGATTACGATTCCCACGAGATCACCGCACGGCTTACGATAAACGGACGGGGCTTTAACTACAGTGTAGACAGAATCTACGATACCGCAGGCGGTATGCTTCTCCTTACCGAAGAAGAATGCGCGTTCTTTGATTCACTCATAGAAAAATATAATAACGACTGATTTTACCGTAAATCCTTTTTGAATTACCCCAACGCAATCACCCCATGAAGCCTAACGGCTTCTCGGGGACCCCGACAATCAACAACGCCTCCCAAAGACATCTTTTGTCCGAGGGAGGTGTTGTTTTTATGTAAAACAGTATTGAAAGAATGACAAATAAATGCTATACTGTAAAAAAGTCAACTCGTATAGGGGCGTGTGCTATGAAGAATGATCTTTCAAAACTTTCCGTAACCGAATATAGCATATTCGCGCCCGTTAACGAAAAGATCTGCTTTGCCTTTGTTTCCGATCTCCACCATTGCGAAAACGGGCCTGTTATCAATGCAATCGACGCCGTATCGCCGGATGCGGTTTTGGTAGGCGGGGATTTTATGCACAATATGTCCTTTTACACCAAGGGCTTTGATTTTTTGCGTATCTGCGCAAAGAAGTATTCCGTTTTCTGCTCTCTCGGAAATCACGAAGGGCGTTACGAAGGAGATATTTACAAAGCGGTGGAAGATACCGGCGCTGTCCTTTTGGATAACACTCACACCGTATTTGAAGATGTGCTTATCGGCGGACTTACATCGGGCTTTTTAACCGATAACGTTCCCGATACGGCTTGGCTTAAAGATTTTTCTCGGTTGGACGGATACAAGATACTGCTATCTCATCATCCCGAGTATTATAAAAAATATATAGATTCCACCAACGTAGATCTTGTTTTGTCGGGGCACGCCCACGGCGGACAATGGCGCTTTTTCGGCAGAGGAGTATATGCGCCGGGGCAGGGAATATTCCCCAAATATTCTGGCGGATTTTATCACAACCGACTTATTGTGGGACGGGGCATCGGAAATGCTCACCGCATTCCCCGCATAAACAACAACCCCGAAATCGTTAAGATAACTTTAATTCCCAAGGAGTAATTATGGATACTTTGGATATAGTTGCACAAGCTTTAAGCATTGTCGGAATGGCGTGCAACGTACTTTCTTTTCAGCAAAAAACGCAAAAGCGAGTCATTGCCTGCCAGCTCGTAGGCGCGGCTATGTTTACCGCAAGCTATCTTTTGCTGGGTGCGTACGTCGGCGCTTTGCTTAATTTTGTTGCTATTATACGTGCTATCGTTTATATGAACAAAGAAAAATTCCGTTCCGAGCATATTTCGTGGCTTATCGGATTCACTTGTGTTTATTTACTTTCATATGTCCTTACCTTTACGGTCTTCGGCAAGGATTTTACGCTCCTGAACGCCGTTGTTGAGTTTTTGCCCATCATCGGTATGTTCGCCACCACGGTAAGTTTTCGTTTAAAGGACGCCGCCTCAGTGCGCAAGCTGGGACTTATCAGCGTTCCATCCTGGTTTACCTATAATATCTTCAATTTCTCCATCGGCGGTCTTATTTGCGAGATTTTCTGCTGCTGTTCCATCCTTATCGGAATGTTCCGCCTTGACAGAAAAAGAACTAAATAAAATCACACCGACAAATCAAAAGCTGTCCCTTTGAGGACAGCTTTTTTACGTTATCAAGTCATTTTTTCCTGTTTAACTTTATGGTCTATAACGTGGCGGGAAGCAAGCTCGGTTTTTATGTCATCGACAGTTATTCCCATCTCTGTCATAAGCACCATAACGTGGTAGGCGAGATCGGCAATTTCATATACCGTGTCCCGCTTGTCGTCAGCCTTTGCGGCGATAATGACTTCGGTGGTTTCCTCGCCAACCTTTTTAAGAATTTTATCAATTCCTTTTTGGAAAAGATATGTGGTATACGAGCCTTCGGGAAGCTTTTCTTTTCTGTCAAGAAGCAGATTGTACAGCCCTTCCATGGAAAAAGCATCCGCCTCCTCGGAAATGAGCAGGGGAGTGTTGAAGCAGGATACCGTTCCCGTATGGCAGGCGGGACCGTCCTTGTTCACTTTTACTACCAAAGCGTCCATATCGCAATCTGCGGTTACAGAAAC
Organism: uncultured Oscillospiraceae bacterium; assembly: GCA_964485815.1. Lineage (GTDB taxonomy): Bacteria > Bacillota > Clostridia > Oscillospirales > CAG-382 > SFLA01. The sequence goes on from CAZAJX010000004.1 coordinate 36,805, forward strand.
TATATGCTGGTAGTTTCCGCTGGTTTCGCCCTTAAGCCACAGACATTGTCTGGAACGGCTGTAAAAGCAGGTAAGCCGCTTTTCCAAAGATATTTCAAGACTTTCCTTGTTCATATACGCCAATGTCAGCACCTGACCGCTTGTGTTATCCACAACGATTGCGGGAATAAGCCCGTCTTTGTCAAATTTAAGCTGTTCGATATTTGTCATCACAATCTCACCTCAATATCATTTTCTCTCAAGGTCTGCTTAAGATCCTGAAGTTTTACTTCTCCGAAATGGAAAATAGAAGCCGCAAGACCTGCGTCAACGCCGGGAAGCGTTTTAAACAGCTTTATGAAATCCTCTTTGCTTCCCGCGCCGCCGGAGGCGATAACGGGCACGGAAACGGCGTTGCAGACCGCTTCCAGCATTTCGAGATCAAATCCGTTTTTCACGCCGTCGGTATCGATGGAGTTTACAACTACTTCACCTGCGCCGCTTGCAACGCATTTCTTTATCCAGCTTATAGCTTCCATTCCCGTGTTTTCTCTGCCGCCTTTGGCAAACACACGGAAAACACCGTCTACTCTTTTAATGTCTACAGATAATACCACGCATTGATCACCGTATTTTCTTGCAGCAGCGCCAACCAGACTCGGGTCCTTTATCGCGCCCGAATTAACGCTCACCTTGTCGGCACCGCATTTTAACACTCTGTCAAAATCATCGGTGGTGTTTATCCCGCCTCCTACTGTAAGAGGAATAAATATAGTGCTTGCTACTTCCGTAAGTATATCGGTAAAAAGCTTTCTTCCCTCGGCAGAAGCGGTTATATCGTAAAACACCAGCTCGTCTGCCATATTGTCGCTGTAATATCTCGCCAATTCCACGGGAGAGGAAACGTCTGAAAGACCCTCGAAGTTCACACCCTTTACCACACGCCCGTTCTTTACGTCAAGGCAGGGAATAATACGTTTTGTTATCATTTTGCCACCTCAACAGCGTCTTTAAGATCAATTGCGCCGGTGTAATACGCTTTTCCGATTATCGCGCCGTAAATGCCCATTTCTTTAAGGGCTCGTACGTCTTCGATGCTTGAAACACCGCCGGATGCAATAATATCTATTGTGAACGTATCCGATATCTCCTTGTAAAGTCCGCGGTTTGTGCCCTGCATCGCTCCGTCCTTGGAAATATCCGTGCAAATCACCGCAGAAACACCGAGGGAAGTCATTTCTTCAAAGAAATCCTTGGCGGTTATGTCCGATACCTCAGTCCAGCCTTTTATGGCAACACATCCGTCTTTCAGGTCAACGCCTACAGCTATCTTGTTTCCGTGCTTTTCAAGAGCGCTCTGCAAAAACGCCTTGTCGGTTACTGCGGCTGTACCCAAAATTACTCTGTCAACACCTGCGTTAATATAGGCATCAACAGTGTTCATGTTTCTTATACCGCCGCCGACCTCAACAAAACCGCCGAATGAAGCGCATATTTTTTCAATAGTGCTTTGGTTTGCGGGAACACCGCTTTTTGCACCCTCAAGATCAACCAGATGTATATGCTTTGCACCGCATTTTTTAAAATCCTCGGCGACGGAAACGGGGTTTTCGTTGTATACTGTCATCTGCGCGTAATCACCTTTATATAAGCGTACCGCTTTACCGCCAAACAGGTCTATTGCCGGAAATATATTCATTTTTTACTAAACCTGCCCTTCTTCACAAAACGCTTTAAGTATTTTAAGTCCCGCTTCGCCGCTTTTTTCGGGGTGGAATTGGCAGCCGTAAATGTTTCCTTTTTCAACTGCGGCCGTAACCGTAAATCCGTATTCCGTTACCGCCGCCAAGGAATCCTCGCAGCTTACCGCGCAAAAGGAATGAACGAAATAAACGTAATCGCCTTCGGCGGTATTTTTCATCAGCTTACTGTTTTTGTTTGAAATATGAAGCTTGTTCCAGCCCATATGGGGCAGCTTGAGTGTTTGAGTATACTTACGCATAGGTACTACCGCGCCTTTTAAAAGTCCCAGTCCGTCGTGCTCACCGTATTCATAGCTCTTTTCAAAAAGAAGCTGCATACCAAGGCAAATTCCCATAAGGGGAGTTCCGTCAGCCGCTTTCTTTTTTACAAACTCATCAAGCCCGCTTTCCCGTAGCTTTTTTATGGCATCTCCGAAAGCGCCCACACCGGGTAATATTAACTTATCTGCTTCTTTGAGCAAATCTTCATCAGCAGAAATAAACACCTTTTCACCGATTGCGGATATGGATGATGCAAGAGAAAACAAGTTTCCCACACCGTAATCAATTATACCGATCATCATAAAACTCCCTTTGTGGATGGTATTTCGTCCTTGGCTTCGGGATTTATTGCCACAGCCTGCTTTAATGTTCTGGCAACGGATTTGAACGCACCCTCAACTATGTGATGAGAATTCTTTCCGTCCAGCTTTCGTATGTGCAGACTCATCTGGCAGTTTCTCACGAAAGCATAGAAAAACTCTTCTACAAGTTCGGTATCAAAGGATCCGATCTTTTGAGTGGGAATGTCCAGATCATAACACAAACAGCACCGTCCGCTTATATCAACTGCGGTAAGTATAAGTGTTTCGTCCATAGGAAGAATAAAGCTTCCGTAACGGTATATGCCCTTTTTATCGCCTAACGCTTTTTCAAACGCCTGCCCAAGACATATACCGATATCCTCTGCGGAATGGTGAAAATCCACGTCGATATCTCCCTTGCAGGTAACGTTGAGATCAAATCTTCCGTGGGAAGCAAATAAAGTCAGCATATGGTTTAAAAATCCGCAACAGGTATCTACCGTGCTTTTTCCCGTACCGTCCAGATTAAGGTACAGAGAAATATCCGTTTCCTTGGTTTTTCTGTTTATGGTTACGTTTCTCATTACTTTCCTCCAAAAAGGATTTCCTTTACCGTGTCTGTAAAAACTGACATTTGCTCCGGCGTTCCGACAGTAATACGGTTGAATTCTTTAATTCTCTCGTTTCCGAAATGCCGTACGAGAATGCCTCGTTCTTTCAGTTTAAGGTATAGCGCTTCTCCGCTTATCAGGTCGCTTTTTGCAAATATAAAATTCGCCTTGCTTTCAAGTACCGAAAAACCGATACCTTCAAGCTGTTTCTTGGTCCAATCCCGAGTGGATGCTATCTCACGGCATTTTTCCATATAGTAATCATCGTTGTCTACCGTGGCTTCGCCAAGCTTCATCGTAATACGGTTGATATCGTAGGGATTGGTAGAATACTTTATCTTTTCAAGATCTTCAATAAGACCTTTACAGCCAAAAGCGTATCCCAGTCTTCCTCCCGCAAGACAGCGGGATTTTGAAAAGGTGCGTACTACCAGAAGATTATCGTATTTTTCGGTCAGCTTGTAACAGCTTACTCCGCCGAAATCAACGTACGCCTCGTCAATAAGAACGACGTTATCGGGGTTACTTTTGACGATCTCTTCGATCTGCCAAAGGGGGAGGGAAATTCCCGTCGGCGCGTTGGGATTTGCGATGGCAATAAACTTGTTTATCCCCATGTAATCCTTATAATCAACGGTAAAATCTTCTTTTAACGGGATACGGGTAAATTCAACGCCGTGAAGCTGTGAAAAAACTAAATAAAATCCATAGGTTATATCGGGAAACACAGCTCCGCTTTCTTTTGCAAAAGCAAAAAAAGCAAAATTAAGAATATCGTCCGATCCGTTGGAAAGGAAAATATTTTCGGTATCCATTCCGTAAAGACCCGCCAGCTTTTTCTTCAGCGCCTTGCAGGTGGGATCCGAATACAACCGCAGATCAGCTATATCGTTTTTGTTTATCGCATCCAAAACCTTTGGCGCGGGGGGATAAGGGGATTCATTGGTATTCAGCTTTATATATTTCATATCTCTCGGCTGTTCGCCGGGAACGTAAGCATCCGTGCATTGCAGACGCTTATCAAGAAAACGGCTCATAATTATTCCTCAATACGTACGGTAACGCTTCTTGCATGGGCATCGAGCCCTTCTTTTTTAGCAAAGTGAGCGACTTTTTCTCCTATCCTTGCCAACGCATCGCCGGTGTAATAGGTGAACTGGGACTTTTTAATAAAATCATCAACGGAAAGAGGGCTGGAAAATCTTGCGGTTCCTCCCGTAGGAAGAGTGTGGTTAGGTCCCGCAAAATAATCACCCAATGCCTCGGGGCAGTTTCTTCCCATAAATACGCTTCCCGCATTGGTTATCTTATCAAGAATATCAAACGGATTGTCTACCATCAATTCAAGATGCTCGGGTGCAATTATGTTCGAAACCTTGATAGCATCGTTAAGGTTATCGGTGACGATTATCTTTCCGTAATTATCAATAGATCTTCTTGCTATTTCCTGTCTTGGCAGTACCGCCAACTGCTTTTCAATTTCTGCCTGCGTAGCCTTTGCCAGATCCATACTGTCGGTTACGAGAACGGCGCTGGCATTTGCATCGTGCTCCGCTTGGGAAAGAAGATCAGCCGCCGCGTGGGAGGGAACGCTGTTTTTGTCTGCGATTATCAGAATTTCGCTGGGTCCTGCGATCATATCAATAGATACCTGACCGTAAACCTGCTTTTTCGCCTCTGCAACGAATGCGTTACCGGGTCCTACGATTTTATCTACCTTGGGAATAGTTTCGGTGCCGTATGCAAGAGCGGCTATTGCTTGGGCTCCGCCAACCTTGAATATACGGTCAACCCCTGCGATCTTCGCGGCGGCGAGTATGACGGGATTAACCTTTCCGTCCTTGGAGGGGGGAGTAGTCATAGCGATTTCGGGACATCCCGCTATCTTTGCGGGAATACTGTCCATAAGAACGGTGGAGGGATACGCCGCCGTTCCTCCGGGAACGTAAAGTCCCACTTTTTCAATGGGAGTTATCTTTTGTCCGATAACAATGCCGTCATTTTCGCTTATTATAAAGCTGTTGCGCACCTGCTTCTGATGAAAAGCTCTGATGTTTTCAGCGGCTTCACGCAGTATATCAAGAAATTCGTCTTCAACCTGCGTAAATGCGTTATCAATTTCTTCGGCGCTCACTTCTATGGAGTCGAGCACGGCTTTATCAAACTTTTCTGTATATTCCAAAACTGCTTTATCGCCGTATTTTCTTACGTTGGATATAATCTCTCTTACGGGCTCAGCCACGCTTGTAATATATTCCTGGCGTTCAAATATTTTATCGGCAGGTATTTTGCCGTATTCATATATACGTATCATTTGTTTTCCACCTGTTTTGCCATTTTGTTAACTATGGCTTCAATTTCTTCGTTTTTGAATTTATATCCCGCTTTGTTTACGATAAGTCTTGCGCTTATGGGGACAACATCTTCTATAACTTCAAGATTATTTGCCATTAAGGTACTGCCCGTTTCAACAATATCAACGATAACGTCGGATAAATCCAGAATAGGCGCAAGCTCTATGGAACCGTTAAGGTTGATGATATCGATATCGCGGCACTTTTTGTCATAAAAGCATTGGGTGATATAAGGAAACTTGGTTGCCACGCGGAGCGTGGATTCTCTTGAATCGGTAAACCCTTTTTTAGCCGCAACAGCCATTCTGCATTTACCGATATTCAAATCAAGTAATTCGTATACGTCGGGACGGTATTCAAGAATAATGTCCTTTCCCGCAACTCCGATATCCGCAGCACCTCTTTCAACGTAGATAGCAACGTCGGAGGGTTTTACCCAAAAATACCGTATACATTTTTCTTCGTTTTCGAATACCAGCTTTCGGTTGGTTTCTTCAATGGAGGGACATTCATAGCCCGCCGCCTTGAACATACCGTATACTTTCTCTCCCAGTCTTCCCTTGGGCAATGCAATATTAACTGTTTTCTTCAACAAGACTTACAACTCCATTCTCTGCTTTATACAGCTTCTTCCAGGTTTTGCCTGCGGGCAGGGTAGAGGTAACGAGGAAAGAGCCTTGCTCGGAAAGCTTGCGTGTAAAGCGGATCAGTTCCTCGGTATCGTAATTTTCACCCTTCAGTACTACAGCATCAATTACGGTGCCGCCCCCGCTTTGCTCAAATCTTTCCAAAAGATCGGTGTATACCGCGAATCCGATCGCCTTACTCTTTCTGCCCATCTTTTTAAGCAGTTTATCATACTGTCCGCCGGAAAGTATTCCTGCGGGAATGCCGCTTATATATCCTTTAAATACCACACCGCTGTAATATTTCAGATCACTGCCTACCGAAAAATCTATTTTTACGTTATCTTCAAAACCGCAGTCCTTTAAAATACCGTATAGCGAGATCAGCTCGTTCAGTGCGTTTATTTCGTTATCTTCGGTTAAATATCCCGCAAGACCTTCTTTAATCGCTTCGGGTTTTCCGGAAAGGGATATGAGTGCATCCAGCTTTTCGGTTTTGAATTTTTCAAGTCCCAAAGCGCTGCACAGAGAAACGAGCTCGTGGCTGTTTTTGGATTGCAGGCATTGGAGTATCTTGTCAGCTTCCGCATTGGAGGGCAGGGTGTTTTTCAACACGTTGCTTATCAATCCCATATGGGATATATCTAAAATAAAATTCGGTGATATGGCGTTAAGGCTTTTGGCGGCAAGCAGGACTACTTCGGAAATTTCATATTTTCCGAGATCACCCACGCACTCCAAGCCCGTTTGCATAATTTCACGGAAGGAATGAGTTCCGCCGCTGACACGGTAAACGTTTTCGTTGTAATATACCTTCTGAACTTCTCCCGGTATATCGGGAACGTTTTTAATAATGGAGAGAGTAACGTCGGGCTTCATGGCAAGAAGCCTGCCGCTTCTGTCCGTGAATGTGATCACCTCGTCGGAAATAAGAAAGTCCTTGTTGTTGACGTAAAGATCGTATTCCTCAAACCTGCTCATTTTGTAACGGGTGTATCCGTATCCTTCATATAATTCTCTTAAAGCAAACACTGCTTGTTCGTCGCGGCGCATCATTATATTTTATCTCCGGTTCTTTTCATTCTGTCAAGCACAATACGGTATCCGTCGCTGTAATTCAGGCATTTGTTAACTCTGCTTATGGTGGCCGAGCTTGCACCCGTATCGCAGGAAACGTCATTGTAATTCTTGCCCTCATCAAGCTGACGGGCAACAAGAAATCTTTGCGATATCGCTTCCAATTCCTTTACTGTGCAAATATCCTCGAAGAATTTATAACACTCTTCGGGATTTTCAAGAGAGAGTATAGCACGGAACAAAGCGTCGGTTTCGGGATTTCGTATGGATTTCATTCAGTTCACACCTTAAAAACGAATTTTTGCCATTTTAACACTTTAGCGTGCTAAAGTCAATAGGGAAATGAAAATATTATATTTTATACAATAATCTCCCCGAAAACCAATAAAATAAAGTCAATTTAACATCTTGATTTTTTTACACTTTGGCAATATAATAAGATGAAAAAATATTCAACGGAGGGAAATATTATGCGAATAGTAATTAAGATTGGAACAAGTACCCTTGCGCACCCTACGGGACATCTTAATATCCGCCGCGTCGAAGAAATGTGTAAGATAATCAGCGATATGAAAAACGCGGGCAATAACGTAATACTTGTTTCCTCCGGTGCTATCGGAATGGGCGTAGGCAAATTGGGGCTTTCTGCCCGCCCTTCGGATATTCCCACAAAGCAGGCTGCTGCGGCTGTCGGTCAATGCGAGCTTATGTATACATATGACAGAATATTCAGCCAGTATCATCATACCGTAGCACAGCTTCTTATTACGGGTGAAGACGTTAAAAACGAAATCCGTCATAACAATTTCAACAACACTTTGGAGCGACTTCTTGAATTAAACGCGATTCCTGTTATAAACGAAAACGATACAGTTGCTACCGAGGAGATAGTTATCGGTGATAACGATACGCTGGCGGCGATCGTCGCTTGCTCGGTTAAAGCCGATAAGCTCGTATTGCTTTCGGATATTGACGGACTGTATACCGCAGATCCTCATACCGACCCCGATGCACGCCTTATATCTGTAGTAAACGATCTCGATGATACTATTCTTTCTCTTGCGGGCGGCACTGCATCCGATCAAGGCACCGGCGGTATGGTTACCAAACTTCAAGCCGCCAAGATATGTATGGAATGCGGTTGTGAAATGATAATCACCAACGGAAGCCATCCCGAGAATTTGTATGATATTCTGGACGGAAAGACCGTAGGCACCACTTTTACGGAGAAAAAATAATGGTAAATTTATTCGTATCTGCAAAGGAAGCAAAGCCTCTTGTTTCCGCTTTGACTTCACAGCAAAAAAACAGTGCTCTTTCAGAAATGGCAAGGGCTTTAAGAGAGAATGTAAATGATATTCTTGCCGCAAACGCCGTCGATCTTAAAGAAGCGGAAGGGAAGATACCAAGCGTTATGCTTGACCGTCTTATGCTGGATAATTCCAGAATCGAAGGTATGGCGAAGGGAATTGAAGATGTATCGCTCCTGCCCGATCCCGTGGGACATATTCTTGATACCTATACAAGGCAGGACGGATTGTCAATACAAAAGGTTTCCGTTCCCGTAGGAGTTATTGCCATCATATACGAAAGCCGTCCCAACGTCACCAGCGATGCCGCGGCGCTTGCTTTAAAAAGCGGAAACGTATGCATACTACGTTCCGGAAAGGAAGCCTTCAATTCGGCGAAGGCGATAGTAAACGCTTTAAAAAAAGGTCTTATAAAAGCAGGCGTGACGGAAAATGCAGTTAATCTGGTTTCCGATCCTTCCCGTGAAAGTGCAACTGCACTTATGACCGCCAACGGTTACGTTGATATGCTTATTCCCAGAGGCGGTGCGGGACTTATAAATGCTTGCGTGCGCCAAGCAACCGTTCCTTGTATCGCCACCGGCACGGGAATATGCCACGTATACGTTGAGAAAACCGCAGATATCGATACGGCATTAAAGATAGTTGAAAACGCAAAAACAAGCCGTCCCAGCGTTTGTAATGCTATGGAGGTCTTGTTGGTGGACCGGGATATCGCTCCCGAACTTTTACCCCGTTTACACAAGACTTTGGTAGAAGACAGAAATATTAAGCATCTTGTTCCCGTGGAATTAAGACTTGACAAAAATGCGGCGATGATCATCGAAGGCATACCTGCTTCGGAAAAGGATTTTGACACCGAATTTTTGGATTATATTCTTGCGGTGAAAGTAGTTGAAAATACCAAAGAGGCAATTGAGCATATATCCGCTCATTCCACAGGGCACAGCGAAGCTATTGTTTCCAACGATACCGTTGCACAGCAGTTGTTCGTATCTTCCGTCGATAGCGCCGCGGTTTACGTAAACGCTTCTACCCGTTTTACTGACGGCGGTGAATTCGGTTTGGGATGCGAAATGGGCATTTCCACACAAAAGCTTCACGCAAGAGGACCTATGGGACTTAAGGAACTTACCACATACAAATATGTAATTCACGGAGAAGGACATATAAGATAAGGAGAATAGTATGAAGTACGGTTTTATCGGTTGCGGTAATATGGGAAGCGCCGTGGCATACGCGCTTTCAAAAACCACCACTGATTTTGCGGTTACCGACCGTTCCGGAAAAGCAAAAGGCTTTGCCGACAGCATCGGCTGTAAATACACGGATATAAATACCGTCGCAAGTGAATGTGAAAATATATTTCTTTGCGTAAAGCCTCAGATGATGGGAGCTGTGTTAAGGGGAATTTCGGATATTCTCAAAGAAAAAAAGCCCGTTCTCGTCACTATGGCGGCAGGGCTTACCACCGAAAAAATATGCGAAATGGCGGGAGAAAAGCTTCCCGTTATCCGCATAATGCCCAATACTCCCGTAATTGTCGGCAAGGGCGTGATTTTGTATTGCGGCAACGATTTTGTTTCCGATGAAAAGTTAAAGGATTTCATATCCGATTTAAGCTGTGCGGGTAAATTTGATAAACTGCCCGAAAATCTTTTCGATGCGGCTACTTCCTTAACGGGATGCGGTCCTGCATATGCGTATATGTTTATTGAAGCTCTTGCTGATGGTGCCGTTTCCTGCGGAATCCCCCGTAACAAAGCAATAGAATATGCGGCAAATGTTCTTGTGGGAGCCGCAGAGATGGTTATGTCCACCGGCGAACATCCGTCAAAGCTAAAGGATAACGTTTGTTCTCCCGGAGGAAGCACTATCGCCGGTGTGAGATCGCTGGAGGCTAATGGCTTCAGAGGCGCTGTTATCGATTGTATAATGGCGGCAAATGAACGAAATAAAGAATTAGGAAAAATGAACTGAGGAGAAATGAAAATGAAAAACATAGATTGGTCAAATATCGGATTCGGTTATATTAAAACGGATCTCCGTTACGTTTCGAATTATAAAAACGGTGAGTGGGACGAAGGCTGTCTTACAGAGGATGCAAATATTACCATGAACGAGTGCGCTTGCGTTTTGCAGTATGCCCAGACCTGCTTCGAAGGACTGAAGGCGTATACAACTGCAGACGGAAAGATAGTTTGTTTCCGTCCCGATCTTAACGCTTCCCGTATGGCTGATTCCTGCCGCAGAATGAAAATGCCTGTTTTCCCCGAAGAAAGATTTGTGGAGGCGGTAGTGAAAACGGTTGAGGCTAACTCCGAGTGGGTTCCTCCTTACGGTTCCGGCGCATCGCTCTATCTCCGTCCTTATATGTTCGGCTATGATTCCATCATCGGTGTGAAGCCTGCCAACGAATTCCAGTTCAGAATTTTTGCTACTCCCGTGGGACCTTATTTCAAGGGCGGTGTTCGCGCGCTTACCCTTCGTATTTCCGATTTCGACCGTGCGGCTCCCAGAGGTACGGGACATATCAAAGCGGGCTTGAACTACGCTATGAGCCTTTACGCTATTGTTGACGCCCACGAGCAGGGATATGACGAAAATGTTTATCTGGATTCCGCTACCCGCACTCACATTGAAGAAACGGGAGGCGCAAATATAATCTTCGTTACCAAGGATGGTAAGCTGGTTACACCCAAGTCCGATACTATTTTGCCTTCCATTACCCGCCGCTCGCTCCTTCAGGTTGCAAAGGATTACCTCGGTATGGAAGTGGAGGAAAGGGAAGTATCCCTTGCTGAAATAGGTGAATTTGCGGAATGCGGACTTTGCGGAACCGCCGCCGTAATTTCTCCCGTCGGCAAGATCGTGGACCACGGTAAGGAGTATTCCTTCAATATCGGTGAAAGCGGAATGGGCGATACGGTTAAGAAACTGTACGATACGCTTACAGGTATTCAGATGGGTACCGTTACACCTCCCGAAGGATGGGTCAAGGTAATAAAATAACTGAATAATTATTTCAAAATAAAGAATAATATTTCGTTTTTCCCTTGACATATATTTACTTTAATGTTATAATCATTCAATACTATATAATGCACAGTTTTTTTGATTTTTCACGGCAAACAGAACGGTATTGACTATTTATTAATTTTAAGGTCCCTCTCTCTTTGCGTAAGAGAGAGGGGCTTCTTATATTACGAATCCGCCCGAAAGGAAGCTTTTATACATATGGTTACTATCGATAAAATTTTCCACGCATCAACAGTTCTTAAAAATATCATACGTCCTACTCCCTTGGCAAAGGCGTACGGTATCGCTCCCGCTTGCGATCTGTACTTCAAGCCCGAGAATTTGCAAAACACGGGCTCCTTTAAGCTAAGAGGCTCGGGATATAAGATAGCTATGCTGTCTGATGAAGAAAAGGCAAAGGGCGTTATAGCCTGCTCTGCGGGAAACCACGCGCAAGGCGTTGCTCTGGCTGCTTCCAAATGCGGTATATCTTCTCTTATCTGCCTGCCCGATAACGCACCTATTTCAAAAATAGAAGCAACAAAAAGCTATGGTGCAAGCGTTTGTCTTGTTGAAGGTTGTTATGACGATGCGTATAACAAAGCTATGTCGTTAAAAGATGAATTGGGACTTACCTTCGTCCATCCTTTTGATGATGAAAACGTCATTGCAGGTCAGGGTACTATAGGTCTTGAGATCGTAAATGATATTGACAATATCGATGCGGTTATCGTTCCTATCGGCGGCGGCGGACTTATTTCCGGCGTAGCATATGCTATCAAAGCAATCAATCCCCGTATCAAGGTGTACGGCGTTCAGGCGGCTGGCGCGGCAAGTATGTATAATTCCGTTAACGGCGGCGCAATACAAACTCTTTCTTCCGTTTCCACCATAGCAGACGGTATTGCCGTAAAACGCCCCGGTGACAATACTTTTGAAATGGTCAGCAAATATGTTGACGATATCGCCCTCGTTACCGAAGATGAAATATCCTCTGCTATCCTCGCTCTTATCGAAAAGCAAAAAATGATAGCCGAAGGCGCAGGCGCTGTTTCCGTAGCGGCGGCAATGTTCAATAAATTCCCCATAGCGGGCAAAAAGGTCGTAAGCGTTGTTTCCGGCGGTAATATAGATGTTACCAGCCTTTCCCGTGTTATTGAGCGCGGTCTTATGAAGTCGGGCAGAAGTTCAAGTCTGCTTATCGAGCTTGTTGATAAACCCGGTCAGCTTAAGGACGTTTCCCGTATTATCGCTGATTGCGGCGGTAACGTTACAAGCGTACACCACGAGCGTAACGGCAACACAGAGAGCATAAACGGCTGTTACCTCCGTATCGTTATGGAAACCCGTGATTACGATCACGTTCGTCAGATTACCGAAGCTCTTAAAAACGAAGGCTTCAAAATTGTAGAGGAGTAGATTATTATGGAATACATATACACCAAAAACGCCCCCGACGCTATCGGACCTTATTCTCAGGGTATGGTAGTCGGTAATTTAGTGTTTACATCGGGTCAGATCGCAATCAATCCCGCAAGCGGCGCCGTTGAAGCAACTACCATCCAGGAACAGACCGAGCAGGTTTGCAAAAATCTTTCCGCAGTTCTTGAGGCGGCGGGAACAAGTCTTGAAAAGGTTGTGAAAACCACCTGCTTTTTAAGCGATATGGCAGATTTTGCCGCTTTTAACGAAATATACGGCAAATATTTTACGGGCAAGCCCGCCCGCTCCTGCGTAGCTGTAAAAACACTACCCAAGAACGTTCTTGTTGAGGTAGAGGCTATAGCGGAAAAATAAAGCGCATATTCCAAGGAGCAAAAAATGAACAGCAGTAAATACAGTATAGGATATTTTCCCGCACCGGGAAACCATTGTAAATGGGTAAACAAGGACCATATTGAAAAAGCACCCCGTTGGTGCAGTGTTGACCTGCGTGACGGCAACCAATCTCTTGTTATCCCTATGAGTCTTGAGGAAAAGCTTGAATTTTATAAGCTTTTGCTGGCGGTAGGATTTAAAGAGATCGAAGTGGGCTTTCCTGCGGCTTCCGAAACGGAATATGAATTTTTGCGTACACTTATCGAAAAAGATATGATCCCTTCGGACGTTACCGTTCAGGTGCTTACCCAGTGCAGAGAACACATTATCCGCAAAACCTTTGATGCCTGCAAGGGTGCACCCAACGCAATTATTCATTTCTATAATTCCGTAAGCGTTGCCCAGCGTGAGCAGGTGTTCAGAAAATCCAAAGAAGAAATAAAGCAGATCGCTATTGACGGTGCGCGGCTTGTAAAACGCCTCGCATCCGAATATGAAGGCAATTTCCGCTTTGAATATTCTCCCGAAAGCTTTACGGGCACCGAGCCCGAATACGCTTTGGAGGTCTGCAACGCAGTTCTGGATGTGCTTGAGCCTTCCGAAACCAATAACGTTATCATTAATCTTCCCGTTACCGTGGAAATGAGTCTGCCTCACGTCTACGCTAACCAGGTTGAATATATGAGCGAAAATCTCAAATACCGTGAATTTGTAACCCTTTCTCTCCATCCTCATAACGATAGAGGCACGGGCGTTGCGGATACCGAGCTTGCCTTGCTTGCAGGCGCGGACCGTGTCGAAGGTACTCTTTTCGGTAACGGCGAGCGCACGGGAAACGTGGATATCATTACTCTTGCAATGAATATGTATTCCCACGGCGTCGACCCCGAGCTTGATTTCTCCAATATGCCCGAAATCGTTGCAACCTACGAAAAATGCACACGTATGCACGTTTACGAAAGAAGTCCTTATGCAGGCGCATTGGTATTTGCCGCTTTTTCGGGAAGTCATCAGGATGCTATCGCAAAGGGTATGAAATGGCGTGAGGAAAAGAATCTTACACAGTGGACCGTTCCTTACATTCCCATCGATCCCAAGGATATAAACCGTACATACGATGCGGATGTTATCCGTGTCAATTCACAAAGCGGTAAAGGCGGTATCGGCTATCTGTTGGAGCAGACTTACGGCTATGTTCTGCCTCCTAAAATGCGGGAGCATTTCAGCTATGCTTGCAAAAACGTATCCGATCACGACCACCGTGAGCTTAAGACTCACGATGTTTTGAAAGTGTTTACAGATAATTACCTTAATCTCGTGAGTCCCGTATCCATTTCCAATATGAGCTTTGTTCAGAAGGAAGGCGGAGTGGACGCATACGTTACCTTCAAAAAGGACGGCAAAAAGACTACCGTTCACACCCAAGGAAACGGCTCTCTCGATGCGGTAAGTAACGCACTGAAGGAATATACGGACGATACTTACGTTCTCAAGGTTTATACCGAGCACAGCTTGGAAGGCAAGAGCTCGGATGCCACAGCCGCCGCTTATATCGGAATTGAGGATAAAAGCGGTAATATGCACTGGGGTGCAGGTACGGATACCGATATTATCCGTGCAAGTATTCATGCATTGTTAAGTGCGTATAACAATATGATCAGATAAAAGGAGTCAATTACCATGGGCATGACCATGACTCAAAAAATACTCGCCGCCCACGCGGGACTTGAAAGTGTCAGTGCGGGACAGCTTATCAGCGCCAAGCTTGATATTGTTCTCGGTAACGATATTACAACTCCCGTAGCGGTAAATGAATTCAAAAAAGCGGGATTTGATTCCGTTTTCAATAAAGATAAGATCGCTATAGTGCTGGATCACTTCGTTCCCAATAAGGATATTAAAGCCGCAGAGCAGTCCAAACAGTGCCGCGAATTTGCTCTTGCACATAGTGTAAGTCATTTTTATGACGTGGGCAAAATGGGCATAGAGCATGCGCTTCTTCCCGAGCAGGGCGTGGTTACCGCAGGCGATTGCATTATCGGCGCGGACAGCCACACTTGTACTTACGGCGCGCTGGGTGCTTTTTCCACGGGTGTGGGAAGCACGGATATGGCGGCAGGAATGGCAACGGGAACCGCTTGGTTCAAGGTGCCCTCCGCTATCAAGTTTGTTCTTAAAGGCAAGCTTTCTCCTTACTGCAGCGGCAAGGACGTTATACTTACTATCATAGGTATGATAGGTGTTGACGGCGCATTGTACCGCAGTATGGAATTTACGGGAGATGGAGTTGCCTCTCTCAGTATGGATGACCGTCTGTGCATTTGCAATATGGCTATCGAAGCGGGCGCAAAAAACGGAATTTTCCCCGTTGACGATATAACCAAGGAATATATGGAAGGACGTTGTGAACGTACTCCCGTTATTTACGAGGCAGACGAGGACGCAGAATACGAGCGTGTTATCGAGATCGAGCTCGCTTCTATCGTTCCCACCGTTGCTTGCCCTCATCTTCCCGAAAACACTCATCCTGCCTGCGAATTGTCCGATATAAAGATCGATCAGGTCGTTATCGGAAGCTGTACCAACGGCAGAATGGAGGATATGGAAGCAGCATTCAATATTCTTAACGGTAAAAAAATTGCAGATAACGTCCGTTGCATTATAATACCCGGAACGATGCAGATACTCCGCGAATGTGTGGAAAGGGGATACGTTACCGCATTTATTGATGCGGGCGCAGTGGTTTCCACACCCACCTGCGGACCTTGCCTCGGAGGATATATGGGCATTCTCGCCGCCGGCGAACGTTGTATTGCCACTACCAACAGAAACTTTGTGGGCAGAATGGGACACGTTGAAAGCGAAGTGTATCTCGCTTCTCCCGCAACTGCCGCCGCAAGCGCCCTTACGGGATATATTACCGATCCGACGGAGGAATAGTTAATGGAAACAAAAGGAAAAGTTTTTAAATATCCGGATAACGTGGATACCGATGTTATCATTCCTGCCCGCTACCTTAATACTTCGGATGCAAAGGAGCTTGCAAAGCATTGTATGGAGGATATCGACAATACCTTCGTTACCCGTGTAAACGCAGGAGATATAATCGTAGCAGGATGGAACTTCGGCTGCGGCTCTTCCCGTGAACACGCGCCGTTGGTTATCAAGACCTGCGGAACCGGTTGTGTTATTGCAAAGAGCTTTGCCCGTATCTTTTACCGCAATGCCATAAATATCGGTATGCCGATATTGGAGTGTGAAGAAGCGGCAGACGAGATCGAGGACGGAGATCAGGTTTCCGTTGATTTCGATACCGGAATAATAACCAATCTTACCAAAAACAAAACTTATAAAGCGCAACCGTTTCCGTCCTTTATACAGAATATCATTCAAAAAGGCGGATTACTTACCTCTCTTAAGGAAGGCTGATAAATATGCAAAAGAATATAGCCGTTATCCGCGGCGACGGTATCGGTCCGGAAATAGTCGATCAGGCATTAAACGTGCTTAATAAGATCGGCGAGCTTTACGGTCATACCTTTAAATATAAAGATGTGGATATGGGCGGATGCGCCATAGATAAGTGGGGAGATCCGCTTCCCGCAGAAATGCTTGATAAATGCGTTAATTCCGACAGCGTGCTTTTAGGTGCCGTCGGCGGTCCCAAGTGGAACGATGTCCCGGGAAATATGCGTCCCGAAAAAGGACTTTTAAGACTCCGTGCGGGAATGGGCGTTTACAGCAACAACCGCCCTGCAAAGATATGGCGCCAGCTTGCAAGCGCATCGCCTTTGAAAGAATCTATCGTAAACAAAGGTATAGATTTTATCATAGTACGCGAGCTTATCGGCGGAATATATTTCGGCAAGCATCAAACCGAAACAGTAGACGGAGAAAAAGTAGCAATAGACGAGCTTAAATATTCCGAAAGCGAGATCGAGCGTATCGGCAGGATCGGTTTTGAAACCGCTATGAAGCGTGGTAAAAAGCTTTGCTCTGTGGAAAAGAGCAACGTTCTGGATTCCAGCCGACTGTGGAAGTCAGTTATGCACCGTCTTGCCGCCGAATATCCCGAAGTTGAGCTTACCGATATGCTGGTGGACAATTGCGCAATGCAGATAGTTAAAGATCCTTCTCAGTTTGACGTTGTTGTTACCGAGAATATGTTCGGAGATATACTGTCCGATGAAGCTTCTATGATCACAGGTTCTATCGGAATGATTCCTTCTTCCAGCTTGGGAGCAACCAAGTGCGGTTTATACGAGCCCATTCACGGTTCTGCGCCCGATATTGCGGGAACGGATAAAGCAAACCCCATCGGAACCATACTTTCCGCAGCAATGATGTTTCGTTTCAGCTTCGATATGAGCGAGGAAGCGGATGCAATAGAAGATGCGGTTTCCGCAGTGCTTGATGCGGGATACAGAACAGGGGATATTTTCTCTTCCGACGAAGGTCTTACTCTCGTCGGTTGCAAAGAGATGGGTAGACTTATTACAGAAAATATACGGAAAGGATAACACGAATGTTACTTTCAGGAGCAGATATAATCGTTCGCACGTTGATAGAGCAGGGATGCGACGTTGTTTTCGGATACCCCGGCGGACAGATAATCAACGTGTACGATTCATTATATAAATACAGCGATGAGCTTAAACACGTGCTTACCGCTCACGAACAGGGTGCCGCCCATGCGGCTGACGGATACGCTCGCGCCACGGGTAAGGTAGGTGTTGTAATCGCAACCTCAGGTCCCGGTGCAACCAATCTTGTTACCGGTATCGCAACAGCTTATATTGATTCCGTTCCTCTCGTTGCCATAACGGGTAACGTTCCCAATTCGGTTATCGGTACGGATGGATTTCAGGAAATAGATATTACGGGTATAACCCTTCCTATTACCAAGCACAACTATTTCGTTGGAAGTATAGAAGACCTTGCGGATACCATCCGTGAGGCATTCAGAATAGCTTCCTCGGGAAGACCGGGTCCCGTACTTATCGATGTACCCAAGGACGTTCAGATTGCCAAATACAAGTACGAGCCTATGCCTAAGGTGGAAAAGGACGTTAAAAACGCCGCAAAGGATATTCGCATACAGCAGGCGGCTGAATGTATAAATAACGCAGAAAAGCCTTTTATATATTTCGGCGGCGGTCTTATCTCCGGCGATGCCCGTGAAGAGGTGCTTGAGCTGGCTGAGCTTATAGACGCACCCATCGGCTGTTCTATGATGGGTATATCAGGCGTTCCCACAGATCATCCCCGCTTTTTGGGTATGCAGGGTATGCACGGTCATTACGCTTGCTCAATGTCCATGCACAACGCGGATTGCATTATAGCTTTGGGCGCAAGATTTAACGATCGAGTTACCGGCAACCGTGCGAAGTTCGCAAAAAAAGCAAAGATCGTTCATATCGATATCGACGGAGCAGAGCTTTCAAAAACAGTAGAGCCTACCCACGGTCTTCGCGGCGACGTAAAGCTTACTCTTCAAAAGCTCATTCCTTTGCTTAATAAGGCTGTCCGTCCCGAATGGCAGGCTATTGTTGATCGGTTCAAAGCCGATGAAGCCGCAGGGCTTGATTCCAGAGAGGGAATGACTCCCAGAAACGTTATAAATACCCTTAACAAATATCTTGATGCGGATACTCCCGTTGCAACCGACGTTGGACAGCATCAGATGTGGTCAGCACAATATCTTAAATTCACCAACAGCCGCAGATTTATTTCCAGCGGCGGTCTGGGAACTATGGGCTTCGGTCTTGGTGCGGCTATCGGCGCACAGCTGGGTTCAAAGCAAAGAAGTGTCCTCGTTACAGGCGACGGAAGCTTCGGTATGTGCCTTAACGAAATGGCAACGGCTGTAAGCGAGAATTTGCCTGTGGTTATTCTTATAATGAACAACGGCGTACTTGGTATGGTTCGCCAGTGGCAGACCTTGTTCTTTGATAAACATTATTCCAACACCGTACTTGACAGACAGACTGATTTCGTCAAGCTTGCGGAGGCGTTCGGCGCAAAAGCAAGCCGCGCTTTGACTTTGGATGAGTTGGACAATGCTCTTGCGGAGGCTTTCAGCCATAACGGACCTTATCTTATCGATTGCGCTATCGATAAAGACGAGTTTGTGCTTCCCATGCTTCCTCCCGGCGGCTCTATGGACGATATTATTGTAAAGATAGGAGACTGATTATGGATAACAGATTTACAGTTGCAATTCTTGTTAACAACCAATTCGGTGTCCTTAACCGTGTTACAAGTATGTTCCGCCGCAGACAGTTCAATATAAGCGCACTTACGGTGAGTGAAACGGAATCAGCAAAATATTCCCGTATCACCGTGCTTTCCGAGGGTGACGAGATAAGCAAACAACAGCTTATAAATCAGCTTTACAAGCTTCCCGACGTTTGCTCTATTGTTGAGCTTAACCCTGCGGAAACCGTAAGCAGAGAGCTTTTGCTTGTAAAGTTAGCCAACGATCCCGAAACGAGAAACGACGTTCGCGCCGCTGTTGACGCGTTTGAGGGTAAGATAGTTGACTACACCCGTGAAACCACAATGATACAAATGGTAGGGGATAGCCACAAAATTGATGCTTTCATCAACCTTTTACGCGATTACGAGATCCTTGAGATCTGCCGTACGGGAGCCGCATCTCTTGAACGGGGCGACACAACCATTCGAAAAATTACAAATCTTTAATATATAAAAAAGAGGTAAACAGTTATGAATAGAATTTTTTATCAGCAGGATTGCGATCTTCAGAAATTAAACGGCAAGACCGTTGCTATTATCGGCTACGGTTCTCAGGGCCACGCACACGCACTTAACCTTAAGGACAGCGGTGTTAACGTTATCGTAGGTCTTTATAACGGCAGCAAGAGCTGGGCAAAAGCAGAAGCTCAGGGTCTTACCGTTATGACAGCGGCAGATGCAGCAAAAGCAGCCGATATCATTATGATCCTTATCAACGATGAAAAGCAGGCAAAGCTTTACAAAGAAAGCATCGAACCCAATCTTACCGAAGGAAAGACCTTGGCATTTGCTCACGGCTTTAACATTCACTTCGGCTGTATCAAGCCTCCCAAGAACGTAAATGTTATTATGGTTGCGCCCAAGGGTCCCGGTCACACCGTAAGAAGCGAATATCAGGCAGGTAAGGGTGTTCCTTGTCTTATCGCTGTTGAGCAGGATGCTACCGGCGATGCGCTTGAGATCGGTCTTGCATACGCTCTCGGTATCGGCGGCGCACGTGCAGGCGTACTTGAAACCAACTTCCGTACAGAAACCGAAACCGACCTTTTCGGTGAGCAGGCAGTTCTTTGCGGTGGTGTTTGCGCACTTATGCAGGCAGGCTTTGAAACTCTCGTTGAAGCAGGTTATGACCCCAGAAACGCTTATTTTGAATGTATCCACGAAATGAAGCTGATCGTTGACCTTATCTACCAGAGCGGCTTCTCCGGAATGAGATATTCTATCTCCAATACCGCTGAATACGGCGATTACATCACCGGTCCCAAGATCATTACCGAAGACACCAAGAAGGCTATGAAGAAGGTACTTAAGGACATTCAGGACGGTACCTTTGCAAAAGACTTCCTGCTTGATATGTCCGATGCAGGCTCTCAGGTACACTTCAATGCTATGCGTAAGCTGGCTTCCGAGCATCCTTCCGAAATCGTCGGCGAAGATATCCGCAAGCTTTACAGCTGGAGCGACGAAGACAAGCTTATTAATAACTAATCATTTTAAATATCCCCGGAGAGTGCTTTTCTCTCCGGGATTTCCCATTTAGATAAAAAGAGGAATTAATATGGAAAAAATTATAAAAGGCGCAGGCAACGCTCCCCACAGATCACTTTATCACGCTTTGGGAATGACAAACGAAGAGCTTGATAAGCCTATGATCGGTATAGTAAGCTCGTATAACGAGATCGTGCCCGGACATATGAATCTTGATAAGATCGTCGAAGCGGTGCGTATCGGCGTGGCAATGGCAGGCGGAAATCCCGTTGTATTTCCCGCTATCGCCGTATGCGACGGTATAGCAATGGGACACGAGGGTATGAAATACTCTCTCGTTACTCGTGATCTTATTGCGGATTCTACGGAAGCAATGGTTCGCGCTCACGGATTTGATGCTCTCGTTATGGTTCCCAACTGTGATAAAAACGTTCCCGGTCTGCTTATGGCTGCGGCACGTCTTAATATACCCACTGTTTTTGTTAGCGGCGGTCCTATGCTTGCAGGCAGAGTAGGCGGCAAAAAGCGCAGCCTTTCCAGTATGTTTGAGGCTGTGGGACAGTATAACGCAGGTAAAATAGGCGAATGTGAGCTTGAAGAATTTGAATGTAAGGTTTGTCCTACCTGCGGTTCCTGCTCGGGGATGTATACAGCAAACTCAATGAACTGTCTTACCGAAGTTCTCGGAATGGGACTTAAAGGCAACGGTACTATTCCCGCAGTATATTCTGCCCGCATCGAGCTGGCAAAGCACGCAGGTATGGCAGTTATGGAAATGCTTGAAAAGAATATCCGTCCTCTGGATATTATGACAGAAAAAGCATTTATGAACGCCCTTGCAGTTGATATGGCTTTGGGTTGCTCTACCAACAGTATGCTTCATCTTCCCGCTATTGCTCACGAATGCGGAATAGATATCGATCTTGATATTGCCAACGGTATAAGTGCGAAAACTCCCAACCTTTGCCACCTTGCTCCCGCAGGTCCTACCTATATGGAAGATCTTAACGAAGCGGGCGGTGTTTACGCTGTTATGAACGAGCTTACAAAGAAAGATCTCCTTTATACGGATTGCATTACCGTAACCGGTAAAACGGTGGGCGAAAATATCGCAAACTGTGTTAATCTCGATCCCGAGGTTATCCGTCCCGTTGAAGCACCTTTCAGCGGAACGGGCGGCATAGCTGTACTTAAAGGTAACCTCGCACCCGAAGGTAGTGTTGTAAAGCGTTCTGCTGTTCTTCCCGAAATGCTGGTACACGAAGGTCCTGCCCGTGTGTTTGAATGTGAAGAGGACGCTCAGGCGGCTATTGATGCCGGCAAGATAAACCCGGGTGATGTTGTGGTTATCCGTTACGAAGGCCCCAAGGGCGGTCCCGGTATGCGTGAAATGCTTAATCCCACCTCTGCAATTATGGGTATGGGACTGGGCAATTCCGTTGCTCTTATTACTGACGGACGCTTCAGCGGCGCTACAAGAGGCGCGTGTATCGGCCACGTTTCTCCCGAAGCAGCTTCGGGCGGTGCTATCGGTATCGTAAAAGAGGGCGATATTATCAGCATAAATATTCCTGAAAATACTCTTGAACTTAAGATAAGTGATGAGGAATTTGCTTCCCGTATGGCAGCCTTTGTTCCCAAGACAAAGCCTCTCTCCGGTTATCTCAAACGCTATGCCGCATTGGTTTCCAGCGGTGCGAAAGGTGCGATACTTAACTGATGAGCGCAGTAAATTTAAAGGAAATATATACAAATCTGCTTTCTCTTGCAGTATTTCCCGGATTGCTGGAGGACAGCGTTATCTGCGCGCTGTGTGATTTTCTTTGCACGGAAGATAACGTAGATGACCGCGTTTCCGAGTATTCGAATTTCGTGTCAAAGGTGTTTTCTTGCAGAAATTCTTTTGCTTGCCATTTGCAAAACATTGTAAATGACGACGAGAACGTGTATATACGTACCATCAGCGCAGGGAAGATACCCTCTAAGGCTTTGGAAAACGCCGTAACGGCAGAACTCGGTATTCTTCAAAGAGTTTCCGAAATTACTCCCGAAATGCTTAAAGAGGTTATCGATTACCACGGTTATCTTCCCGAATTTGATGTGGAATCTGTAGACATCCCGGGCGAATACAGATATCGTTGTGAAAATGTAAACAGATTCGGTTACGGCATTTACTCAAAATATAAAATGTTTTATCTGGATGATGACCGACATATCGTTCCCGTTAAAAATCCCGATAGCATCTCCCTTTCCGAGCTTGTGGATTATAAAAACGAGCAAAAGGTTATTTTGCAAAACACGTTAGCTCTTCTTGAAGGAAAGCCTGCAGCCAATATTTTGCTTACCGGTGATGCCGGCACAGGCAAATCCTCCACCATAAAGGCAGTTGCTAACGAGCTGTACGAAAAAGGTTTGCGTATTCTTGAAGTGCGCAAGGAACAGCTTTACGCACTTCCCGAGATTTTGGATCAATTAAGCGAAAATCCCTTGAAGTTTATTATTTTCGTTGACGATCTCTCCTTCCGTGAGGATGACGATAATTTCGGCGCGCTTAAAGCCATACTCGAAGGAAGCGTTTCCGCACGGTCTGGCAACGTGGTGATATATGCCACCAGCAACCGCCGCCATCTGGTTAAGGAAACCTTCTCGGGCAGAGAGGGGGACGATGTTCACCGTAACGATACTATGCAGGAGATACTTTCTCTTTCCGCACGTTTCGGCATTCACCTTTCCTTTTATAAGCCCAATAAGGAAACCTATCTGCACATCGTTATCCACCTTGCCGAGGAAAAAGGCATTTCAATGCCCAAAGACGAAATGTACGTTCTTGCAGAGCGCTTTGCGCTGGAAAAGGGCGGTAGAAGCGCAAGAGCGGCAAAACAGTTTGTGGATAGCCTTATTACAAAACAATAGTTTTAAAAAGCTTTTCTGTGGTTGTGCGGAAAAGCTTTATTTTTTATGTCATAGGTATTGAAACCGTAATATGTTAATGATATAATATAAAACGAAAGGTGGGTTGAAAATGGACCGAAATAATGAAAAAATAACATATACCACGTTTAAACATGATTTAATGCTTTCCGTTATTTTCGGAATATCCGTTACTTTTTTAATAGCATTCGCCTCTCTTATGCTGTACGTTGCGATTGTTATATTACCCGAAGAGATAACCTTTGCTCCGGGTAGAATCGCCCTCGCGTTCGGCACGGTTTTTGTGGGAATTTTCCTTTTGATCGTTGTTATAGTTACCGGATGGCAGTTCGTTTCTCACTGTGGTTTGTTCAGGACAGATTATATATTCGATACCGATGGAATACACGCAAAAGGTCTGTTTAAAAGACAATTTATGCCCTGGTCCAAGGTAAAGGATTTTGGTTTTTCCTACGTTATGTACAAACGGGAGTATAGACGTTATTCCCGCTATTCGAGAGGTAAATGGTTAATAAAAACCGGCAGAATTTATAAAGTCTATTTTTCCGATACAGCGTGCAAATCATTGCCCAATGCGCAAAAAGAGCTTAAAGGAAAGCTTATTAATTTTTACATAGAGTTTCCTTTATCCACTCCTGCTGTAGAAAACTATCAAGGTATGACGTGGGTGCGTGATTTTATTGAATACGCAGAAAACAAAACGGAAATTAAAGCCCACGTTCCGGGATACGTTCATCCTTTTTTATATCCCGAGAGAGTTAATGACATTACCGAATAAAGGACGAATTTGTTTTGACTAATAAAAAGATTCTCTATTTTATAATTGCCGCGCTGTTTGTTTTTGCAGCAGCGCTTACCATTATATTCGTTTTTCCTGAAAAGGAAGAAAATTCAAAAGCAGAATCGGATTTTTCACAAACACCGGAGGTAAGCGAAATTTCCCGGGAAATCAGCGAAGATAGCGCAGTTGATGTTTCCGATACCGTTTCGGTGGATATATCCGAAGAGATATCCGAAGAAATTTCCGAAGAAGAATCCGCTTTACCCGAGGTTTCTTTTGTTCCCTCCGTTTCCGATGATGTCAGCGAACCCGCCGAAGAGTCTTCTTCACTGCCCGATGAGGAAACAAGCATTTTAGATGAAGTTTCCGAAGAACCCGCGCAAACTATTACAGTTCCTCAAATTACCGTACCCGAACCTCCCGATACAGCTTGGGATGGCAGCGTAGCGACTGCTTTTGAACAGGGAAGCGGTACACAAACAGATCCGTTTGTTATCGCCACTCCCGCACAGCTTGCGTTTTTCCGTGATACCGTCAACAACGGTAATGAGTATACAGATCAATATATTTCTCTTTCGGCAAGTATCTGCTTATCGGATATGGACATTGATGAAATACCAGATGAAAGCGAGGCTTTTTGGAAAGGTATCGGCACAGATAAGCATCCCTTCGGAGGCACTTTCGATGGAAACGGATACGCTGTCTACGGCATTTACGGCGATGGACTCTTCGGAACGATACAAGGCAGTGTAAAAAACGTAATTATCGTAAATTCTTATATAACCTCAGGCGGCGCGATTGCGAAAACTGCAAGCAAAAACTATAATTTTCCCGATAATCCCACGGTTATTTCGGGCTGTGCGGTTTACGATACTGTTGTTCTCGGAAACGGCGGTGTGATCGGCTACGCAGGGGGATATAATATCGAAAATTGCATAAACACCGCTACCGTCAAAGGAAACGGATCTTGGGTTGGCGGTATTGCAGGTGAATTTGCCATGGGCACTATGAAGGATTGCTTTAACCTCGGCAGTATTTCCGCAGATACTGTATGCGGCGGTATCGTCGGCAATGCTTTTAACAGCAGCTTTAACGAATGTTATAATGTCGGAGAGGTTAAGGGTGTGAATTTCAGCGGCGGCATTGCGGCTGTTGATTATGACAGCACCTTTTCCTCCTGCAGATATTTGAATACTTCGGCAGAGTACGCTTTGAAAACAGGCGACGGTACTGCGTTGACTACAACAAACGGTATTTTTGTCTTCACCTCTGATGATATTGGTTAAATACGGCAGATAAATCTGCCGTTTAATTTTTGTCCGTGGGCCCCGAAAAACCGTTAGGCTTTTGGGGAAATTTGCAATTACCTATTGACAAACCCTGTTTAATGTGTTAGACTACAAATGTCGAATCGATTAGACATACCAAAGAGGTACTATTATGGAAAACACACCTAAGGTTTTTGAAAGCGAATACAGATTTTGTCTTATACTTTGGGAGCACGAGCCTATTTCATGCTCTGCGCTTGCCGCTATATGCAAAGAAAAGCTGGAATGGTCCCGTACCACCACCTATACGGTAATAAAGCGCCTTTGCGAGCGTGGCGTGCTGGTCAACGAGAACTCTATCGTGCGTTCGCTTGTAAGCAAGGACGAGGTTCAGGTTTCCGAATTGGACGAACTGTTTGTAAAACGTTTTGAAAGCTCTCTCCCCGCGTTTATTGCCGCTTTCGCAAAGCACCAAAAGCTTTCCGAAAAAGACGTAGACGATATCCGTAAGATAATAGAACGCGGAGATAAGTAAAATGTCAAAACTTTTTCTTGATATATTCAATTTAAGCATAACCGCAAGCTGGCTTATCGTTGCGGTTTTGGCAGTGCGCTTTATTTTCAGAAAGCGTGCACCCAAATGGGTAAACTGTCTGCTTTGGGCTATGGTTGGTTTGCGCCTGGTTTTGCCCTTTACTATCGAGAGTCCCATTTCCTTTTCCGTTAACAGGGAAGTGATCAACACTGATGCGATCTACGGTGAAGCTCCCGCAGATACGGTTCCTCCCGAAGATACCGCTCCTCCTGCCGATACGGTTCCTCCCACAGACGATGAGATAGTTACTCCTCCCGTGATTGATACCGTGCCGGATGATAATTATATTCAAAGCGGTATCGGCGCTCTGGATGATCGCCTTAATCCCGTTATTAAGGACACCGTGTCCTCTGCACAGCCCTCCGAAGAAAACGTTTTACAAAAAGCTATAGATATTGCAAGTTATATCTGGCTTTCAGGTACTCTGCTTTTGTTGGCTTATGCGGTTATCAATTATCTTTTGCTTAAATACCGCGTTTCTTCCGCTATCCCTTGCGGCAATTCCGTCCGCAAAAGCGAGAGAGTAGATACTCCTTTTATACTTGGCTTTTTCCGTCCCCGTATTTATCTTCCTTTCGGCCTTTCTGCCGAAACGGAAGAGTGCGTAGTATCTCACGAGAACGCCCATATCAAAAGAAAAGACCATTTGATCAAACCGTTTGGTTATGCAATTCTTTCGGTTTATTGGTTCAATCCTCTGGTGTGGGTAGCTTATATCCTTCTTTGCCGTGATATCGAGAGTGCTTGCGACGAGAAGGTTATAAAAGACTTGAGCGCCGAAGCAAGAAAGGCGTATGCGACCGCATTGTTGGAATGCAGTGTGCGCAAAAATTATATCGCCGCTTGCCCTCTTGCCTTTGGCGAGATAGGAGTGAAAAACAGAGTGAAAAACGCGATTAGTTACAAAAGACCTGCATTTTGGGTCATTATTTCCGCCCTTTTGGTTTGTGTTACAGTTTCTGTATTGTTTCTTACAAGCCCCGCCGGAGCGGAGAATGATATATCCGAAACCGTTTCCGAAGATTCACGCCAAACCGAATCTTCCGATACTTCCGTCACCGATGTTTCCAACGATGTTTCTTCATCAGACACCAGCGAATACATCGGTGAGGTTTCGGTGAATGATGAAACTTCCGCAGAATCCTCGGATACCGACGTAAGCGAAGAAATATCCGATGACTTGAGCGAGGAAGTGTCTGAAGAAGTATCTGACGAGATTTCCGAAGAAGAATCAACTGCCGACGAATATGAAGACTTGTATTATAGCGATCCGTACCTATGGTTGACAATGAAATATATAGACAATCATCCGGAATTAAGTGGACTAAAAAGCGGAAAACCGTATCAGACTGAGCACCAAACTCCCGAAGAAATTAATAGAAACGAACATAGTGGCACATATGTTTGTACTTTGGTAGTAAATGTTTATGACTATTATTCTTATCTCAACACAGATTCTTATGATGAATCTGTAATTAAGGAAGCCGGTTTGAAAGTTTGGATTTGTCAAAACGGAGAAAAAATTGATTATGTGTACACTAACAGTAAAGGTGAAGCGCGATTTTTTGTCTTGGATGGAATGTATAGATTTTACCTTGAAGAAAACGAAAAATATGATGAAGACCGTACAAGGGATAGTGCTTGGTGTAAAAAAGGAGCGCATGTAACCTCTGATTATAACTTGAAATTATTTACATATGATAAGACCGTATTTAAAGATATGGAGATTTATGTTACCGATGCGGAAACCGGCGAACCTATTGAAGGTGTACGATTCTATAGTCAGGATTATGAAGAACTTGACGGTCTTACAGATATAAACGGCAAGGGCAAATGTGATTCCCTCCTAGCGTATGTTGGCCGTGGAATGAGTCAAAGACGCACTTTGCTTTTCGAAAAAGATGGATACGATCTATATATTGATCAAAAAGTAAGTATCACCGAAACTTATCTGCATATAGAATTAAAAAAGACACAGTATTATGAATTTAAGTTTATTTTTGTGGATTATTATACCGGTAAGCCAATCGAAGGTGTATATACCAATGCCAACACCGGCTATGCTATAACGGTAAACAATAGAGTTGCCGGCGAAGACGGAGTTATATCGGGTGTATATACGAGTGAATATATTAATAGTTATAATCCTTATATTTATAATTCAATAAGCTTTTATTACGAAAAAAATTACCCTGGAGCAATTGGCTTGGAAACGAAGTCTTGCTCGGTTGAATTAAAAGATAGTTCTTTTGAATGTGTAATCAAAATTAAATTTGAAGAAAACTATCACGAATTTGTAAAAGAGTAACAAAAAATCCCCGCCGAATTATGTTCGGCGGGGTTAATTTTTTATACAAGTGTTGCTGCCATTACGGCTTTTATGGTGTGCATACGGTTTTCGGCTTCGTCAAAGACGATGGAATTTTCGCTTTCGAATACCTCGTCGGTAACCTCCATACAGTCGATACCGAATTTTTCGTATATTTCCTTGCCGGTGGTGGTCTTAAGATCGTGGAATGCGGGCAGACAGTGCATAAAGCGGCATTGCTTGCCTGCAATATTCATAAGCTCCGTGGTAACGCGGTAGGGAGTAAGCTCCTCTATACGCTCCTTCCAGACTTCATCGGGCTCACCCATAGAAACCCAAACGTCGGTATAAATAACGTCGGCATTTACAACGGCTTTTTTGGGATCGGTGATAAACTCAAGAATAGCACCGGTTTCGGAAGCGATCTTTTTACATTCGTCAACAAGCTCGGGGGTGGGGAAGTACTTCTCGGGTGCACAGGCAACGAAATGCATACCCATCTTTGCACAGCCCACCATAAGAGAATTACCCATATTGTAACGTGCGTCGCCCATATAAACCAGCTTTTTGCCTTTCAGCTCGCCGCAATGCTCCTGAATTGTAAGGAAATCAGCCAGTATCTGTGTGGGATGGAATTCGTTGGTGAGTCCGTTCCAAACGGGAACTCCTGCGTATTTTGCCAGCTCTTCAACGATCTCCTGACCGAACCCGCGGTATTCGATACCGTCAAACATTCTGCCAAGAACTCTTGCGGTATCCGCAATACTTTCCTTTTTGCCTATCTGTGAGCCCTTAGGGTCAAGATAAACGGGGTGCATACCCAGATCAGCCGCCGCAACCTCAAAAGCACAGCGGGTTCTGGTGCTGGTCTTTTCAAAAACCAAAGCAATACTCTTTCCCTCACACATTCTGTGGGGAATACCTGCTTTTTTCTTTGCCTTAAGCTCTGCGCTTAACTTAAGCAGCTCGTTAATTTCTTCGGGCGTATAGTCAAGCAGCTTTAAAAAGCTTCTGTTTTTAAACTGTTCCATCACATTATCTCCTTACATACTGTCTTAATAACGTTTACCGCCTTTTCAAGTGCGGGCATAGGAATATTAAGAGGAGGCAGCAATCGGACTTTATCCTTTGCGGTAAGGCAAAGTACGCCCTTTTCCATACATTTGTTAACGATCTCCTTGGCGTTCCCCTTTGTCTTAATACCGATCATAAGTCCCATACCGCTTACGCTCTCAACTCCCTCTGCGTCCGCAAGGGAAGCGAAAACGTATTCGCTTTTGGATTTTACATCTTCAAGAAAAGCTTCGTCCAGACGGCTTATAACGCTTAACGCACCTGCACAGCACACGGGATTTCCGCCGTATGTGGAGCCGTGGTCGGAGGGACCCAGCACGTACTGTACCTTTTCACCCATCATTGTTGCGCCGATAGGAAGTCCGCCGCCCAAGCCCTTTGCGGTTGAAACAATATCGGGTGTGATACCGAACTGCATATAAGCGTAAAGGGATCCTGTTCTGCCGTTTCCGGTCTGAACCTCGTCAATTATAAGGGGAATATCATTTTCGGTCGCCAGCTTCTGTGCCGTCAAAACAAAATCCTTTTGGAGGGGTATAACTCCGCCTTCGCCCTGCACCATTTCCAGCATAATTCCCGCAGGCTTAACCGCGTTTACGGTATTTATAAGCTCTTGCATATCATTAGCCGTAACGTGCACAAAACCGGGTGTAAGAGGATTAAACAGCTTGTGGAATACGTCTTGTCCCGTAGCGGAAAGAGTAGTCAGCGTTCTTCCGTGGAAACTGTTTTTTAAGGTGATGATGGTGAAGAATTCATCGCCCTTTTTCTCTGCGGAATACTTTCTCGCAACCTTAATGGCACATTCGTTTGCCTCTGCGCCTGAATTGGAGAAAAACACCTTTTTCATTCCGGTCTTTTCGCACAATGCCTGCGCCAACAAAACACAAGGCTCGGTATAATAAAGATTTGAAGTGTGCTGTAATCTGCACGCTTGCTCGGTAACTGCTTTTGTCCACTCATCATCGGCATATCCGAAAGCGGTAACGCCGATTCCGGAGCCCATATCAATGTATTCCTTGCCGTTAATATCCTTTACAATACAGCCTTTGCCTTCAACAAGCTCCAAAGGAAATCTGCCGTAAGTACCTGCTATATATTGCTTGTCTTTTTCAATAAAACCGTTCATATGGTTTAACCTTTCGTTACCATCGTACCTGCGCCTTCATCAGTGAGAAGCTCCATAAGAATGGAGTGGGGGATACGTCCGTCCATTATTACAACGTTATTTACGCCGTGCTTGAGCGCCTCAATACAGCAATCCACCTTGGGTATCATACCGCCGGAAATAACGTTTTCTTCGTATAATTTTTTAGCTTCGTCAATCGTGATCTGGGGGATAAGGGTGGAAGGATCGTCCTTATCGCGGAGTATACCTGCGATGTCTGTCATCATTATAAGACGTTCTGCTTCCAGCGCACCTGCTATCTGTGCGGCAGCAGTATCACCGTTAATGTTATAGGTGTTGCCATCCTCGTCGCAAGCAACGGTGGAAATAACGGGAATATATCCTTTTTCTAAAAGGTCGGTAACGGGCTGAATATTTATGTTGGTAATGTTACCAACGTATCCCAGTCTTTCGTCCTTGAAATCGGCTTCGATCAATCTGCCGTCAATACCGGAAATTCCCATTGCCTTTCCGCCCTTCATTTCAAGCATATTGACAAGGGTTTTATTGACTTTACCAGCCAAAACCATTTGAACTATATCTACGGTTTCTTTATCGGTAACACGCAATCCATCCACGAACTCGGCTTTTTTGCCAAGCTTTGCCATAGTTTCGCTTATCTCGGGACCGCCGCCGTGTACAAGCACGACCTTAACACCAATCAGCCACAAAAGCACGATATCTTCCATAACCTGCTCTTTAAGCTGTTGGTTTATCATAGCGTTACCGCCGTATTTTACTACCACGCATTTGCCGTTATAACGGCGGATATAAGGAAGTGCCGCAGTAAGCACTTCGGCTCTTTGTGCGTTGGAAAATATATTTTCGTTGTTCATAAAAGCTCCTTATGTGCGGTAATCGCCGTTGATCTTAACGTAATCGTAAGTGAGATCGCATCCCCAGGCGGTGGCGGAATACCGTCCGTCGCCTAGTGAAACGAGTATCTCTATCTCTTTTTCAAGGAGAATTTCTTTTGCTTTTTCTTCGGAGAAGGGGACACCCGCACCGTTTTCACATACGGTGATCTCTCCCTTAACGCTCTTGAATGAAACAGCTATCTTTGTAACGTCAACTTTCGTGCCGCTGTAGCCGATCGCACACAGCACACGTCCCCAGTTAGCATCAGCACCGAACATAGCGGCTTTGAGCAGGCTGGAGCAAATAACGCTCTTCGCGCAGATCTTTGCGGTTTCTTCGTTGTCAGCGCCGGTAGCCTTACATTCCAGAAGCTTGGTGGCACCCTCGCCATCTCCTGCGATCATCCTGCAAAGACCTACGGTTATGGTGTTCAATGCCGTCATAAACACGGTGAAATCTAGGTTTTCTTCCGTAATCTCTTTGTTACCTGCCATACCGTTTGCAAGAACGGTAACCATATCGTTTGTGGATGTATCGCCGTCAACGCTAACCATATTAAATGTGTTTTTAATATCGGTTGAAAGTGCTTTTTGAAGCATATCGGGAGCGATAGCACAGTCGGTGGTAATAAATACCAGCATCGTTGCCATATTGGGGTGGATCATACCGCTTCCTTTTGCGATACCGCCCATACGGCAGACTTTGCCGTCAATTTCAAATTCAACCGAAACTTCCTTGGAAACTGTGTCGGTAGTCATAATTGCTTCGGCGGCGGAACCGCTTCCGTCATAAGACAAGCCGTCGCAAAGCGAGGTCATACCGTTTGCAATAGGGGTAATATCCAAAGGCTGACCGATAACGCCGGTAGAGGCGACAACTACATCGTTTTCGGGAATATTCGTATATTCGGAAACCAGCTTACACATTTCCTTTGCAATCTGAATTCCGTTTGCGTTGCAGGTGTTGGCGTTTCCGCTGTTGCAAATTACTGCCTGCGCCTTTCCGTCGGAAAGATTGCGCATATTAAGGAGCAGGGGAGCTCCCTTAACAAGATTTGTGGTATATACAGCAGCGGCACTTGCGGGAACGTCACTCACGATCAGCGCAAGATCCTTTTTTGTGCGGTTCTTTCGTATACCGCAGTGAATACCGCTTGCTTTAAATCCTTTTGCGGCACAAATACCGCCGGAAATAAGTTTCATTT
Organism: uncultured Oscillospiraceae bacterium; assembly: GCA_964485815.1. Taxonomy (GTDB): domain Bacteria; phylum Bacillota; class Clostridia; order Oscillospirales; family CAG-382; genus SFLA01. Next base: position 69,857 of record CAZAJX010000004.1, read on the forward strand.
TAATTCTCCTTAATCATTCACACAGAGTCCGCATTTTTCATCGACACCCAAAAGAATGTTCATATTCTGGATTGCGGCACCCGAAGCGCCTTTTCCCAAATTATCGAACCGTGCTGTAAGTATAATTCTTTCGTCATTGCCGTGAACACTGATACACATATCGTCCCGTCCCGAAAAACGGTTTGCGGATAACATGCCTGTATCATCTTCACTATCATCAACAAAAACGAGTCCGTCATTGTAATATGCCTTGTAAATATCACGAATCGTATTGATATCTCCGCATATATCTTTTGCAAATAAAGACACGGTAACTTCCATACCGCTGTAAAAATCACCGACTATGGGGCAGAATACGGGCATATCATCAATACCGCAGACGTGCGCCATCTCTTTGAGATGCTTGTGCTGTTGTGTAAGCGCGTATTGTCTGGGGGCTTTCAGAAGAGGAGATCTATTTTCGTCCTCATATTCTGCAATCATCTTTTTTCCGCCACCGGAATATCCGGTCAGCGAAAAGCAGGAAAGCAATACGTCCTCGTTCAAAACACCTTTCTGTACAAGAGGTGCAATAAGGGCGATAAATCCGCTTGCGTGGCAGCCGGGATTTGCGATACGGTTGCTGTTTTTGATCTTTTCTCTCTGTCCCTCAAGCTCGGGAAAACCGTATGTCCATCCCTCGGAAACACGGTGCGCCGTGGAAGTATCTATTATTTTTGTGTTTGAGCCTTCGGCCAGCGCAACGGCTTCTATCGCCGCGGCATCGGGAAGACATAAAAAAACTATATCAGCGTTAAGAATTGCGTTTTTACGTTCGGCTGTGTCTTTTCTTTTTTCATCGGGCAGAATTATCAATTCTATATCTTTTCTTTGAGAAAGGCGCTCTGCGATCCGCAGGCCGGTGGTTCCTGCGCTTCCGTCTATAAATACTTTTGTCATTTTTCAAGAATCTCTTTCACATAGTTTATCTGTGCTTTAACCGAATCTATTGAGGTTCCGCCCTCGGAAATGCGTTTTTCAACGCAGGTCATCAAATCTATATCATTATAAAGATCGGTATCGAACAAATCGGAATATTCCTTGTAGGTTTCAATGGGAAGCTCTTCAAGCACGGTGTTTTTCTCTATACAAAGAGCAACCAAGGTGCCGGATATCTTATAAGCGCTTCTGAACGGCATACCTTTTTTGACGAGATAATCGGCAAGATCGGTTGCGTTTATAAAACCCTTTTGCGCGGCACGCTTCATATTTGCGGTGTTTGCTTTTAAGGTCTTTATCATTCCCGTGAACACCTTTAGACACATTATAACCGTGTCGCAGGCATCAAAAACACTTTCTTTATCTTCCTGCATATCCTTGTTGTATGCAAGCGGGAGTCCTTTAAGAGTAGTAAGCAGAGATAAAAGGTCGCCGTAAACACGTCCTGTTTTTCCTCTTACAAGCTCTGCCATATCGGGATTCTTTTTTTGGGGCATTATGGAAGAGCCGGTAGTGTATGCATCGGAAAGCTCAACAAATTTAAACTCCCAACTTGACCAAAGGATTATTTCTTCGGAAAATCGGGAAAGGTGCATCATAAGAATGGCGATATCGCTAATAAGCTCCGCGCAAAAATCGCGGTCGGAAACACCGTCAAGACTGTTAAGACAAATTCCGTCAAACCCAAGTCGTTCTGATTCAAAGCGTCTGTCGGTATCGTAGGTGGTTCCCGCAAGTGCGCAACAGCCGATAGGGGAAAAGTTCATTCTTTTTCTGCAATCATTCAGTCTGTCCACATCGCGGAGAAGCATCATAGCGTATGCCATAAGATGATGTCCGAACGTTATGGGCTGTGCTCTTTGCAGATGGGTATATCCGGGCATTATGGAATCTTTGTATTCGTCTGCTTTTTCGGTGATAACTGCGGTGAGCTCTTTGGTGAGTGCAAGAATTTCATCGGTTTCGTTACGAAGATACATACGGATATCCAACGCCACCTGGTCATTTCTGCTTCGCGCCGTGTGAAGCTTTTTTCCCGTTTCGCCGATACGCTCGGTCAGCACCTGCTCCACAAACATATGTATGTCTTCGCAGGACATATCGATCTCAAGATTACCGGATTCGATATCTGCAAGTATATCCTCAAGTCCTTTGGTGAGAGCATCCGCATCAGCCTGTGAAATAATGCCCTGCTTTGCAAGCATTGCCGCGTGGATAATACTACCGGTGATATCCTGTCTGTACATTCTGCTGTCGAAATGTATAGAAGAGTTGAAATCATCGGCTATTTTTTCTGTTATACCGTCGGTGCGGCCTGCCCACATTTTTGCCATTTGCCTGTTCTCCTTAAGTCTGAATATATGCGTAACATACGCCAAATACCGGCTGACCGCATTTTCGTACGGTCATCCGGTATTCAAAATATTTTTGATTATTTGCCGTCAACCATTGCCTGAACCTTTATGGGAAGACCGTAAAGGTTGATAAATCCGGTTGCATCGGTCTGGTCGTAATCGCTTTCGCCGAAGGTAGCGATCTCTTCGCTGTAGAGAGAGTAATCACTCCAAACGCCGGCGTTGATCATATTGCCCTTATAGAGCTTGAGCTTTACCTTACCGGTTACGCGTTCCTGAGTCTTGTCAACAAAAGCGGAGAGTGCCTCGCGGAGAGGAGTAAACCACTGACCGTTGTAAACCAGTTCAGCAAAGGTAATGGAAAGACGCTGTTTTTCGTGAAGAGTCATCTTGTCAAGGCAGATGCTTTCAAGAACACTGTGTGCTTTGTAAAGGATGGTTCCGCCGGGAGTTTCATATACACCGCGGCATTTCATACCTACAAGACGGTTTTCAACGATGTCGATAATACCGATACCGTTCTTTCCGCCGATCTCGTTCAGCTTGAGTATTATATTCTTTGCGCTCATCTTTTCGCCGTTAAGAGCTACGGGAGTGCCCCGCTCGAACTCAAGAGTGATGTAGGTGGGTTCATCGGGAGCCTGAAGGGGAGAAACA